>JABUEY010000027.1 GCA_013314815.1 Syntrophobacteraceae bacterium
GCGGAGTTACCTGGCCGAGCGCCGACGCCGGGGCGACGGCGAATGCCGGGCCATGTTCCTCTCCAACCGCGGGGAGCGGCTCTGCGAGCGGCAGGTGGCCAGGCGGCTCGAGTATTGGCTCAAGGCTGCCGGCATCGACAAGAAACTCAGTCCGCATACGCTGCGGCATACCTTCGCCACCCACCTCTATAGCCGGACCGGGGACATCCTGGTGGTCCAGCGGGCCCTTGGGCACCGGGACCTGTCGACCACCCAGGTCTACACCCACCTCGTGGACGGCGCGCTGGAGGACGCCCTCGAGCGCCTCTGATCCGCCGCCGCCCATGGAAGCCAAGCGGTCCACCCGGGCCGCTTTCCCGTTCCCGCCTTCGGACAGGCAATGACAGAGGCAAGAGACAGTCAGCATACAGTCGCGTCCCCGAACACATCCGCAGGCAATGATGCGGGCAGCATCGGAGCCTTCGGGAGCCGGGCGGAAGCATTGATCGAGAGAACCTTCCGCCGACCGAGGTTCTCGGAAGGTCAGAGAACACGTCTTATACCAAGTTGCATTCAAGCCGAAACTGCCCACCCGTAGGATTCATCCCTTTGCTCGAAATCTTCACTCAGCATGTCAGGGCGATCTTGGGCGCAACTTGGTATTATCCGACATTCCCAGGCCCGGGATGGCCGCAAGTCCGCGTGTTTCGCGGGTCGCTGCATGGCGGGCGGTGGTGTTATCCGACGCCGTTCACGGGGTTTCGCAGGTTGGGGGAAAGGGCTGGTGGGTTATAAGCGACACGCGCCTTGTGGAAAAGGCAAATTATTTCATATGCTGGAGATAACTGGCGACAAGATCGGTCTGCGCCTCGCCGCGGGCCGTGGTCTCGACCCGAAGAGGCAGCACATCTTCCGGACCACCATAGCAAACGCCGATGACGCCGTTTGCCGCATCCATCACTTTCACGCTACGGATTCCCGCACATCGTGAATCGTAATGGACCGAAGTGACGCAGTCGATGGCACAAAGCCTATCCACGAACCGTTCCCATCCGGTCGCCCGATGGTGTTCCACCCCTGAAAGGTGGTTCTTCTCATGGGGTGGTCTTGGGTCTGCTTCGGGCCAGAGCGCCCGCGGTCCCATGGAGAGACGCTCCGCGGCCACCTTGTAAAGAAGGTCCCCGGCCGCCGAAAGGTAGGTATGTCCGTCTCCGCCGTCTTCCACCAGGGGCCTGAGCTCGGGCCTTCCTTTCAGCCACGATTCCACTTCGGCGCTTTTCCTCGGCTCCGAATCGATCCAGCGAAAAAAGTCATCGTGCCTTGCGACGAATGCCGCATCCCAGGTGAGCGGAAGACGCGGCAGCCGGACCAATTCCCTGTGCAGTTCGTGAATGTAGACGACTTCGATTCCAAGAAGCGCCCCCATGAGGTTCAGGAAGGCGATTTCCGCCTTGAATCCGCCGGTGGCGCAAAAGACCGTTTGAATGCCACGGTCCTGGGCCTGATGGACCCGGCGGATCGCCGCGTCTACAAGAGCTTTGAGTCCCGAGGTGAACTGCGCGGCCCCATAACCCAGCTTGCCGATGTGAACCAGGATCGTTTCCCGAACACTCGAGGCATAGTAGGTCTTGAGTCGCTCCGCGCAAAAGCGGCCCTCGGGGGTGTCGGAGTGCAACAACACGAGGATGTCCGTTTCGGCAAGATCGAGCCTGGCCAGGGTGTTGGTCTCAGCGCTGGCCGCAGCCGCATCGGCCCTTCTCAGCCAGCGGACCACTTCATCGTCGGCCGGCAGCGGATCACCGTTGCGCGGATTCCAACCGCCCCAGGGGCGGCCGTCGCGATTAGTGAGAAGCGATGTGCCGACGGTGCAAAGGATCTGGCGGGGCATCAATTCCTCCTTCTCTGATGTGTTCCACCTGAGGCTTGGACGTCTTGGAGAGTAGGAAGGCCCGGGTCCTGCGCAAGATCGCCAAGGGCAAAACGGGCGACATCCTTCTCATTGGCGACAAACCACTTGAAAGACTCCCCGTCGGGGCTTGGTTGTCTCGTGACCCGGGGATAATGAACCGGCAGACGGTCATCGAAACCCATACATGCCTTGAGGAATGCCTCGATGAAAGAGACCTGTTCGAAGGAACCATTGCCGTCCGCACGGCCGTATGCATGAGTTACTGCTTCCTTGAAGGCGGCCACGGCACCTTCCGAGATATCCTCGCACCTGCATTGATCAGACCACGCACGATACCTTTCACACAGAAGTTCCCCTGTCATCAGTTTGCATTCGGCTGCGGACAACCGCACACTCCCAAACCCAAGGGGCTTGCCGCCGCCAAAGCGATGATAATGTCCCTCGGGAAGCTGAAGCAGGAACAATAGGGCTCCCAATTCAACCTTGGTGAGATTGGCCACATGGATGTCGAAGCCGAACCGTGTACCGGATTTCACCCAACCAAGGATTGATCGGTTTTGATCGTCCCGCTGCTCATAATTGTCTTTCATGGGACGCCGGTATTCCTGCCAGGGGCCGTTGGGGTTCTGAGTGCGGTCCTCCAAAGCGTTTTGCCAATGATCCGCTGGAAGACCAGAGTGGTGCGGGTAGACCTTGCGTCCCCTTAGACCTTTATTCGCCGTGTAGCCGGCTTCAGTCTTGGAGAGCCTACCGTTTTGAGCTTCACCTTGGGGGGATGCGGCGACATAGAACCTCCCCTGCTGGGGTTTGGGAGCCGCCAGGACGGCCAACGGCAGGCCGTCTCCCGGGAACGTTTCGATGGCATCCTCCGCAGAGGATTCGCTCGTTACCGGTCCGATACGTAACAGTCCTCTCACTGCTGTTGGATTTCTTTGCTCCCTCTGTTGGTTGCCGGGATCCCCCATGACCCAGCCGAAGACGCGGTCGGCGGGGGAGAGTTCAGAGATCTTTGAAGCGGGCCGAAGCGAGGAATGCAGCAGATCCCATGGGGAAATAGGGTAGAGTTCCCGTGCAATCATGACGGGAAAAAGCGCTTCCACACTGGAGTTTCCGTTTTTCAGGCGGGCGTAGCAGAGGGTTCCGTCCCGCAGTTCGCGGTCCTGCTCCGTATACACGTGGCGGGACCAGGCGGTCCGGCCCGGCTCCGGACCGAGGTATTCATCCGGCACTTGGTTTTGCCTCTCACGCCTTTTCAGGTCTTCTTCATGTATTTCCTGGTAATTCTCGATGAGCTGCCTCCATTGCTCTCGGAGCTCATCGGTTATGGGAAAAGGCCCGGTGGGAGGCGTCCCTTCGCTGAAAAAAACTCTTTCATCGTGTTTGCGGTTGATGTTGGCGTTGGTGATGCAGACCCAGCCGCGGATTCGTTTTGAGGTCGCCGGTGGATTGCCTATGTTTGCACCATTTCTATCGATCTTTGTTACCTTCCAATACTCGAACCTATCGCTACTATGCCGAATACGCTCCACCCAACACTCCACCTCGTCTCCATGCTGAGGGAGCGAACCATCGGGATAGGTGATGGCGCGAGTCGTGTTCTTGTTGTTCCCGCTGTACCTCGGCAGCCAGGCGGCATACTGCGGGCCATCAGGCGATCCATCGTTCCTGATTCGAGAAGTGCCGGTAAGCAAACGAATTCTCCCATCCTCGATACGGGCCGGAATCAATCGGAGCCCCCCCTTCGCCTCCATCCGGTAGGCCAGGCGCTTGCCGTGATCGTTCTTGGGAAAACGCCCGAACCGCGAGTTGGTCACGGCCTCGTAGGCCGAACGCAGCATTCCTCGTATGCTGGATGAAGGCAGGAGGGGTTTGCCGTCCTTGCCGAGCAACAAGGCAAAGGTCTTGTGCCCGCTCTCGTCCTCCCGACAGGTATTGGGGTCAGGGACGAGAAGCGGCGTGATCGTTTCCATGACAACACGAATACGGCCGGTGAAACGATCCGGGTGAAACCGATCCTGCGGCACGGGCTTGTAGTCGCCCAAGTCTGGATCATCCGTCTTGCGAGGCGGCGCGGGGATGAAGTTGTATGGATTACGGAAGTCACGGTTCATGGTGGGCGGCTGGTCGGCTGTTCTTCGATCCCGGACTTTCCCGCGATCAGATGCTCTTGAATAGCTGGAAGGGGCTGCCGCGGCTTGCGCCGGCGCGAACTGGGATCCCACCTTGCGAATCTTTTTTGGCTGCCCGCCTTCGAGTTCGAATTCCACCTCTGCACCGTTCAGTTCTTTCAGCCGTGACAGAATGGATTGGCTCAATTCACATTGCGCCGGGTTAAAAAGTTTCCCGTCGATTTCGATTTGTGGTTTTCCCTTCTTGCTGAGCACCAGTTTCCCCCGTGTAAGAGCCATCAGCGCACCTCCTTGAAGACATGGACAAGGCGGCTTGCGGCCACGCGGACCGCCCCGGTCTGCGGGTCCTGTTCAAAGTAATGCCGCACCCTGAGTCGAAGGGGCCAGCGACCGCCCGTGAAATCCTTTTCTGTGCACTCCAGTGGAACCGCGTGTTGGATTCCTGAGGCCGTTCCCACACGGGAAAAACGGTCTTTGAGTTTCTCCACAAGACGGTCCCCCATCAGGATGCGGGTCTCGTCATCGGGCCGGGTCGGCGAGTCCACGGGTTGGTGCGGCTCATCGACCAGGCGACGACCCTGGAATTCCTCATCGCTCCGCCAGAGCATGATCTCCCCTTTCTCTCCGAAAAGGCGCATTTCGAGGAGATTGTCCCTGGAAACAGCCGGGCAGAGATCCGGAAAGGGCTCTGAGGACAACCGCCAGCGGGAGTTCTCGCGCCGACCCCAGGTTACGCCGTCCCGGCAATGGGCCAGCAGCCAGCTGAAACCATGGTCGCATCCGGCCGGCGCCGTTCCTCCGGCGACCCAGTCAAGAACTGCGAGCGAGGTTTGCCGATCCAGCGGTTCGATGGTGCATCCTTGGATCCGTCTCATGATCGTGCCTCCTCTGGTTTCAAAGGAGCAGCCTCATGCAAGGCCGCGATCTTCTTATCGAAGACCTTCCGGGCTTCTTCGTTCACCGAAAGGTCCTTTGCGATTTCGTATGCCGCCCCATCCGGCAGCCGAACCCGGGCAGTTCCCCGGAGCACTCCCCGGCCCACCGATACCGCACCGCCGACCGGGATGTATCCCGAAAGCAGGTCCTTGAGCAAAAGCAGGAGCAAGCCGGTTTCGGCATCGGCCGGATCGCGCAGCTCGAGTCGCACCTTGAGGTTGCCGCCCGCCAGCACCTGTTCTTCGAAAAGCGCGCCTCGAACGACCCCTCCGGTGAACCGGTCAATGGCAATCCGCGTCTGCCTCCGGCCCTCGCCGTTTTCTAGAAAGGACTCGGAGATCCGTAGCCTGGAGGCCATGACCTGCCCACCTTGGGAGTTCGCGGCTTCCCTTTCGAGCCGGGGTCCAAAAAGGCGGTCAACCCATCTATCCCCGTCGCCGCGGTTTTCTCGAACGAGCCGGGCGATTCGAAGCGCCTGGGCGCGCAATGCCCCAGCCAGGCCGGTTCCAGGGAGCACGGGTTTTCCCGCGCTGTGTAGATGGACAACGTCAGGTGCACCTGCGTCGGTTGCAGGGCTGCGGACCAAAAGATCGCCTGCCAGGTCCAGCTCGAGATCCACAAGCAGGCGGCGGCGTCTGTCTGCGAACTCCTCGATCGTCACGGTCGCACAGGCTGCTCGAATGGCCTCGGCGGCCGAGCCGTGACCCGGCACATGGTCCCCGATGGGTTTTTCATGATCGGATGTCAGCCAGCAGAGCCAACCCTGGGGCGTGGCGAGATCATGGCGGACGGCCTTCCAGTCATGGACCGAGATAGCTCCCAGCCCTCGCGAGCGTCGCATCCCAAGGCCGATGTCGCCTTCCGCAAGACCGTTCAGAGCGGTTACGAGAAGGACGAGGAGTTGCGCTTCCTTCTTGAGATCCCCGACAATCAATTCTACACGCACAGGAAAACACGTTCCGGCCGGCAGAATCTCGAAGTCGAACTTCTTGTGGGCATCCGCCGTGCCGGTGGCAGGATCGATGGCCACGCCGTCGCGGATTTCCAACGCCATCCCCCCGGGCAGGGTCCCTAAAGAATCGAAGACGACCAAAGGACTTTGAGACCCTGCGTCGTCGCTCCGTGCCGCCCCGAAAAGAGCACCCACTTCCTGGCGTTCCGGGGAGCGGTATCCGCCGAGGACATCGGCCAGATGGCTGCGCAACGCCCCGGCCAGCGAGGTGCCGGGAAGCAAGGGCACACCCTCCTTGGGATCGCGCAGGACGGCCATGTCCACCGCGGCGTCGCCTTCGCCTCCCAGGTGTGCGGCCGTCTCGAGCCGCATCTCGCCGGTAACGACCCAGCGCGCCGCCATGGGACGGATGCCGCCGCCATTGCCCAATTGCCACCAATTAGCGTTCATCACCGGCCTCCTCTGTCTTGTTGCGGACGGCCAACGCGGCCAGGACCGCGTCGATGAGTTTGACCGAGATTTCTTTGGGTTTTTCTTTCAAGATCCCCTTGGCCGATTCTTCCGAAACGATGTGGCAGCGTTGGGCCAGGACGTCCGCATTGAGCCACGAGAGAACCTTGTCGCGATCAGTTGCCTCCAGGATCCAGTCAGCCAAGTTTCTATTGCCGTCCATCCGGCAGCGCTCGAGCTGGTCCATGGCGGACCGCTTCAACCGCTCCGCCTCGCTTCCGTCCCGCAACCACCGTTTTAAGGTCTCGATCGCCTCCTCAGGTTCACCCCGCAAGGGAGTCCGTAGCCGGCCGATCAGGCTGTTACTTGGAAGGTTCCGTGCAGACCGGGCCAAGTCGGCTGCTTTGTGTTCAATCTTTCTTGCGAGTTGCGCGAGGACAATTCTCTTTTCAATGTCCTGGACAACATGGGGCGGTTGACCGTCGCCCGCCGACACAGGAGCCGTCTCTTCGGGTTCGCGCAAGGAAAACTCTGGCAGCGGCGCATCGAGAAACAGGACCCGTCCGTAGCCTTCTTCCCTTCGTTCGCCCAATCCCTCGTTTTCGATGTCGTAGAGGTCGCCGACAGGGATGTTGTGATCGGCTTGGAGCAGGAACACCGAACCGGCCGAAACGGCCAGGACTTGCGGCAGTTCCAGGCGCCATTTGCGATTGAAACCGCCGATGGGCGAAAAGGCCCATCTTGTCCGCACCAACTTCGCCCGGCCGCCGAATCGCCTTTCGATCAACTCCGGCAATGCCGCCGGGTTGATTTGCCCGGTGCTCCCATCGCGCACGATGCAAGCCGAGGCGAGAAGTAGGCGGAAGCTGGCACCCTGCGAAATATCGCCGCCCACGGGCCGCAATCCTTCCCTTCCCGGTCCGTACACCTCACGCTCTTGGCCTTTACCCCACTGAAGCGCCGCCATGCCGCCGTATCCCGCCCTTCGGGAGCGGCCGATGAGGATGGCCTGCCCCAGCAAATCTTTGATCCGGTTTTCGGTCGGATCCAGTTCTTCCTCGGTTGCGCCCCGCACCTGGATCATCCCCTGAAAGGACTGCCCGGCATCCAGGGACTCGAAGACGAAGATCGCTCCGTGGGCAGTGCCGTCCCGGTCTTTCCACGCCCGGCCTTTTTCGCGGTCGCGCTGGTGATGGATGCGGGCGCTCATCTTCGGCTGGAGCAGCACCGGTTGGGCTGCGCCGATGGTGAGAAATTCTTGGCCAAGCGGCGCCAATTGTTCTTCCGGCCAGCATTCACCCGGCTCGTCGTCCCGTGTGGGATGTCCGTCAAACGCCGTGAGATCGACGACTTTTACCTGATGATTGCCTCCCGGATCGTCCTTTTTCCGACGTAGAGATACCGGGACTGGGACAGATCTGAGGCCGCCCAGAGACGGATAGGCATTCAGATACCCTACCTTTCCACCGAAAATGAGATCCCGGAATTCTTTCTGCCTGGCTGTATCCCTGCCCGGATCGCCCAGGGCCTTGGCCACGGCCCCGCGCACGGCCGCCCCGGGAATGAAGGGCAGAGTCGAGGAGCTGTTGGGATCGCCTCCAAGCGCGGTGATGATGGCCGGAGATTGCAGCGTCAAAATATAGGGAAGATACCGGTGGAAAGTCATGCTGATCCTCCTTTCGCTGCGTTCCGGGTTTTCTCCGGGTCTCCATCGAGGGTCATCCTGATATGCCCCCGTCCGCGGTTGCGGCTCAGCCCCGCGTGGCGCGCCGCCAGAAGGGCCAAAGAGAGGCAGCGGACATCTTGGGGGGTCGGATCGGCCAACCAATGGAGGGGCGCTCGAAGCGTCAGTCCCCGGACGATCACCCGTACCGCGCGCAGGGTGGTCTCGGCCGGTGCTCCCGTACTCCGCTCCTCCGAGGTCTGCCGCCGGATATCGGTCAAAGCTTCCAGCACGGCCGCCGGGGAAATGGAATGGCTTGGCCTGGATTCCGCCGCTTCGATCCATCGGCGGGTTTCTTCGTCCAGCACGGCGTCGCCGATGCGCAACATGGAGGACTCGTCACAATCGGCTGCGGGGCCGAATACCCGCCCGGTCGTTTGCGCTAGCTCAGGAAAACAGTGATGCATGGAAAGCCAGGAATCGCGAAGGAGTCCGCGGATGGTCTTGCCTCCCAGAAACGGCAGCCCCCGTTCGTCGTGCTCGACCTCCACGTCCACCACACCGGCCGTCCCTTCTCCCCGGCTGAAAGTTGCGTCGGAGAGAAGCTCGATCTGAATGAATGAATTTTGGTTCACGGCGTCTTTCCCTCCTCTGCCCCGTGTTCTCCAGCCGCATCCAGCATCAGATGCAGATCGAGCAACTCCAGGGCGTCGATGAGCGGCGTGCGTGTCTCGGCGAAGAAGCCGTTTCCTGCGATGGGCTTTGGGAGCTGAAGGTTTTTGTCCACCACCTTCCAGGCTTCCAAAGCTGCATGCACGCTCTTCGGGCCTTCCCTCGCCAGCTCGGCAAAGGCCTTGACCTTGTTGCGCCTTCCGGACCAGGCCCCTTCCCTAAGCCCAATCATAGGGTCATCAAGGAGCGTTCTGGTAAGCCACTCCCAGGTCTCCGTCTCATCTTTCCCGGCGCACAGCCGATACGGGCGGCAGGTCAACCAGCAGCCGTTCGTTCGATATTGCCTCTCCCGAATGCCTTCCACCGTTTCCCCCGGCCGGGAGATACCGATGTGCCAATCCAGCGCGCAGCCCTCCCCATTGCTCTTCTTCAGCATGCGTTTGGCGGAAGCGCACAGTTTTTCCGACAAATCGTATGCCCTGGCAAAGGGTGCATGCACGCGGACCATGGCCGCCCCGGCGCAGGCGGTGATTTTTCCCAGATGAGGGATGTCGCTTGTGTCGAAGACATTGAGGGCCGTTTCAGCCAAGTCTAATGCGATGCGACCGTCGCAAACAAAGGTCAAATCATCCCCGCCGAGCAGAATCGGTCGCAGGGGAAGCATCCATCGGCCATCTTCCTGTTTCAGTTCAAAGACCAGACGCGCCGGTTTGCCGGTGACCTTCATCTTTTCCGTGCGATCTTCAACAGTTTTCTCGAGTCGTTGGCAGATACGATTGACCACAGCCTGCAAGGCTGTCTTTCCAAGACAGTCAATGGCCTGAGACCACTCCAGGTATTCCCGACGCACGGTGTCGCCATCCACGCCGTTCTCGGATTTTCCCATCAACCATTTCTTGATTTTGCTGCCGACGCTGTTTCCATCCACGTGAACCACGCCAATGAGGCTGGTATCGCCCATGGTTCGGCCTAATTGATCCAGTTCCATCGGAAATGCGAATCCGTCCCAGTCTTTCAAATACGCTTCCCAATGCCGATTGGCTTCCTCCAACTTGTCCCGGCGTTTCAGTATTTCTTTGGAAAGGGAAATCGTCGGTTCACTTGATTCGAAACCGATAGCAGGAAGACCCGTTTCCCTGCAAGAAGCCGTGACGGAAAGGCCCAGAAGAGGTGCCGACGGGAAGCGTTCGGTCTTTGTGCGCGCCAGTTCGATCTGAATGTCGAGAAGCGTCCGGGCCAAGCTTCCGTCGTCGTACTCCTTATGAACCACGGCGACTTCCAAACCCGGCGCCTCGTCATGCAGTCGGCGGATATATCGGGCTGCAAGCGAGCGTGCATCCTGCATGGACCCGGTTTCGACAATCGCGTTTCCCCCGCCGGCCAAAAGGATCTTATCCGTCGGGACCAAGCCCTTGAGCGCACCCTCCGCAGAGGTGCTCCAGTGGACCAGGTACGAGCCGGTCACTACGTCCCGGAGCCGGTTTGAAAGAAAGACGAACCGTTGTACCCCCAGCACATCGATCGCTGTCAATACAGGCATAATCCCCCCTATGAATCGAGCCACCTTCTGAGTGAGTCCATATTCGGCCGGCCGCCGATTCCCGCCCATTCCTTCAACTCATCGAGACCGAAAACCTGCGGCGTGTTGGGCGCATCCCAGACGTCGGCCACGTCGTTTCGCAGCTGATCCACGAAAGCGCCCTTGGCATCGCTGCCGTGGAGAAGGCACACCAGGGCCGAACGGGCCAGGTCCCCGCCCAACTGACGAGCCCGCATAGCCACCTCGAAAAGCTTCGACTTGCAGAGGCCGGTCTTGGTGTCCGTGGTGCAGGAGATTACATAGAGTCGATGGCCTCGGACGAGCGCCACATCGATTTCGCACTGCCTCCCGTTGGCCAGCTTACATTCGAGGCCGACGGCAATCTCGTCTCCATCGACAATCTGCCGCACCAGGGCGCTGCACCAGGTCTCCAGCCATCCGCCCCCCAGAAAATCCAACCAATTCTCGTAGGCTTGCCTCTTCCAATGAGCCTCCGGAATCCGCCGAACGCTCAGATCGCCGGGCACCAGTTCGTCAAGTATTACGTCATCAGCCTTTGCTTTTTCAAAAGACCGACGTTTATTCTTTTCGTCACGATGGATGCCATAGAGTCTTTTTGCGAGGCTTGGGTCATTCAAGACCGCTCCAGCGATGATCCCGGCATCCTCGCCGGCAGGGCCATCCGGCTGTAGGTGGTCCTCACTGATACGCTTGATTGCGTGAAGCGCAAGAACGTCGCCTAAGGTCAATCGGAGACGTTGTTTTGACAGATCCATTTCATAGCCATCGTCGAAACGCAACACCCCTTTCCGCTCATCCAGGTAGGAAGCCTGTTCATCTTTGCCGCCGGATTCCCGAAAGGCCATCCGAGCATGAGCTGCCATGATCTTTGTGCCCCCGGTGTAGTGAAGGTGAGCATCGGAAGTAATTGAGCCAAACGCCTGCCTGACTTTGGCCGCGCTGGTTACATCGTCGATGCATGTTTCATCCAGTTGTGCACCCGAAAGGCCGGTCGTCAGCGCTTCCCAAAGGTGCTTCTTCACTTTTTCCGTTTCCGGGCTGTAGAAAAGGCGGATGGATTTTGGTTTCAGGATGAGGGCGGTAATGTAATTGGGCAAAGGGTTGGAACCGACGAGCAGGAGAAGTTTATCACATGTCCTTTCTCTTTCAGTCATTCGTCACCCTCCCACTGGCTTATCGTTGGACGGCATTGTCATCTCCGCTTCTTCAGGCAGCGAACCAAAAGAGGCCTCGGGTTCGCGGACAATCGCAATTCCACGAGCCTTCCGGGGTTCGCGCTTCAGATAGCCCTTGCGGACAAGCTGGCTCACCTGGCCGTGGGCGCTGGCGTGCGATATGCCGAGGATGTCCGCGAGTTCCTTCATGGTCGGGGGGAACCCCCGCCGGTTCGTGAAGAGGCGGATCTCCTTCAATGTACGGCGTTGCGGCTCGGTTATTTCCTGAACGGGGCGTCTGCCTCGCGGTCTTTGACTCATGTGTATCCTCAACCATCCAAATGGCTTATTTATGAACGCCAATGGCCGCAGGGCCCGGTCAGGGCAAACTACGGCCACATTACAGGCTGATATTATACGACCTGATAGGCGTCAGGTCAATAGAAAAATGTACATGAATCAGGGGGTTTGAGGAATCGCTGGCGGGTGAGGAGAAGAGAGATTCGGTGATCGGACGGGTGGATAGAGAGGCGGCCGGTTGCCCTGAGCGGGGGCGTCAGCTCATCCGCTCGGCGGTCAGCTTCGCCCACATCTTTCGTTGACGCGACCAGTGGGGAACTGCGGCAATGGGACGGACCTCTTTCTCCCGAAGCCGGTCACGCCCCTTGACCGTCCGGGGCAGGAAGAGAATCTCCTCTTGGATGTCCGGGGCCAGGTTGAGCAGGTTCATAATCTGGGTGATGCGTGCGCGCGTCACATAGCCGAGCCTGGCCAAATCGGCATAGTCCCGCACTTCGCCGCGCCGGACCAGTCCGTCGAAGCGGATCGCCAATGCCATCAGCTTCGAGATGCGGGGCAGATTCCCCGGCTCGATGGTTCGGTCTACCTCGTGTGGATGGTTGTCGCTTTTCCTGCGGTTCTTGGGTTTGAAACTGAAGGAGATCTCCAACCGGCTCAGTCCCGTTCCGTCGGATGCGGTATTTTTCATGCGGACACCTCCCGACTGCGGATGTCGGCCTCGCTGCACAGCGCCTTGAATCCCGCTGAGCGGAAAGTCACGGTCACTCTACCGTCCCGCCCGTCATAACCGACGCGCTCGACGAGGAGTCGGACGATCCGTGATTGTTCTCGGGGGGACAGTGCCTCCCAAACCGGGGAGAAGACCGCCAGCGCCCGGGCCATATCCCCTTCGTCAACGGTTTCTCTCTGGATGGCGATGACCTCTTCGCGTATGGCGGTCATCCGCTGTTCTATGGTTCGAATCTGATCCTGAAGGTCGGCGAGCTGGTCCATGGCCGCCCCTCCGTTCGAGGCGGCGGTGAAGGACTCGCTCACCAGCTTCTGCACTCTGGTGTGCAGCCGTTTGAGTTCACGTTCGTGGCCGCGTTGTTCGGTTTCCAGTTCCACCATGCGCTTGCCGCTCTCTTCCCGAACCTTTGCAGCCGTCGCTGCGATGATTTCCTCATTCCTGCCTATGCCTCGGATGTGCTCGACCACTGCGGTCTCGATCTCGTGCGCGTTGAGCGACTTGGTCGGACAGGACGCCCAGCCTCGTTGTTACGCGTTCAGGCAGACGTAGTAGCGATACCGTTTGCCGTTGTCCTTGGCCGTGTAGGTATGCACCATCCCCGTGCCGCAGGGAGCGCAGTAGAGAATCCCCTTCAGGAGGGCTCCGTACTTGTTGCGCACCTCCTTGCCGCCGGTGCTGCCGTTCCGCCGGAGAGCATCCTGCACCCGCTGCCAAAGATCGACGTCGACAATTCCGTCGTGTTCGCCGTTGTATATGGTTCCCTTGTAATCGACCTTGCCGGTGTAAATTACGTTGGTCAGAAGCCGGAAGAGGCTGTTCTTGGTGAAAGGCTTTCCGCCGCGCTCCTGACCCTTCTTGGTGGTCCACTGCTTGTTTTTCCAGCCGCGTCGTTCGATTTCCTGAACGACAGGGATCAAGGCTTTGTGCTCCAGGTAGAGCTGGTACATCCCCCGGACCTGTACGGCTTCGTCCTCGTTGACGACCAACCTGCCGCCTTTCGGGTCGACGTCATACCCGAGAACCGGCATCCCGCCGACCCACTTGCCCTTGCGCCGTGCGGCGGACATCTTGTCGCGGGTGCGCTCCGAGATGATCTCCCGCTCGAACTGGGCAAAAGATAAAAGGATGTTCAACGTGAGCCGCCCCATGGAACTGGTCGTGTTGAACTGCTGGGTGACCGAGACGAAGCTCACGGAGTGCTTGTCGAAGAGCTCCATCATGCGGGCGAAGTCCAGAAGGGACCGGCTCAGACGGTCCACCTTGTAGACCACCACGCAGTCGATGCCGCCCGACTCGATGCCGGCGAAGAGCCGCTTGAGGGCGGGCCGCTCCATGTTGCCGCCGGTGAAGCCGCCGTCGTCGAACCGATCCGGGATGCGCACCCATCCCTCGTGTCTTTGGCTCGCGATATAGGCTTCCGCGGATTCCCGCTGGGCGTCGAGGCTGTTAAACTCCTGCTCCAGCCCCTCGTCTGTGGACTTGCGGGTGTAGATGGCGCAACGGATCGTCCCGTTGGTTCTTGATGCCGACTCCAGGGCTTCTCCCCGGCCGTGGTTATTGTTTCTGCTCATTCGTTCCTCCTCTCGGGTTTGCGGCTCCCGCCCTTGGTCGCGGCATCGGCGATACCGAAGAAGAGGAACCCGTTCCACTTGCTCCCGGTGACCTCCTTGGCGATGGCTGAGAGGGACTTGTACCGTCGGCCGTCGAACTCGAAGCCGTTGTCGAGTACCTTGACCACAATGTCGCGGCCTTGGAACTCGCGGGCGAGCAGAGTTCCGGGCAGCGGCAGCCTCGGGTCGTGCGACGGGGATATGCGGCTGGTCGCCGTTCTCGCTTTGACCTCGGCGGAACCCGAGGCGACCGGATCACGCGGAGACCGCGTTCTCAGGTCGGCGTCATTGGCCAGTTCCTCAGCCCTGCGCCGGGCCCGCTCCGAAAGGTCACCCTCCGCCAGAGCCTGAATGCGCCAGGCGATTCGCTTGCGAAGAAACTCCTTGTGGTAGGAGCGGGTCTCTTCTCCGAAGACCTCGAGGTACTTGTCCCGGAGTTCTCCGACAGTCATCCGGGAGAGCCCCTGGACCTCTTGATACGTTGTTGCTTCCATCCGAAACCTCCTTTGCTTCATGGGCTTCGCCCCGGCGGACGGCCCGTCCGCACCGCAATCTCAGGGCGTTAACTCGTGAATGAATGAAGGCTTCGGTGGCCCGGAATATCAAGGCGAATCGAAGTAAACGCCTCAGATTCTTCAACTTGCGCTACATGCTCTGCCCCACTGCCGGAATCAGGGGCGATTCGGCGTCCGTTTCGATGGCGCATGTAACCCCGGGCCAGGATCGCGGCGATCTCCGATATCACCTCGTCGAGAGAGATTGGGACGTGTTCGTTGGCCGGCATCCGGTCCTCCTTTTGCGGGAGGCCGCGGAAGGTTTCCGTCATGGATGCCGCGGGGCTGGATAGGCCGGTCATCGAGAAGGCCGTTGGAGCCCATCCGACACCACCCGAAGGCGATGTCGTCGGCACCCACAACGGTCTCCGATCTCACGGCTGTTTCCGCTGTCTGGTAATCCGCTTGCGCCGGACCCACTGGTCCGGCTTTCGGCAGATACCTACCGGAGGGGAGTTCGAAATGTCGAAACGGGTGTCCGGATGCAGCCGGGCTGTTAAACAAGGCGGGGCGAAAAACGGAGAACGGGAGAATTCGGAGAGGACATTTTCGGTGAGCGCCCGCAACCCCCAGGGTTGCACCCAGTCCCCGGACTGCGGGCTTCGAAATGGAGAATCAGGATAAATGTGCGGGCGGGCGTAAGTCGGCGTGGCACGCCGGAAACGACGAGACCCCGAGGGGATCACCCCACGGGGTCTTGCGTTAAACAAGAACCGCTGAAGTTCAGCGGATTGAATTTGGCTCCCCGTGTGCAACCCTCTTCATAACCGTTCTCCGTTCGGATGTCAATCCGAAAGCGCTTATCATTCAACGAGTTATCAAAGAGCATGCCGTTCCTTGTGAGGCGGAAACGGCGTCAAACTCAATTTCCCCTACACCGATTCTTCCAGGATACGTTTTCGAGCAATCTGTTCGATCTTAGCAGCATCAATACCTCCATCAGGCGCATCCTGGGATGTGATCAATCGATCCGAAAAACCGTTTTCCTTATACCAAGTCTGTTTCCGTTCCCACGCCTCGCGATAGCTGGGGACGTTTAGCATACCAAGATGTTCCCAATAAAAAACATCCCCTTCAAAGCTGACCGTGAAGTCAGGAAGGCGAAAGTCCTTCGGATCAGTCCGCGAATAGAGCGGTTGCTCGTACTCGTAGCTGATCCCAAGCGCATCCAACACATCTGCCACGACAACCTCGCTCTTGGAGCGGACTGCAATGCCCTTCCGCGTACGATGGATCAGTGCCTCCAGGTGAGGTCGCTTCACATCGTCCGGTCGCAGGGCTATCGTGAACATATGAGAATTTCGCAACCGAGTGTCCGAGCAGTCCGGGCTGCGTAAACGGCGAAGGGGCTCGATATCCTTTTCGACCAAGAGCACCAGCTTGCGACGGAACCGCGTGAGGCCGGTGTAGATCAGTTCTCGCGACAAAGTCGAGGCTTTCTGCGGGATGATTAGAAAAACCACCTCGAAGTCGCTCCCCTGCGCCTTATGGACGGTCAACGCGTAGGCAAGTTCGAGGTATTCGTCAACCTGACCGCGATAGTACCGATAGGAGGCGTCTACTTGCGTTGAAAAAACAGCGGCAAGGACATCGCTGCCTTCCTTCCTCTTGAAAGCCTCAGTAACAATCCCGATCTCGCCATTGGCGACGTAGTCCAGCCCACTTCCCGTGGGGTAGGCCCATCCATCCTTGCTTCGATTTCGAACCTGAATAACCTTGTCGGTCCAGACGATCTCATACTCACCGAAAGGCCGTGGCATCTTACTCCATTGACTCTGCGACTTCTGAAGAAGACCTGCCTTGTATTCTCTCTGGATCAAGCGGTTCAGATCGTCAGTGCCGAAGTGCTGCGCACGAGTGGGAGAGAGGATTTGCCACGCCTCGCTGCGGACCCAGTCCTTTTGATCGATCCCAAGCGACTGATTAAAGCTCTTGTAGTCGTCGTCACGGATACCAAGGATATCAGCCATCCGCCCCTTGAGCTTGGCAAGCAGATCGTCGTGGTCGTCCCAAAACACAATATCCAGGTCGCCCATCGACTGGCCCCGAGCAATTGAGGCCAGAATCTCGTCATCACCCGGATTGACGACTGATGTTCGGTATCCGTCCGCAAGCGCCAAGGCGACACTCTCCTCGGCTGGAACGCCCTCCTCCTCATCAACGCGCATACAAACTGTGAGTGGAGCAACGCAGTCGGGGTGGTCTTTCTGAAGCCATTCGATAATGTCAGCGAAGGGCCTCCCAGGGCCAATTGGTGGTAGCTGGTTGGGATCACCCACAAGAATCAGACGACTCAATGGGCCGGAGTCAAGAGCACGCAGCAATGTCCCAAAGAGGTCCGTTGGGATCATTGAACACTCGTCGATGATAACGGTGGTCGCCTGGAAGGGGCTCTGATCGCTTTGTTGTTTGATTACGAAAATATCAGGCACGAACCAGCCCTGCTTAAGCAGGAACTGGTGAATGGTCATTGCATTTCGTCCGGTTTTAGTGGAAAGTCGAACGCGGGCCTTTCCGGTGGGAGCCAACAAGAGCGTCGGATGTCGACCCTCGACACGCACCAATTCCTGAAGAAATACCTTCAGTACCGAAGTCTTGCCAGTGCCAGCTCCTCCTGTCAGCACGCTCAGTCTTCGCGAGAATAGCGTGGCGAGGGCAGTTCGCTTCTCGGCCAGCGCCGCCCTTTCACGGTCGGATTTCGGTTCACCAAAGAGCTTCTTTAGCGCTCCGAGCCAGTCAATCGGGGGATCGACCGCCGGATTCGTCTTCTTGGCCCGCCGCTTAATCAGCGAAGCGGCATTTTCCTCCAGCAACTGGAGATGCTTGAGCGCGACAAGCTCGGGATCGGAGTCGAAAGCTGTCCACATGACTTTTTGATAAAATTCGGCTTCGGCCAATACGACTTCACGATCTGGCCGACACGCCCTTCTCTCAGGAAAGCGTCCAATGATCCTGTTCAGAAAGTCAGTGAATGGGAGGACAGTATCTCCGTTATTTGCGGCCTCCTGGAGAACCGCAACACCAACCGCCCGAACCCTACGCCGGTCGTCGTGAGAGATCTCGTCGGCATCGGGAAACAGCGCGGCATCCCCTTCGGGCCTCAGGCCATGATCGACTGTTTCCAGCGCCACAGGATCGGAGTCCGCCGACCCAAGGTCGCACTCGGATAGGATGTAGGGATTGGCGACCAAGTCCTTCTCAGTCGCATCAATTCCGCTCGCTGCACGCTGGTCGGGATTGGCGATCCGCTGCACCTGGCTCGGGGTGAGCTCAAGCCGGACGAGCTTGGACAGCAGCGCATGGCGAGTTTTTATGATGCGCCAGCGCTCTCTCGCTTTGAGGAGCCCAACTCGGTAAGGTCCATTGTCCGGCTCGCTCCTCCCTTCAAGGATTGACAGGACGTAGTCCCATGAATTTTCACCCCGTTTTGCCATTGGTGCCAGCACAGTTCGCTGGAACGAGGTCCCCTTCGAAAACCCGAGGTACTGGAGCACGCTGCCAGCGCCAGGGAACGGGCCTCGACCGCTCCATGCCTCGGCCAGAACGTCGTTTAGCCAATCGAGGCGTCTTTCCCAGTCAGAAGCGACGTGCCCATCAGCCTTGACGCGCTCCATACACTGGATAACGCGCTCAATGATGGCAACCGCCACGTCGTCGGAAACATGTTCCCCTCCATACGAGAATGGAAGCAGCGCGCTCCTCGGAACTCGGCAGATGATATCGTCAGTGCTGTGACCATCCCGCAAGTATTCTTGGTACGGGATACGAACCCCCTGTTCGGGGTACGCCTGGGTAATCCGTCGGGACCAAACTGGATACTGATCTTGGTACTTTGGGGTCGTGCCAAAATAGATCTGAGGCCCAACCTCAGCGATCCTTCCAATACCGACAATAATGCGCGGCGAGTTTTCATCAAGAGGATTCCCATGGTTGCAGTAATAGAAAACAAGGGAGTTCTTTGGCTCAAGTTTTCCCCAGAATCGCTTGAGAAGCTCACGCTGGCGGTCAGGCTCGAAAACCCAACCATTACTTCGCGAATTGTCTGGCCCTCGAAGTGATATATCTTCAGCCTCGCAGACCTCTTGGACAAATTCCTCTCGCATCCAGCGATAAGGAGCTGGGCACGACGAATACGGAGGGATGTCTTCTGAGACCGCCGGCAGCCTCCGAAACTCAAGCGGGTCTTGATGTGTTATTGAAAATCCTCTTTCTGCGTAAGCGCCCGGATCACGAGAGCATGGGGGTAACCAACCCTCCAAGTCTGCAAGAGGCTTTCCGGCTGATCCGCGCTCCTTTTCATCGTCCCGCGAGTCACGTATGTGTTGGTGGACAATACAGTGAGCGTTGAGGTGCGGCTGGTCACATATGTGGCCATCCCAGGCCCGATCATGCCATGCCAACCTTACTGAGAGATGCATGGTCATGCTTTCTCACCCATGTTGCCTTCCATGCTAATCCTCGCTCCTTCCTATTTCTTCGAGAATCGTTTTTATATCGCAGAGATGGGTCTCGACGAACTGAATGGTCGTTTCAAGATCGCCGAGTCGCAATGGAGCCTCCAATGAGTCCATATTCAGAAGAGCCTTTCTCAGATCGGCCATAACCGCTTCGTCCTTCTTGCCAAGCTCTTTGTACATTGCAGCGCAAAGTGGGCATAGGGCCAAAAACTGTGCCTCATGCTCCAAGGGCAATTGATCCTGAGAGAATGCCTCGACCGCTTCGAAATAGTACTGGCCGTCGCGTTTTCTGAAAGGCATTTCCTTCTTGCAGATCTGACACACCATTTGGCCGTTATCGTTGGTATACTGTTCTCTGAGCCATAGAGAAGGGTCGATAGCGCCTCTGGTTGTCCGAACGCTTCTTTCGCGCTCTTCATATTCCTTTTTTGGGGATTCGGAGAGCTGGTCTGTTATCCGTTCCTGCCGACGTTTTGGATTCGTAACCGTCCTTGTTGGGAATGTTGGTTTACTATTCCTTGATGCGATTTCAGCCTTTAGCTGAGCAAACTCGTCCGGATGTCTCTTCAAAAACTCTATATCCTCAAGAGAGACTCCGAGTATATTGGCATGTTGGCGTTTATTATCGTCTTCAGATGATGCTCTCCACCCGACACCTTGATTAATACCGAGAGCATCAATCAATTCCTCTGCCCCTTGAAAGTCATCAAGAAGCTGATCTGTGTTAATATCCCTCGGTTTTTCTATGCTCCCGTCCCGCGTAGGAATCCACTTCGTGTTCCTAAGGCGTGTCAGCATTTGAGAGTCGAAGGACTTGCTATGGGCGCTATAGTAAAACCAATGATAGCGACCTCTGAAAAACCAGGAGTCCAATTCCAAATGCTCTTTAAGATAGCCCCACAGGATGAGAGCAGCTTTCGCCTTATCTTCAAAACCCTGAACTGCCTCCAAAGATTGAAGGAAATCATCCAGCCCATGAAGGTTATAGTTCTCGATTGTCTCGGCACGAGTTGAGTATTCACTTACACCAGGAGGCAAGCCATCAGAAAACAGGATGCGCCGCGGGAGAGTCGCAATGCCAAGGTCGGACAAAATGCCTGGGGATACTGAAGCCATCGACTGTTCGGATAAGAACCACGCGTCTGTCGAACCGGAAAAATATAGCCGCAAATTCGGACTTTCCTGGTAGACATCGAGCGGCCTTTTATATGCCAGGTTTCCAACAGGGGCGACAGCCTTGAGAAAAGGTGTTTGCTTTGCCTTCTGGATCACTCTTTTCTTACCGACCTCCGAGTCAGAGGTCAAAGCGCGGAGAATTTTGCGAATGTCCGCCTCATGCTCGGACTCGGAAATCAAGGATAGATCACTTTTCGAGTACTTGGGTAGAACCCTTTCGACGATGTCATCAAACACGTCCGGTTCTAATAAACCCAACCGATTTAGGAAATTTCCCGCCTGCTCATCGCTTGCAATCGCCCGCTTCACAATCGGGAAGTCGGTGTCTTCGGGAGGAGGCAAAAAGGCATTTGGAGTTGTGCCGTCAGCCCGGAAAGGTATCACATGGCTATCATCTTGAAGACGGACAATAGGCTTGGAACGGAGAAGGCCTCCCGAATCCCCAGACCACCTTGGAGAACGCCAAAGTGCCTCTTGGCCAGACAAGTACCCATAAAACTCCAACAGCCATTCATCGTCTTGTATAGACAAAAAGGAATGGGTGATTCTTCGGGCAAAGCTATCGGGCGTGATCTCCTCGACCTTCAGTTCATTAAGCAAGTATGACCGTAGCTCCGGGGTTCGATCCTGAGTAATGGAGCCAGCCAGCCATTTGACAGTTGCTTCTGATTGAAAGAGTTTGCGAAGCTGTTCATGATCCAACAGTTTTCTAAGGTCAGCGCCACGAGCTAGTTTCGCATTTCGCGCTGAGACGAAGCTGCCATCATCTGCGGGCAATAGTTCATTGACTGCAAGATTATCCCGAACCGAGGTGACAATCGGCAGAAACATGCTGCCTGGAGGAAAGTCGTCCATCCTTATTGGTAACGCTTCAAGCAGTGAGACACCCAATAGACCAAGGTCCTTGAGTTGCGGCAACACTTCTGCCATAAGACAAGCAGTCTCGCGCACCAAGGTCGCGTTCCAATCGTCCTCTTTCGGAATATTGTCCCTTGCCGGCGTGGTCTTGTATGGACCCTGAATCAAAAATCCTAATCGGGTTTCTTTTTCGGTCGGAAAAAAGACCACGAGAGGTGAATCCTTGATTCTTGCAACCTCTTCCAGTTCTTCCCCCTCATTCCGTTGAAGGCGAAAACCGATCTCGACCGAGACTTGACGTGGACATTCCTCGGCAGGTTCAGGCACATCCACGGGCCGTTCAAAGAGCAGCCAGCTCTCGCTTTCATCCTCGCCGTTGTTCTGCCCAATAACCGTTACTTCCAGAGCACTGCCTCGTGCAGTCTCGTCTCGCAGATAAACACCACCCATCCCAGCCGGCAGTTTGTACTCGATCTCCCTGATCCTTCGGAGAAAAAGTAGTGTCCTGGCGCTCAGCTTACGAAGTCTTGTACTTATCTCTCTGCATGCGGTTGCCGGTTCCACCTCCTCCTTATTGAAGGGAAAAACGAAGAGCGTGGTCCATGAATCATCCATATTTCGCTTCTCGATGGCATATGGCCGCACATAGTTCTCGATTCTGAAGCTTTCATCGCCTGAGTGAATCTCTGGTGTCGTCGTGTAAGCGTAAACTGACTTGAAACCGATTCCGAACTTGCCGATCTGAGTGAGATCTTCAACCTTTGTTCCTGCGCCCACCCCGCAAATTCCGCGCACATCCTTTTCATCAAACGGCCGACCGTCATGAAAAACCTCGAGCTTGCCTTCAAGAAGTTGAAAAAGGACCCTCGATGCACCGGCATCCTCAGCATTTTGTAGAAGTTCAAATATGAAATGGGTTCGGTCTGTGTACAGCCTGCCCAGAAAGGACAGATGACGTGTTCCTTGACCGTATTCAATGATGTTGTCGACACGTATTTTGTCGTAATTACTCGGCATGGGACGCATCTCCAACGATCTGAATCACTCCGTATGCCACTGGCTCCGCGGTTATTTCCGCCTTTTCCATGGCGATGTCCAGTTCTTGAATGCGTCTTGCGTAGTCCGCCTCGGCCGCGGAGATTTGAGACTGGCGCATTCTCTGAATCTTTTCGTTGTCTGCCTGTCTGAGCTGTTCTTCAAGAAGCGCTATCCGCGCCCGATGACTCGTTGTAAGGCTTTCGCGGCGAAACTGCGCCAATTCTTGCGTTTTCTGTCGATGTCTCGCCCGTGCATCGGACCAAAGCTTGTAATGTTGGCCGTCCAATGCATCCCAACATGCCGAATCAACTTCCTTGGAAATATCGGCATCGAGGTCTGTTGCCTTCTCAAGCAGGCGGCTAAGATATGGTGTGACCGCTTCGGCGGAAGCGACTGGCCGCAATACCAAATCCTCCTTGATTCCGTGAAACCGCCATTGATAGATGGCGAACTCATATCGACCGGTGGGAACATCGTTGGCCTGAACCTTTAGCGTGGCGACTGCACGTTTCTTTATATTAAATAATAACGCAGCCTGCCGGACCAAGGGATGTAGAGGCATAATGAATGCGGCCTCCGGATGTTGTAAAGCGCAGTCAGATTCAAAGGTGATGAGCAGGTGGGGATTTCCTCCTTTTAGCCAGTTTTCCCAATCTTTAAAAACAGTGGTGTTTTGTCTGGGAAGTTGCTGGAAATCACGCAGCAGGATAGTCCTGGCATCTTGCGATAAACGAAGCGTTTTGAGAGGTTTCTCGCTAAGGATGTAGTCCTGCTCTCTGCCACAAACCTTTTGTAAATAGAGGGTGACAATCCTTTGTACGGAAATAGGGGCTAACCAAAAGCTTGACGCCTCCTCGATTTCTTTCCTCATCCGGTCTTCGGGCAGGCGGATTCCAAAGAGTTCCATTTGACGCTGTTCGAGTTCCTCTTGTTCCTGTATCAGACGGATCTTGTTGTCCGCCAATTGCTGGAGTTTTGCCTGGCGGTCCTCCTCGCTCAAGGTGAAGTTATCTGCGATGTCTCTAATTTCCTTGGTGATTTCCCCCAAGATTTCTTCGCTGCCGCCTAAGGCGCTGTTGAACACTCCTATGCGCAGAAGGCACCGCTCGTAGATATCAGCGTCGACGGTGCCCGGCGTGATCAGGTTGATTATGGCAACGCTTTCGCTTTTCTGGCCGTTCCGGTCGATACGGCCAATCCGTTGCTCCACACGCATCGGATTCCAGGGCAAATCGTAGTTCACAATGCAATCGCAGAACTGATAGTCTAAACCCTCGCAGCCAATTTCCGAAAACAACAAGACATCCAAGCTATCCGCATCGTCTCGATGCTTTTCGAAGCGGCCCCGGAGATCAACACGCTCTTCATCCGGTGTTCCGCCGTGTATCATCCCGACGCGAAAGCCATCCTCGCTGAGATGGCGATAAAGGTAATTTAGCGTGTGTCTGAAGCTACTAAACAGCATTACCTTGTTGTTGGGCAGCTTCTGCTTGTTCCGGATGGTGGTCCGTAGTGCCTCAAGTTTCGGATCGTCGGGGTCGAGTGATCGCGCACTCTCAAGGATCGATTGGATTTGCGTCTGTATTGTGTCTACAGCTTCGCCACGAGGAACAGCTTCCGTGTCATCTGCTTCCTCCCAGGACAGCTCGTCAAGATGGCGGTTCAGGATATCTTCAAGAAAAGGCGCGAGCCCGAAAAGACAACTCGCGGCTTGGCGTCTGATCGTGGTCATCATGAACTTGACGTTGATATCTCCATGAAGGCGGGCGAATATGTCGGCCTGAACCCGGAGAAGTTCGTCATGCAGTCGCTGCTGAGCAGGAGTAAAAGGAACGACTACCGTCTCAGGTTTACGTATCGTGAATTCGCCTATGTCCCTCCGGCGAGTCCGGTTTATTATTCCTGCGAAAGTGTGCATGGCTTCAAGGTCTCTAATGATCTGCACACGTTCCTCATTTGGGACGTCGCCTTCGGACAGTCTGGAACGTATTCGGATAAATTCCGGATTGTGGCGCAGAATAGCCTGACCCCAAGACGTAGCCGCAGCTTGATCAAGGGCCTCTCCTGACCGAGTTTGCCATTCCGGGTCTTGAACCCGTGCAAGCGATATCGCTTGGTTAATGTAAGGGTTTGGCTCCGCAATGTGCGCAAAACTCTCCTGATCAATGATCAGATCGGGACGGAGCGTATTCAGGAGGATGAAAAGGTCATTACTTCCGAGCTGGATCGGTGTCGCAGTCAAGAAGATGACAGCCTCAGCGTGGTCACAGAAAAAGCGCACAGCTTTGTGGCTGAATGTATCCTGATTTCGGATATGGTGCGCCTCGTCAACGATGACGAGATCGAAGCGAGGAGGCGGGTCGAGGTCAAGCAACCCCTTCTTGCGCTTTCGCTTGCCGTCTGGTCCTGAACCATAAAGCAAAACTTCATCGAACAAGGAATAGGGAACAATCACCCTCTGATGTTGCTCAGGCCAGACGCCTTCAAGGTGCATCTCGTTTATGCAGTAGCGCAGGGTGCCACCATCGAGATGTGTGAAACGTTCCTCGAAGCGCTTCATCTCGTTCATCCATTTGCGCTCGGTTACCAACGGGCGAGGGCACACGATGAGTACTGACCGGATATCACGTCTTGCCTGCAATTCGCGGAGAATAAGTCCTGCCTCGATGGTCTTGCCGACGCCAACACCATCGGCGATCAATAATCGCGGTCGATCCGATCTGATGAACCTCAGCACGGGGCGAAATTGATACGGTATAAAATCGACACGTGCGGCGTTGAGCGAATAGAGTGTCGATAAACTGGGATATCTGATTTGCAGCGCGGTTAGGTAGGCGTGAAACTGCTCACAGGGGAAGAATTCAGTGTCATCGTCGGGAACATCTTCAGCTTGTAGCTGAGATGCATAGAAGGTCTGGGTTTCGCCATTTACGAAGACCTTGAAGCGATTTTCCGGTTTACCCGGCATGACCGAAATCACCGCGCCCCGAATAGATGTGTTGGACCGGACACATACGATCTGCCCCGGTTCAAATTCGGCACCATCCCCTTTGTTTGTCTGGGGCGGCTTAGGGGCAGCCGCATCGGTTTCTGAAGGCGATTCAGTTTCTTTAACAAGGAGTGACGTCTTTAAGGATCGTACCTCTTGAATCAATGCTTCATTCGCTTCGATCACCACGGCAAAACGCTGGAGTGTGTCAAGGTCGCGGTATACATCGTCGAGGGGGAAGCCTTCAGTGGTCACATGGGCCCACCGGTTGCGGATCGTTTGCATCTCCTTGACGAAATGACGCGATTCTGACGTCAGGCCGAGTTTATTAGAAATCTGATACCAGTTCTGATCGAGCACTCGAAGCAGGGCGGCGAGGTCCAGAGCACCCAGGGATGCTATGCCCCGTTGCTCCATCCGCCGACGTTGCTGAAACGACAGGCCATTAAGGACGGCTTCCTTCCACCAATCTGCAAAGAGGGTTGGCAGCACCTTCTCAAGAAAAAGGGTAAGCTGTTTGGCCACCTCGCCTAATAGCTTCGAGATGGCGGCTTGGGTATGTTGATCATTGAATTGGTCTGCCATGTGCCATTCCCGTTTCAGGACCCATCAGGGGAAGATGCTACTGCCGCCCTCATTTCGTGCGCCAATCCCTCAAGCTCTTCTCGGGCCTTCTGCAGAATCAACGCTGCGCATTCCATGCAGTAGTTGTTCTTCGACATGTTCTCCTTGATGACCAAGCATTTGTCGCCCTGGCAGATAACGTGCTCCTGGTTCCGCGAACAGTGTCTCCGCCGCTGGGCGGTTTCGAAGCAGGCGGAGACGAGAAGGCGTTTCAGCTTGGGCATCGGTCATCTCCTTGAAAGGCGCTCCTGGATTTGGGCCTGGACGTCGTCCCCGATTTGGTCGATCTGTTCCAGAACCTCCTCCAGCCGCTCCAGCGGGATTTCGCCGCGGGTTCCACCGTCCGCCTCGAGCCGCTCATTGACGACCCCGTTTACGATCATGATGACCGCCGCATAGTTGTTGGCGCTTCTCAGTTCGGGGTAGGCCATCACGATGTTGCGCCCGTTGATGGATGCGCCGAGGGCGTTCAGGATTCTGCTGGCCAAGGCCCGGGAGCGCTCGTTGAGCCTTCGGCGGGCCTCCTGTCGTCGTCGTTGGGGCGTGACAGGTATTTCCCGAGGCTCCATGCTCTCGCGGGTCCGAGCCTGGATGAGGCGCTGGCGGAGGTTTTCGCGGGAAAGCCCGAGGGCCTCGGGGTCGAGACCGCGTCTCCGGAACTCCTGGACGAGGTCGTCGATCACGGCGTCATCCATCGGGTCGAGGTACGCCTGCTCGATGAAGTGGCTGATGATCTCGTTTTGAACAACCATGTCCTGTGTCAGGCGTCTTCGGCGGCCCGGCTCATCGGCCGGGGGACGCTCGTCACCCGCTTCAAGCCAGCCCTGGATGAGTTCCTGGTCCTCCTGGTCGATCCGCCGGAAATCCTCCCAATGACGGTCGATGTTCAGCCCTACGTGGGAGACCGCCACACCCCGGTTGTCCGGGTGTTGGGGATTGTTCTGGTGGATCACCCTCATTACCCTTCCGATAAATTGGACATAGGGCGACAGCGACCGGAAGGGCTGGAAGATGGCGGCCACGCTCAGGTTTGGGTGATCAAATCCCTCCCCGAGCATCCGGACCTGGACGATGCAATCGATCCGGCCGCGGCGTAGGTCTTGGAGCACATCCTCAATTTCCTCCGCCGGCATGTTGCTGTGGATTTCACGCGCCTGCAGACCGCGCTCGGCGTAAAGGGACCGGACCTGGCGGGCGTGGTCCACCGAACATGCGACCGCGATCACTTGATGGAATGTGCCGGTCTCCCGGAGGTGCTGAAGCCACTGGATGCTGGCGTCCACGATTGACCGGTTGCACTCCGGCGCGAGGGCCACACCCCGGCTGAACCATTCCTCGTCCCGGAGTTGAAGGACCTCTTCGAGCGTGTGCCGCCGGGCATCTCCGCGATAGGTGAAGGAGATCTCCTCCGGCGCGACGTTCACGGCGGTGATCTGCTTGATGTACCCACGCACCATGGCCGTCCGGAACGGATACGCGTAAACCCGCTCGCCGACAATCTCGCGTCCGTCGCCCCTGAATGGCGTGGCGGTCAGGCTGACGACCTTGGCGCTGGGGAACCGCTCGAAGACCCGCTCCCAGCTCCTGGCCACATTGTGGTGCCCCTCGTCGACCAGGATCAGGTCGAAGAAGTCATCAGAAAAGGCAGGAAGCCATCGGTCGGCCCGACTGGCCAGTTGCTGGATGTTGGTGACCACGATGTGCGAGTTCTCGCAGTCGTGGATGTTCGCATCCTGGCCGTCCAGGACGGCCGTGAAGGGACCATGACTCACGTCTGTCAACACGCGCGTGGATGTCCAGAAGCACTCACGCCCAGCGACGTCGAAGGCAGTGGAAATGCCCCGACGAATCTCAAGGTTCGGAGCAATCACCAGCACCCGCCCTTGGGCGGTCTCAAAAGGCAGCAGGGCCATGAGGCCAGTCTTGCCGCAGCCCACCGGAATCTGGAGGATGGCGTGCTCGGTGCTGTTCCGGAAGTGCTGGCGCGTGCGAAACCATCCCTCAACCTGGGGATCGCGCAGGTCGGGGTTGCCCTGGATAAACGCTCGGGTATCGTTGAAAAACCGTGCTATTTCTTCATTTGTCATTTGCGGCTTCGGCCTCCTCCCGGATCTTCTCGTAGACCTCCTTGAGGAGGTGTTGGCTGACAGCCTCGCGGAATTGATCCTCGTTCATGAACTTGGCTGTGATCTCCTCGTTCTGCTCCATGCGGTCGATAAAAAGCCCCTCCAAGGCTTTGCGGAAGACGTAGCCGAAGTTCTCCATCGTGTTGGCGAGCGCGGCTTGACGGAGGCTGCTGTCGGCCACGGCGTCCTCGCGTATCGATTCGAAAAACAATTGGTCACCCGGCTTGAACTCCGTTCCGAACCGCTCGTTGAGA
This sequence comes from Syntrophobacteraceae bacterium, assembly GCA_013314815.1. GTDB lineage: Bacteria > Desulfobacterota > Syntrophobacteria > Syntrophobacterales > Syntrophobacteraceae > JABUEY01. Next base: position 28,122 of record JABUEY010000027.1, read on the forward strand.
AGGTCGATAAGCTTGGACAGCTCGATCTCATCACCTCGAGCGACGCCGGTGCCCACAGACGTCGGCCCCGACACCTCGTATCGGGCTCCCGGCTCCATGACGATGGAGCCCTCGCCGATCTTTTGCAAACGGTAAAACTTGAGCGCCACGTCATCATCAAAGTTGTAGATCGGTCCCCGGTTTTCTCTCGGCAGTTTGGTAAGCAGAAACCGGACGTATGAGTACAGCTTTTCCAAATCGGAGTCCTGGAAGGGGATCACCTGCGACATGAAAGAATAGAGGTTTCTGAAAGCGACCAACGTCTTCCGGAACTCCTCCCGGACCTCTTCCTCAAGTCCGTTGTAACGATTCACGGCCGGATCAATGCATGCGTTCATCCTGGCGTGGTCGGCGTGTGTTTGATTCTGTCGTGGTCTGTAGAATACCTTGCAGAACTCCTCGACCTCGGCCTTGTAGTAGACCTGGTGTCCGTCCAATTTGGCCTGAAGCTCGTAAAGCTGCTTCGGCTCGGCCCTTTCGCCGATGATCGTTTGCTCGTAGTAGGGCTGGAAGGCCTTCAGTATCTCTTCTGGTTCGTTGACGAAGTCGAGAACAAAGGTATCTTCCTTGCCCGGATGGGTGCGGTTAAGCCGTGAGAGGGTTTGGACCGCCTGGATTCCTGCGAGCCTTTTGTCCACGTACATGGTGTGAAGAAGCGGCTGATCGAATCCGGTCTGGTATTTCTCCGCCACGAGCAACACCTGGTACTCTTCTGTACCGAAGCGTTCGGGGAGCTCCTTTTCCCGGATGCCTTTGTTCATACCGACTTCCGTATACTCCACGCCGGGCGCATCCGGATCGATCACCGTGCCGGAGAAGGCAACCAGCGTCTTGATTCCCGTGTACCCTTTCTCGGCGATGTACTTATCGAATGCCTGCTTGTACTTCACCGCGTGCAATCGGCTGGAGGTGACCAGCATCGCCTTGGCCTTTCCGCCGATCTTGTGCATGGTGAAGTGGCGGAAATGCTCGACCATGACCTCCGTCTTTTGTGCGATGTTGTGCGGGTGGAGACTCATGAAGCGGGCGAGCGCCCTTGCTGCCTTGCGTTTGTCCACCTTGGGATCGTCTTCGATGGACTTGATCAGGCGGTAATACGTCTTGTACGTCGTGTAGTTTTGGAGCACGTCGAGGATGAAACCCTCGTCGATGGCCTGACGCATGCTGTACAGATGAAAGGGTTGCGGCTTGCCATCCACGCCGGGAGTGCCAAAGACCTCCAGCGTCTTGTACTTGGGCGTCGCGGTAAAGGCGAAGAAGCTGATATTGGGCTGGCGGCCGCGCTTGGCCATGGTCTTGAGGATTTCCTCTTCGTAGTCGGGCAGCCCTTCTTCCTCAGCCTTCGCTCTGGCTTCTTCTTTGATTGCTGCTCCTGCGAGCACACCCTTGAGTTCGGTCGCCGTCTCGCCGCCCTGAGAACTGTGAGCCTCGTCCACGATCACCGCGTATCGGCGCATGGGCAAATCGCCCATCTTCTCGGTGACAAAGGGAAATTTCTGGAGCGTCGTGATCACCACCGGCACACCGGACCCGAGGGCCTCGGCCAATTGGGTCGAGTTGATGTCGATCTTCTGGACCACGCCCTGCTTGTGCTCGAACTGATAGATGGTGTTCTGGAGTTGCTGGTCGAGGACTACCCGGTCGGTAACCACGATGATCGAGTCGAAGACCTTTTCGTCCTTTTCGGTGTAGAGGCTGGCGAGCCGGTGGGCCAGCCAGGCAATGGAGTTGGACTTGCCGCTACCGGCGGAGTGCTGGACAAGGTAATTGGTCCCAGCCCCCCGCACCCGGGCGTCGGCCACGAGCTTCCTTACGCAATCGAGCTGGTGATAGCGTGGGAAAATCATCGCCTCCCGTTTCACCTTCTTGCCGCCGAGCTGCTTCTCCTCGACCTGGAGGTGAATGAACCTCGCCAGGATGTCGAGAAAGCTGTGCCGCTCCAGGACCTCTTCCCAGAGGTAGGCGGTTTTGTAGCCGCCGGGGTTCTCCGGGTTGCCTGCGCCGCCTCCGCAGCCCTTGTTGAAAGGGAGAAAATAGGTGCTGCGGCCGGAAAGCCGCGTGGCCATGTAAACTTCGTCGGTGTCCACGGCGAAATGGACCAGCGTGCGTTTTTTGAACTGGAAGATCAGATCCGCCGGGTCGCGGTCGTTCTTGTATTGGGTGATGGCATGCCGCCAGGTCTGGGCGGTCATGGGGTTCTTGAGCTCCAGTGTGGAGACAGGGATGCCGTTCAAGGCTAAAGTCACGTCCAGTGTGTTGCCGTGCTTGGCGGAGTAGCGAAGCTGACGGGTGACCGTGAGCCGATTGGCCGCATAGAGCCTCTGGGTGTCCGGGTTCATCCCGCTCGCCGGGGCGAAATAGGCCATGCGGAAGAGCTTGCCGAAGCATTTGAAGCCGTGGCGCAAGACGGATAGGCACCCTTCATGTTCGGAGTTCAGCGCCCGGCAGAGGTCGTCCAGCAGAATGCCTTCGGCTTTCTCCTTTTGGAGATTGGCGAGGTATTCCCATTCCTTGGGCTGAGTTGCCTGGATGAACGCAATCACATCGGCAGGAAACAGGGCGCGGACCGGGTCGAACGCCTCCCGGTCGCCTTTCTCGTACCCGCCTGCCGAAGTCAGGTGGTGTTCGATGGCGGTCTCAAATGCGTGTTCGGTGTGTTGGCCTGGCATCAGACAGCCTCCTTGCGCACGTCGATCCTGCCGGTCACGGCGGCGGAGATCAGGGCGGTGCGGTATTCGCGTAACAATTCAATGGATTTCTCCACCTTCTCGATCAGCGAGTCGATCCGCGCCGTCTCGCGGTCAAGAAAGGCGGCAATGGCGCGCTGCTCGGGGAGGGGAGGAAGAACAAGCAAGCCGTTCTCAAGCCAATAATTGCCAAGCCCGTAGCGGGTAATCCCGGTTGACGCAACTTGGAATTGGTAATTGATGGCCTTCGATGCAAAGGCTCTGAACAGATATTTCCCATCAAGTATTTGAAATTTGGCACGAATCTGCGCCAGGTGGTAACCGCAAATAACCCCTTGGAGTTGATCGGCCACATATGCAGGAACCGCTATATCAGTCCATGACTCTGAATCTTTGGTTATGACTACATCTCCCTGTCTGAGAGTGAACTTTCTGATTTCCGCTCTTGTTGCGGTTGCTTGCATGAACTCGAAATCGTCCTTAATTAACTCGTTCTTGTAAACGTCAATATAGTTGCAAAGGCGAACTGGCTCCTCTCCTTCAAAAGTATTCTTGTCAACATTGCTAAATTGCACAGACGCAATGTATTTCAGTCTACGCAGTTCCCAATGCTCCGGAATCTCCCCCAGCCATTCGATGCCGGAATCCTTCATCTTGGCGTTGGGGTCGAGGCCCTTGGTGACGGCGTGGCTGATCAGGGCGGAGCGCTTCTCCCGGAGCAATTCAATCTGCCGCCGCTTCTTCTCGATCAGCCCATCAATCCGCGCCGTCTCGCGGTCCAGAAAGGCGGCAATGGCGCGCTGCTCATCAATCGCAGGAATTGGATGGCGGAAGTCCCGGATGAAATCATCCGGCACACGCTTCTGACCTCCCGCCCCATACATGTAAGAGGCCCCGATCTGCCGGAAAGCGTGGCTGATTGTAAGATAAAAGAGATAATTGCGATCCATGAACGAGGATGGTCGCAAAACATGAAGCTCAGTGGTGCCGAACCCGATGCCATTCTCAAGGCCGTCAGCAATTGAGCCTTTTCCATTTTCAAAGCACGGTGTAATCTTGGCGACAACGACATCACCGTCTCGGAAGTAGGTGTATCCGTTGGCCACATCCTCAAGTGCATGCCTCTGTTCAAGCCGAAGCCCGCCATATTCGCCGACTGCATCCATCGGCACGAAGGATACGACCGTATCCTGGGGTATTCCCCGAATCTCGGACTTCGAGGGGTTAGTCTTTACCAGGAAGCGTAGGCGGGCGACATGCCATGCGGAAGGTACGCTACCCAGCCATTCGATGCCGGAAGGCTTGTACGCCGGATAGGCCGCCCGCTTATGTTGTGTGGCTGCGCGGTTCATGACTTGTCCCCCTTGCCAGGTCTTTTTTCCCCGCTCTTCGGTTTGGCAAGCTTCTTCCGGGTGGTATCCTGTCGAACCGTCAAGTTTTTCTTGACGAATGCCTTTATGGATGCCTTACCCGTCTCCTCGCCGCGGCTTTCCAGCGCCAGCCGGCTTTTTTCGATGGCCTCATGCAACTTGCGTTTCAGGACATCCTTGGGCGGCAACACGGTAAGATATTCGGCGACGTGAATGCCCGAGCGGCCGAGTTCCAGAAGTTCGATCTGTTCGGCGTTTTTCCCGATGCAAAGAATGATGCCCAACGGTGAGTCCTCGCCGGGCTTGCGCTCGTATCTATCGAGCCAGCGCAGATAAAGTTCCATCTGCCCCTTGTGATCGGGCCGGAACCTGTCGAGTTTGAGTTCCACCGCCACCAACCGCCGCAGGTCGCGATGGAAAAAGAGCAGGTCCAGGTAGAAATCGTCTTGATCCACGGTGATGCGCTTCTGCCGGGCGACAAAGGCGAAGCCGCCGCCCAATTCCAGAATGAAGGATTCCAGCTCGCGCAGAATAGCCGCTTCCAGGTCTTTTTCCTGGTAAGCGCCTTTCAGTCCGAGAAAGTCGAGCAGGTAGGGGTCGCGAAACACCAAGTCGGGCGTCATGCGATCTTCTTCCCGTAAGGCTTGAAGTTCGAGCTTTGCCAGCTCAGCCGGTTTCTTGGAAAGGGCGGTGCGCTCGTAAAGCATGGAAGCGATCTTCTGCCGAAGGGTGCGGACGCTCCATCGCTCCACCCGGCACATTTTGGCGTAGAACTCGCGCTGAAGCGGCTGCTTGAGAGGAATCAAGGCAATAATGTGAGTCCAACTCAATTGTCGTATCAGCGATACGACAATCTCTTCGTTGGGAAATACCTCCGCGAATTGAATCATGCGCCGAAGATTTTTCTCTTCAAAGCCCCGGCCGTAATCGGTCGTCAATTGTCTCGCCAGCGCCGAGACAATCTCCGCTCCATACTCCGCCCGCTCGCCCTTGAGTATCTCTTGGCCTATGCGCCGTCCGATTCGCCAATAGAGCATGGTTAGCCCGGCATTTACCGTGGTCGCCACGGCAGAACGGGTTTCCTCAATCATTTGGCGAATATCGCCAAGCAATTGATCGGGGGACATAGCCTTGCCTGAGGGTTTCATCGGCTTGCCGGTCATTCCGTCACCTCCGCCAGCATGTCCGCGATTTCCTTCTCGATCTTCTTGAGGTCCGCCTCGATCTCCTCCAGCGGGCGCGGAGGCGTGTACTTGTAGAAATAACGATTGAAGTTTATTTCATAACCGACTTTTGTCTTGCTCTCATCAACCCACGCATCAGGAACGTGCGGCAGAACCTCGCGCTTCATATACTCGCCCACGTCTTCTTTGAGGGGGACGTTCTCATAATCGCGCAGTTCCGGATCGGGCTCGGGATTGCCCTTGGCGTCGGTGCAGATATCGGCTGTCTCGTCCCGCTCGGAAAGGGCCATCAGAATCGCCTTGAAGAGGGCAGCCGGAACTTTGAGCCCCGACCTCTTGAACGCCGCCTGCACCATCTCCGAGAACTGTTCCCGGTTCTTGACGATGCCCTTGGCGGCAAGGGGCCGCAGAACGGACAGGATGGCTTCCTGAAGTTTGCCGCCTTCTTCGATTTCGGCCTGAGCGGCTTTTGTATCCTTGCGTTTCTTGCTGGCGGCAAGGTTGGCGAAGGCCGTTGTCTCCATGAGGCGGGCGATTCGAGCCTCGTCCACCGCGAAGTTAAGGCGCAGAGGACGTTCTACAGTGATGCGGCGGTAGCCAAAGTCGGCGTTGTCGAAAATGCGGACATGATCCGTATTCTTTAGATTTCCGTAGAGCCGGGTGATCTCGTCGCGCTGGTCGTCGCAGATTTCGTTACGCTTGTTGCCGAGGGATTTGCGCATCTTCTTGAAGAAGCTCGTTGCGTCCACCAGTTGAATCTTGCCCCGGCGACCCGGCTCTTTCCGGTTGGTGACGATCCAGAGGTAGGTGTAGATGCCCGTGTTGTAGAAGAGCTGGTCCGGCAGGGCGACAATGGCCTCCAGCCAATCGTTCTCGATGATCCAGCGGCGGATCTCGCTCTCTCCCGACCCGGCCGCACCGGTGAAGAGCGGCGAACCGTTAAAGACGATTCCAAGGCGGGTGCCGCCCTCCTTCGGGTCCTTCATCTTGCTGATCATGTGCATGATGAAAAGAAGGGAGCCGTCATTGATGCGGGGCAGCCCTGCGCCGAAACGTCCTCCGAAGCCCTGTTCTTCGTGCTCGCGCGTGATGAAGTCGGCTTCAGGCTTCCACTCCACGCCGAAGGGCGGATTGGCCAGCATGTAATCGAACTTATGGCGCGGAAACCGGTCGTCGGTGAAACTGTCGCCAAAGGCGATGTGCTCGATATCCTGCCCCTTGATCATCATGTCAGACCCGCAGATGGCGTAAGCCTGGGCGTTGTAGTCCTGTCCGAAGACCTCCAGGCGGGCGTCGGGGTTGAGCTCGCGCACGTAGTCCTCAGCCACGGACAACATGCCGCCTGTCCCGCAGGCCGGATCGTACAGGGTCTTGACGATTCCTTTGGTGGTCAGGATGTCGCTGTCAGGCATAAAGAGGAGGTTCACCATCAGGCGAATGACCTCGCGGGGGGTGAAGTGATCGCCGGCCTCTTCGTTTGATGCCTCGTTGAATCTCCGGATCAGCTCTTCGAAGATATACCCCATCTCGATGTTCGAGACGGTCTGCGGATGCAGGTCGATATCGCAGAACTTGGACACGACCAGATAGAGCCGGTCGGCCTTGTCGAGCTTGGCGATGTGTTCCTCGAACCCGAAGTGCTCGATGATCTCTCGGGCCCGCGAGGAGAAGCCCTTGATGTAGTGGGTCAGATTGGCGGCGATGTTGTTCGGGTCGCCTTTGAGCTTGTCGAAGGTGAAGCGGCTTGTATTGTAGAAAGGCACGCCCGTGACGCGGCAGAGAATGGGATCGACGTTTTTGACCTTGCCGCCCGAGAGTTTCTTCTGCTGCTCGAGAACCTTGTCCTTGGTGGGCGCAAGGACGCAGTCGAGACGGCGAAGAACGGTCATGGGCAGCATGACGTCCTTGTACTGGTTTGGCCGGTAGGGTCCGCGAATGAGGTCGGCAACCGACCAAATGAAGCTGACTTTTTCGCCGAAATTGTTCATGGCTGCTCCTAATCCTGATCCGAGCCCAGGTCAGCGAAATCACGCATGTTTGCAGACAACGTCAACTTGCCTCGTTCGATCATCTTTTCGCAGAAAGATTTCAGCTGGGCCTTGGCGAGTTTTGAGGGCACGGATTGTCCGTTTTCCCACCGGTTGACGGTCGCATAGCTGACGCCGAGCTGCCGAGCCAGGTCCTCTTGGCTCAAGGCGAGCTGACGCCGCATCTCTTTCACCAACGCCGAAAAACTTCGACCCTCTGTGTCCATTTGCTGCACCTCTTGTCCGGATGGCAAACCACGGCCCTTGCCCGAATATAATAGCGTATGTTATATCGTTCGCAAGAGAAAATCAAGAGAAATCCGCGGCTTGGTCGAGACTGATTTCAGGAGCGCCACTTGCCGGACGGAAGCGGTTTGAAGCTGCGATTACTTGTTACTTCAACAACATAGAGCCAAGCCGGAAGCACGGTTCCGTGGGCCTGCGCCAAAACCAGAACACGGCGGTAGAGGCAGGGACCGCCGGGATGAAACCCCTCCAGCCGGTCGATGGCCGGAAGGCGGTTTTCGGGATCGTCGAAGGTCAGAAGCTCCCCATACACGGGGCCCCAGGGCGCGCCTGTGCCCTTCTTCGGGAGCCGGTCGGGGGTTGGCTCGGGATTGGACATGCGGGCCGCGACGTGCGCCTGTGTGGCCACGTCGGCGAGTGGATTGGTGGTCCCGATGGCAATGACGTCCTCATCTGGAACCTCCAGAAACGGGATTCCGGAGGATGTCTCGAAGAGGCGGCCGTGGACCACGGCGTCCTCCACCGTCAGGACGCCCCGGCAAAAGCGGTCGTGGTTCCAGAAACCGCGCTTCAGGGTGCCGTAGACGAAGAGTCTCAGCATTCCGCTTGTGTTCGCGTTTGAGGGTTTTGTTGGGTTCATTGCCTGGTTCATTGGGGTGTCTGTCATGGTTCCGCCCCCTTTCTCTCCTGGGCGACGAACTCGAAGGGCTCCACCGAATACGCGGCCAGGTCCTCGCGCCGGAACACCACCAGGCTCATGGGCGGGACCGCAATCTCACGCCAGCCTTTTTCCTCCGCCAGCACGGCGTCGAGGTATGCGGGGTCCGAAGCGTAGAGAACCGCT
>JABUEY010000028.1 GCA_013314815.1 Syntrophobacteraceae bacterium
AAGCATCTTGCAGACTTCTCCTCGCCTGCCGGTGGTTGGATTTGGCAATCAACCAACTCGCCCTTGGGCATCTGGTGGATAGCCGTCGCGCCAACTCGAATGTTATAAATCGATACGACACGGTCTCGAAGGCGGGAATGACGTTGTTGATGGGAATGACGATGTTGATAGGAATGACCTTGTCATGCCGAATGACGTTGTGATTGCATCGATCCTTTGCGAGAAAGGCACCCGGTGGTACTCGTTTGCCGGATGAACCAAAGATTGCCGGATAATCGGTTCCGCCGGGTTGTGGGGTAGGTGGTTACCAGAGTTGCCGGTCGAGAGGGAGCTTCTTTCGGTCCCTGCATTCCGTCCTGCCCTGCAGGAACTCGCGCAGAAACACTCCCAGTAGAATCCCGAGAACAAGTCCGGATGCAAAGGCAAGCCAGATGGTCATCTTTCCCTACCTCCAGCGGTATCAAAGAAATGTTTAAGAACAGGAAGTGCTGAAAGGGGCAATCGGCTCGCGAAGGTTGATGTGTGAGCTGGACGAGTCCGAGAAAAGACCGTATTGCCCGGCAAGAGTCATGGATTTCCCACTGCTCCTGTATGTAGAACTTTGTGGTTTGAAAAGTCAACAGGGATTTTTGGGTTGAATCAGGCTTTCCATGTGAATACTGGAGGTTAGCCGATTGAAGAAGATTAGCCGTGTCGACCGTAAAGGAATAGGAATCCTGGATCGAACAGGATTACATAGAGTGCGGCATGAACATGTGAGGACTGTGGACTGATGGTTCAGTCTTGATCCGCGGAAACGACTGGTATCGATGTTGTCGGATGGCACGTGGTGTATGACAGGATCGGGTCTTGCGCGGTATGGGACACGTCTTCAGTATACTGTTGTGGAAAAAAGTACATTTGGCGACAGCAATGATTTCTAAAAGAACACCCGGCATTTTTCCCATGTATTCCCGCAGTTGGGGAGAAGCTTGATTTCTCGGAAAAGTTCTGGTTTCTGATTTTCAAATCATATGTTCTAGTACTGTTGCATCCATCTGGAAGTGAAATAAGTGGAAACATGGTCTTGTATACGATTTTCCCTATTGAACTTTTTGGAATTTAAGTCGAGAATGGAGTCCTTCCGGCAAGTTGAAGGATTCAAGCCGATATCATTAATGGTTTGAAGCCGATTTGCAATGTTCTTTTTTGAGCTTTTCGGGGGGCCGTCGAGGATGAAGAGGCTGTTGCCGTGATGTGCGCGGAAGAGGCTGATCTGCTGAAAGGCCGCGAAATTCTTTGCAGTCGTCGACAGGGTTCGTGTTTTACTGGAAACGGACGCAACTTCTGGACACCGCAGGATCCATCCAGGGAGTAATGGACCAACCTGTTGTATTTCAATGGATTGTTTCGGTCGATGGGAGGGGATGAATCGGTCCGGTTGAATGGAAAAAACCCGCAAAGTTCAGGTGAAACGCTCAAGTTTTTTTCTTGACAATCCATATTGCTTCGACTAAAAGTGGTGCCATGCTACAAAAGCATATCGCAAGAAACAGGTCGATGTAGTTAATCTTTTGTATCTTAACCAGTTGACGTATCATCTAATCCGGTTTCATTGACTTAGGGGTATCTCTGGAATTCACAGCGGTATGAAGATGTTGAGCGGGTTTACTGGTTTCTGTTATGTTCGGGTTGTCGGTGCCGGGTCGCCGTAGGGCGTCCGGTGCCGATTGAATCATGGTCGATCGCTTACGACAGGTGTCTGACGAAAGTTTCGCTTTTTGACGCTTGGGGGTGGACCGGGCCGGCCGGCAAAGAGTCATGAAGAATCCAAAAAAGCAGGCCGGCAAGTCAACAGGTCAATCAGGTGAAGGGAGGTGATCGAGGGGCTCAGTGCTAAGCAAGGTTTTTGAGCTTGTAAGAAGCGGCCGTTTTTGATTTTCTGATTTGTTTGGAGGAGGAAAGGTATGAGGAAATTTACAGTTTTTGCAATGGTGGCGGTATTCGTGATCGCAGGATTTGCCAGCCTGGCAAGTGCCGCTCCGAATGTCACCATGCCCGGCAAGAGGGGAAGCTTGCTTGTTTTTCCCAAGATAGAGGTGAGGGCTCAACTGGATCCTTCCGATGGAAGACTGCTGTATCAGACCGACACCTTTATCACCATCGGTAACGATGCCAACAGGCCCGTGACCCTGCAGTGCATCTGGAACTGGCCGGTGATCGATGAGGGCTACAAGCAGAAATGCTGCGACGTGGAAAACTTCACCATCGACCTGACCCAGGAGCAGGTGGTGTACTTCAGCGCCGGCACGGGTTTTGCCAATGTTCTCGGATCGAAGATCTTCGAGACGGTCAATGCGCTTCCTCCCGCAGCCAGCGGAATCGGCAGCCTGTACTGCTTTGCCATCGAATCCCTCACCAAGAAGAAACCTATTTCCCACAACAGGCTCTATGGCGAGGCGACGATTGCCAGGTTTGCAGAAGTCGAGGACAACGGCATCTCCATGATGCAGTACAATGCCTGGCCTTTCTGGGCATACGCCGATGTGGGCAAGGTCATGGACAGCAAGGATCCCAACGATCCCACCAAGCTGATGCTGACCGGAAAATCGGGCGCCTATGATGCATGCCCCGATTACCTGACCTTCAACTTCATTGCCAGGCAGTCCCTGCCCGGCAGCGAGAACCTTCCCGGCAGCGAGAACCTTCCGTTCATCGGAACCCAGCTGAACCTGGTGCCCTGCACGCAGGACCTGAGGGAATTCCAGTACAACCAAGACGATCCGATCACTCCTACCCGGACCCTCGCGGTGTTCAAGATTTACAACGCCAACGAGCAGTCGAGGTCTGGAACCCAGGCTTGCATTAAGTGCTACTTCGAGCAGATTCTTGGTGTGAAGTCGACGGAGGATCCCGCGATTCCCAGCCTGTACAATGCGTTCCGCTACATCAAGGGCGACAACTTCAACTACCTGGTCGGCCTGGCGGCGGGCGGTCTTGGAACGCTGGTCGGTCGTGCGGAAGTCCAGGGCTACGCTGCAAAGCCCAACGATCCGGATCCCGCAGGAGATCTGTGTAGGGACGGCAAGACAGTCAATACGGGTCTTCTCGGTGTGAAGTTCGATTTCATCGATGTTGCCGGTGGTGAAGGTGGTGGATATCCCGACGGCGGATTGATGTCCCTCAATCCGGACGGCATTCCCGAAGCTACGGGCGCCAGCAGCCTGACCGGTGTGGGCAAAGAAGCCGCTACCATCAGGTGGTCTCCCGAGGGTTGATAAAACGCTCAGTTGATCGGTCTGTGAGTAGTTGAGTTTTTTGTAAGCAGAGAGTAAATGTAAGAGGGGCAGGAGTACATGTATTCTTGCCCCTCTTATTATTTGAAGACCGATGACAGGTGGATGACCACCCCGAGATGAAGCGTGATTCGGGTTAAGCAGGCCATTGACATGGAAGGGTTATGCCGGTGAAGGCGTGCATCCGGCAGGCGGCGACCGCCGGCAGGGTTCACACCTGCGAAGGTATGGCCTGCAATGCAGTTCACCGGGAAACGGTGGAATCGATTGATCCAGGAAGGAGCATTGGAATGAGGAAGAGGCTTGCAGTGATCGGCTTTGTGTGCCTTTGCGCTGTCCTTGCGGGCATGCATACGGCTTGGGCGGCCCGGGACGACAGGGATGCTCTCAAAAAGAGAGTGGACAGATATTGGGCTGCGCTGATGAAGGACGACTGGGCCCAGGTGTATGAGTCCCTGGACCCTGGGGAGAAGGTATACGTTTCGCTGGATGAGTACGTGAACAGTCAGAAGGAAAAAGACGGGTTCGACTATCACAGCTATGACATCAGGGAGATCGATATTCTGGATGCCTTCGGCTGGGTGGATGTCGTCTTTGAGGTTTCTGTGAAGAAGTATCCGGCCATCCCGGCGAAGACCGTAAAGAGAACCCATATCTGGCAGAAGAAGGACGGCGAATGGTACAGGACCGCCACGAATCAGCTGCTTGTCCCGTGGACACCGCCCCGGGACAGGCTTCTCGATGAAGAGAAAGCCCTCAAGGGGCGGGCTGCCAGGTACTGGGATGCGATGGTGCGGCAGGATCATGCCGTCCTGTACGAATTCATTCCTCCCGACGTGAGGGCGGGTATGTCCATGGAGGAGTTTTCCCAGACGAAGCCCATGAATATCTACGTATCGGCCGAGGTCGGGTGGGCCGAAGTGCAACGCGCCAATGCGGGGCATGGCGAAGTGAAGGTCACCATCAGCACGCGGCCCAACGATCCGCATCTTTCCAAGATGCAGCCCGAGGTTCGTGAGGTCGTGGACCCGTGGGTCAAGATCGACGGTAAGTGGTATCGGGTTATCGATGGAAAGGAATAAACCTGGAGGTCCAACCATGAAGATATCTTCAAGAAACTGTTTTTTCTCGTGCGTGGCGGTCCTTGCCGCGGCTCTCATTCTCCTGCCGCGGGTATCGTATGCATCTGCCGCCCAGGACAAGGGCGACAGGAAGCTTCAGTTTGCCATATCGTCGACAAAAGGATTGCCCGAGAAGGGCTTCTGGAAAAGTGTACCGGTGTTCGAAGATGTCAACAAGGACGGCTGTCTGGACCTGGCTTCCACTGAACGGCTGGGTGAAGGTGCAAGGGTGTGGCTGGGGGACTGCAAGGGCAACTGGGTGGATTCGTCTGAAGGGCTGAAGCTGCCGTCCAAGTCCTGCGGAGGTGGAGTCGCCTTCGGCGACGTGAACAGGAACGGCATACTGGATATGGTGGTGGCGGACCATTGCCTCGGGATTTTCGTTTACCTTGGAGACGGAAAGGGCAAATGGCAGGAGGTGGTCGGCGGACTGGCTCCGGAAGTATCCAAAACTGCCCCTTCGAACAACGACGATGATGCGGATGACCGGAAGAGCGAGAAGTTCCTGGGAGCCGAAACCTTGGCCGTGGCCGATGTGAATGGAGACGGTTTTGTCGATATTGTTGCAGGCGCTGCGGATTCCGGCGGGTTTACCGTTTATTTTGGAGACGGAACGGGGAAGAACTGGAAGGAATCCAGGGGAGACGACGGACTGCCCAGTTTCCAGGATCCGGAACCCGGCGATCTGTACCAGGCCGGCTGGGTCAATCACCTCATTTTGCGCGATGTGAACAAGGACGGCCACCTGGATGTCGTTGCCGCCTATTACTATGGGCCCCGCGTCTGGCTCGGTGACGGCAAGGGAAAGTGGAAACTGTACTCGGAAGGCCTTCCGACCCCGGCTGTGGGCGGCATCTTCAGAACAGTCGATACCGGTGACGTGAACGGCGATGGGCTCATGGATATCGTGACGGCCAACGAGGTGAACGGAGTCGAGATCTATCTCCAGACCGCCGACGGCACCTGGGACGGGCCTCACGATCCGCTTCCCGGCCTACGCGGCGGGGTTCGAGGTGTGGTGCTCGGGGACCTCGATGGAGACGGGCACCTGGATGTCCTGGCCAGCGGGGCCTACGAGATGAATTACGGAAGCAATTTCGGCTTGTTCATCGCCAGGGGCAACGGAAAGAACGGTTGGGTGGAAGTGGAGAACACCGGTCTTCCCAGGACCGGGCTTTCGCTCGACTGGGGCGTAGCCGTCGGGGATGTCAACAAGAACGGGATGCTGGATATAGCCGTCAGTACAGGGGGGATCGTTGGAGAACTGCCGCAGTGGATGCAGCGGAGAATGTCGGCGGAGTCTCACCTGAAAACCATGCCCGAACTCGAGCTTCCCAGGGTCCAGGTGTGGTTGAACCAGGCGGGGAAGAATTAGAGCGAACGATCCGCAACGCCGAACCGAACTATCCCCCCTCGATTTGGCCTTCGAGTCCAGTGCCTGGACACTGCCCCAGTGCCTGGACACTGCCGCCGGGAGAGGGGGGGATTCGATTGAACTCATCTCGGGAGGCGGCGCAACTGAGCAAGGATCATGATCTCGATGAAATCACAATCGATTCTGTTTCACGGGAAGCCCCCTGTCTTTGCGAGGGCATGGCGTCTTCTGTTCTGCGGGCGAAGCCTGCGCAGCCTGCTGCCGATCCTTGCAGCGGCTTTTCTTCTGGCGTACTCCGTGATGGGATGCGCAGGCTCCCATGCCTTGGCCTCAGACAATCCGTCAGGTAATGTCGTGGCGACCGTCAACGGCAAAACCATCACCGAAGAGGAACTGGAAGCTCCGTTCTCGACACGTATCTACCAGATGAGAATGGAAATCTACCAGATGAAGCGCCAGTACCTCACCGAGCTGATTGCCGAGATGATTCTGCAGAAAGAAGCCGACGAGCGCAAAATGCCGCTCGAGACCTTTGTGAAGGAAGTCGTGCTCGCGGGAGAGAGTGCGGTCGGCGAAGAAGAAATCCAGCAGTATCTGAGGGCGAACCCGGATATCCAGAAGAGCTGGCAGGGGTCCCGGGAGGATCTGAACACACAGGTCAGGGCTCAGCTCAAGAATCAAAAAGACTATCGAAGACTGATGGAATACGCCAACAAGGTGAAATCCAAAAGTACGGTGTCCGTCCAGTTCAAGGAACCGCCCCTGCCCCGGGTGAATGTGGAACCGGGAGATTCTCCCGCCATGGGTCCTGCGGATGCCCCACTGACGATCATCGAATTCTCCGATTACCGCTGCCCTTCCTGCCGCCAGGTTCATGCCACGGTCAAACAGCTCAGGGAAGCCTACAAGGGGAAAATCAGGTGGGTCTTCAAGGACTTTCCACTGGGAGGAAACGAGGTTTCGATCAAAGCCGCCCAGGCTGCACGCTGTGCTGGAGAGCAGATGGTTTACTGGCAGTACCAGGATCTGCTCTTCAACAGCAAAGAGGAACCTACCCCGGACAATCTACGGGCCATTGCCAGGTCTCTCAACCTGAAGATGGACAAGTTCAACGCCTGCATGGACAGTGGAAAGTACATCGACCAGGTGATGACGGATGCCCAGGAAGGAAACAGGATCGGCATCGACCGGACTCCTTCCTTCATATTCAACGGGAAGCTGTTTCCCGGCGGCCCGACCATGGAACGATTCAAGGAGATCATCGAGGAGGAGCTGAAGAGTGCCGCCGGGCGGAAGGGATAAGGTTCATCCGGCAAACTCCCATGAGCCGTAAGCCTGTAACCAACTATGAAAGAGGGAAAAAACCGTTAATCAGCTGATCTCTAAAGAAAACGAGCCTAACAGTACCGGCATTTTCTCATAAGCGAGTATCTCCGGTGCTCATCCTGCACAGGATCGATGGCATGACAACGCCATTCGGACTGACAAGGTCATTCTTCGGCATCACAACGTCACTGCCGCGCGTATCCCAACGTCATTGGGCATGATAACATCATGTCCGAGAATATCCCAACATAATGCCTGAACATATCCCAACGTCGAATGACGTTGTGACACCGAACAACGTTGTGGTTCGGAGAGACGATTTTGCAAAATCAAGATCGGCATACCACACCAGGATCAGGAGACCGGGGTGCCCTCTGTCGAACCGCCTGGATGTTAATAGACTATTCCGTGCAGATCCATCTGCTGATGGACGAAATCTATGGTGGCGTATAATTCGCCCGCAAAGTCAGGAGTGCACAGGAGCATGGCTTCCTGGAGAACGGTGTTCAGGAGGCCGGCCACTTCGGCACCCTGGGCAACCTGGATACCGTGGACACCCAGGGCGTCACGAGCCAGGCGGGGGAGGAGCTGGGCGAGCAGGCTGGTGGAATCGGCTGTTTTCTGCATGAGAATCTTGCCATAGATGGTCATCAGGCTCTTGAACTGGAGCTCTCTCGCTATGATGATCTTGGCGGCATCGAGTTGAGAGATCCGCAGCGCCTGCGCGACGTCCTGTGAATAGGCCTTCACCAGGAGAGCGGGAAACTGGGATGTGCGAAAAGTGGCGGCATAGAGGATCTTTTGGCCGATGGCAGGGTCGATATCCTTGACAAGCAGATCGACGGCGAGTTCCACGAAGCCATGGGCAAGTTCCAGGGAGGCGGCGTCCAAGGTGGCTTCAGGATACTTTCCGGCCAGAACCCGCTCCAGTTGCTCTTTCACGAACGGCGCCAGCAGGCGTGCCTTGGCGATGACATACCCTTCCGTTTCACCGAAAGTCTGTCCTTCATGGTGAGCCGTAAAATCCGCCCCCCACAGATCATTGTGACTGGCCAGCCCGAAGGCGACAGGCCATTCCATGCCGCGCCTGGCTTTGAGCCACAGCTTCTCGGGCTGATCGTGAGTGAGTTCGTAAAGCGAGGCGATCCCGGTTCCGCTGCCCAGCACGCTGTTGAAAAGATCGGCCGCCATGGCTCCGTACATCTCGTTGGAGTTCATAAGGCCACGAGACTCGCCGATGTGATCGGCGATGTATGCATGCGTAGCAGATCCCCATGCGTGAACTTCCGCCTTCGGAAGGAAGGCGGGCAGCCAAAGAAGCAGGACAAACGCTGAGATCACGGTTCTTTTGGTTATCATCGGCACGTCCTCCGACTTAAGGGTGCACGCAAACAGGCGCGCCCCCGGTGCACACGGCTGCACACTCGCTCCGGAGCGTTCTGCGGCCAGCAGGGAATTTCCTGCACAGCAGGAATGATCCGGAGTCATGCGGAACAAAGTCCGTGGAACCGGCAAGGCATGCTCCAGGATACGACATGCCAATACCTTTACATCACGATTCGAGCGCTGTCCATCGGAAGATACCATGCAAGGCTTCCGCGACGCAAAAATACAGCTTCGGAAGCGGCTGTCCATGCCGATCATGTTTCCTGGTCCGACAGACTTGTACTTGCCACTCAGGAATCTTTAAGGCCGGTTCGTGAACTGCCACTGCCATCAGGAGGGGGCCGGAGATCCTCAGCCTTCCTCCCGCCACCACCCTTTTCTTATATGGGCTTCCCGTTCCTTTACCGCAAGCTGCCTGATCTTGAAGGCCGAATCTCTCACAACCCCGTAAAGTATACCGCAGCCCGAATCCTCCCTCTGTGCATCGCCGGCGTCGGCTATTTCGATCATCCGGTCCACAAGCTCGAAGATCTTCCGAATATTGTCGTTGCACTGCCTTGTCACGACGGAATTCCACCTCCGTATCGAAAACACTCTCCCCGGGGTCATATCCATCCACCGGAGAACACTCTCAGATCACATGGACCGAAAGAATGTTTCTCAGTGTGCGGCGGTCATTTCAACTCGTTTCCGGCCTGTTTCTTCGTGAGCCGCAATGGTCTCCAGGAAATGCTGTCACATACCTCGCAGCGTGGCAGCTTTTCCCCCTCCTCTCGGCATTCGTGTTCGTTAGCGCAGGCATTGCATCGATAAACTCCGGGAAGTACTTCTGTGCCGGCAGGTATACGTTCTCTTTCCATACTTCACCTCCTGAAAGCCGTGTAAACAGGGCAAACAATCCGGACCACAATTCGCCCGGGGGGGGGTTGCGGAGGCCTGGAGGCATTGCCGGAAAGGGGAGGAATATGCAATTCAGTATTAAATGGCATGATAACCGTTTTCGCAGCTTTTCATTGGGATCATCCGGCAAACTTCCATGGGCCGTGGACTCACAAACAACTATGAATATGGGTCGACCCCGGATCAGGCTCCGGTTGAAGGACAAACCCGAACCAGGACGATAATGCCAGACCATGCACATAAACTCCTCATCAGCTGATCTCGCATAAACGGGCCAAACAGTACCGGCATCTTTTCATCAACGAGTACCCCCGGTGCTTTTCAACAAGCATGCGGTGCTTTCACGCAAAGAATAACGTTGTTGTGGGATCGAAGTTTTCGCGAGTGTATTCCACCTTTCTGCGACAACTGTCCGGGTACGCGTTTATGAGAATGAACCTTTCATTGTTCATGGTCCGAAAAAGCCTTTGCCGATGTGCTCGTCCATGCATTCACCTGTATTTTCAAAGAACAGCGTCCGGACCTGGCACGGATTGACCAGACGGATATGTAGACACCCTGTAATAAGATACCACTCGACAAAGACCGTGCACGTCAAGATTTCTGTTCCGCGGCGGATCCCGGGCCTCGCAAAGGCCGAAACATCTTCTTCCCGGCTCCGCATACCGGGCATTTCCAATCGTCAGGCAACTCGGAAAAGCAGGTTCCCTTGGGGATCCTGCCTCTCCGGTCTCCGCGGTCGGGATCGTACATGCATCCGCAGTTGACAACCTGGCATTGATAAATTTCTTCAGGACCTGCCATGGATTTTCTCCTCCTGTCGTGTCTGCCCGGCGTCCCGCCAGCAGGGGCTGTGATGGGCTGAATGCAGATGTGTCCAATGTAATTGAATGGATACTATCCAAAAGGCGTGCCAGGACCGTGGGCTGCCGAACAACCCCCGGAATGCTCGAATCTCCCTGGTTCATGAATGGGTCGGAAGGAATCCATTCGTTTTTCGACGGTCGGCTTCGATACAGGGACGAAGTGAAGGATCGAAGACGGGCAGACGGGGGGTGGTCCGGCAACTGGTTCGGGTAAAGTGCAGGCCGCAGGTTTATGAAAGTGTACCGGGATGGATCGTGAGACACTTCTGTTTCATGGTACATCACCGGATTCCGCAAGAAAGCGATAGAGCGTTGCTCGGCCGACACCGAGGAGTTTCGCCGCCTTCGATTTGTTCCCTCCGCTTTGGCGGAGAGCAAACGCTACGGTTTCAGTATCGAGCTTCGGGTGAGGGCCTTTGCGGGGCGGGTCGGTCAGCATTTCCCGAGGGAGATTTTCAGGGTGGATGAGTCTGCCCCTGGAGGTGACGATGGCGAAGTGGATGGCATTCTGCAGTTCGCGGACGTTGCCGGGCCATGAATAATTCATCAGGACGGACAGGGCCGCCCTGGACAACCCCGCGGATTTCTGTCCGCGCCTGGCAGCCTGTTCGAGGAAGTGGGCAGCGAGCAGTGGAATGTCGTTCTTCCTTTCTCTCAAGGGAGGCAGCCGGATGGGTACCACGTTCAGTCGATAGTACAAATCTTCGCGGAACTGGTTCTTTTCCGTCTCCCGTTTGAGATCCCTGTTGGAAGCGCTGATGATCCTGACGTCCACGGACAGCGTTCTCTCGCCTCCCACGCGTTCGAAGGTGCCTTCCTGCAGGACTCGCAGCAGCTTCACCTGCATCGGCCTGGGCAGTTCGGACACCTCGTCGAGGAAGATCGTCCCGCCGTGGGCGAGTTCGAAGCGTCCCTTCTTGTCTCGGACCGCACCCGAAAAGGCCCCACGGACATGTCCGAACAGTTCGCTTTCAAGCAGTCCTTCGGGGAGTGCACCACAATTGATCGGCACGAAGGGCGCGCCGCTCCGGCGGCTTTCATTGTGAATCGCTGCCGCTACCAGTTCCTTCCCCGTGCCTGTCTCGCCAAAGATGAACACCGGGAAATCGTTGACGGCAACGTCCATGATCTGTTCGAACACCTGGAGCATCTTATGGTCTCTGCCGATAATTCCGGCAAAGCTGGTGAGTTCACCGAGGCGGATCTGGAGCCCAAGCAGGTCGGTCAGGTCTCGAAAGGATGCCAAAACCCCCACGAAGCAACCGGTGCCGTCCGTCATGCCCGTTACCGACATTTCGATGTGCCGGGGTTCACCGCCTTTGGTCACGATATGGACGGGATAGGATACATGGGTCAGTGATCCGGGCGCTTCGCTGCAGAAAGAGCAGCGTTTTCCGCAAAACGGACTTCCGAACACTTCGTGACAGTCCCTGCCCATTACTTCCGACCTGGAATATCCTGTGATGTTTTCGGCGGCGCGGTTGAAGAAAATCACACGCCTCTGGACATCGTGGGCTATGATGCCTTCCATCAGGTTGTCCAGGATATGTTCCAGGTTTCTCCTGTCCGCCAGGATGTTCTCGATCTTGAGTTCTCTCATATGGCCGCCTCCAGGAAACGGAACCCGATGTGGGCGATGCACCGCAGGCATGGGCAATCCAGGATAACCATTTCAGTATACGACAAAAAGGCCGATTAATGAACATCGAGTATGGCGGCGCAGGATTTCGTACGGTGAGAATTCTGGTCCTTCCGGCAAACGCCGTATCCCGACAAATGTCTCACAAAGATGGAATATTCCTACAAGAGTGACATACCCACAGCAGTGATATACACACAATAGTCACATACCACCAGCAAGGTCATACCTCAAACAACATGATATCTCATACAACAGTATACCTTTAACACCGTCATTCCCTCGAACTTCACACCGTCATTCCCGCAAAACATTTGAGGAACTGCTCGGAAATATTTACGAAGCCGTTGAGGGGTGCCTATCAGTGGATATCAAGAAAGTTGGTCCAATGGATCAGAAGACGCGGATCATAGAAATCACCGTATGAAGAACCTGTCAGGGAGGGAAGTTGCGAAAGTGCTCGAACAGCACGGCTGGCGGTTGTTGCGAATCCAGGGAAGTCACCACATTTACGGAAAGGAAGGAAGCATTGTTCGCCTATCGGTTCCGATCCACGGTGGCTGCTGGGGCACAGTTCAAAGCAAGATGACTTACAAGGTCTACGGAAAGTACGTGAAGGGAATCGAGGAGGACGCGGGACGAATTCGGGAGTACTTCGCGAATGGTTTCTTTGACTTATAAAGAACAAAGACCTCGGCTTTCGCTAACGACCTTGGCGAAAGTCTGAGGTCTTCGTGCGTAAGGTATTGAAACCTTAGTATTTTTCTGGAGCGGGAGACGGGCTTCGAACCCGCGACCCTCAGCTTGGAAGGCTGATGCTCTAGCCAGCTGAGCTACTCCCGCTCGAAGTGCATTCCGTTTAACATGACTGCCTTCACATTTCAATGAAAAACTGAAAGCAGGACAGCGGGCGGGAAAGGTCATCCGGGCGCGTTGAGGCTCACCGGCCTTATCGGCTCTGGGAGCAGTGCTTCGTCGAGTCGAAGCTGTGCGAACAATACCGACCGAGATGCCATGACAAACCGTATTCGCCCGCGAACGAAAGAGAGCATGCTTTTTCACTGCTCACTTTCGAAATAGATCTCCTGATTCCTGCCGCTTTTCTGGTATACAGGAAGAAGGTTCTTGCTGCCGTGTTCAATCTGCAGCGTCGGCCGAGCCGTGACCAGGAGACCATGCTGTTCGGGTAGCGCAGGAAAGGGAGGAAGTATGAGCCGTCACGACCAGGAAGTGCTTGCTCAGGTGAATATGCTGGAGATCTTCAAGGCCCGTCGAAACCTCGATCGCGTGCTGAAGAAAACGCAACTGATCCTTCACAAGAGACTGGCCGATGAGTTGGGAACCATGATCTTTGTGAAGCACGAGAATCACCTGCCCACGAATTCCTTCAAGGTGAGGGGGGCCGCCAATTTCATGGCGAGTGTCTCCCCTGAAATCCAGAAAAAGGGAATCGTTGTGGCCACCCGGGGGAATCACGGACTCGCCGTGGCCTGGGCCGCCCGGGAAAGGGGCATATTCTGCAATGTGGTCGTTCCGGTAAACAACAACCCGGATATCAATGCAGCCATTCTTTCCCATGGAGCTCAACTTATCGAACAGGGCCGCGACTTTTACGAAGCCCAGGACTACTGCGAGGAGTTGGCCGAGAATATGGGCCTGTACTACCTGCGGCAGGGGAATGAACCGCACCTGATCACGGGCACGGCCACGATGGGGCTCGAGATCTTCGAGGATCTTCCGGATGTGGATGTCATCATTGCGCCTATCGGGGGCGGAACCGGCTGTGCGGCGCTGGCCAGGGTGATTGAAGGCATCAATCCCCGGGTGGAATTGATCGGAGTGCAGGCGGAGCGCATGCCGTCGTTCTACCGGTCTTGGAAGAAGGGAAGCAGGGAGACCGTGCCGGCAGCCGAAACCGTTGCCGAGGGTTTGGCGGCCAGGTCAGTATTTGAAGTCCCTTTCGCAATCCTCAAGGATCGCATGAGCGATGTGGTGCTCCTGACCGAGGAAGAGCTGCTTGAAGGGGTAAGGATCGCTCTGCGCTACACTCAAAACCTCGCGGAAGTGGCCGGGGCCGCGTCGCTGGCCGCGGCGTTCAGGATAAAGGACCGCCTCGCGGGAAAGAAGGTCGTTGCACTGATGACGGGAGGCAACCTCAATTTGAGCCTGCTGCCGCAATGCATTCTGTAGGGAGCGGCGTTATGGGCTGAATATTCTACCGCCTGTCGGCTGATTTTTCGAGGACGATGCGGTCGATGCCGTCCTTTTCCATGAGCAGGACGTTGACCTGCTCCTCGGAAACGGTAGTGAGCTGCATGCCGATGAACTGGGCGCATATGGGCAGTTCGCGGTGGCCTCTGTCCACCAGCACGGCTACCTGGACTCTGCGGGGGCGCCCGTAGTCGATGAGTGCATCGAGGGCTGCTCTTATGGTGCGGCCGGTATAAAGAACGTCGTCGACCAGGACGACTTCCCTGTCATCCACGCGGAAGGAGAGGTCGGTGGCCCGCACGACGGGCTGAGTGTGAAGGCGGGTCCAGTCGTCTCGATAGAGTGTGATGTCCAGGGTTCCGACCGGGACGGAATGGCCGAGTTTCCTGGAAATCAGGGCTTCGAGCCTTCGTGCCAGGAAAACACCGCCGGTGTGTATTCCGACGAGAGCCAGCCTGTCAGGGTCCGCGGGCTGTTCGGCGATTTCCGTTGCAAGCCTTTCCAGAGCCCTGCCGATTTCGTCCGATTCCATTACCACTTGAGCGCTGTTCATGATGAGCGTCCATCCCTGTGTTGGGTGTCATGGGAGAAAGATGTTGGAGTGTCTTCTAGAACAGCCTTTTAACCCAAACAAGACTGAGGTGGATGTTGATATCGTACTTGCAGAAGCGTTCGATCCCGTTGGGGTCTGACATGTGCTTGAGATCCAGGAGCCTGTCGAAGTCCTTCTCGATGATGATATTGCAGAAATCGACGGGGATGGAACGCACAAAATCGAGTTCCTCCGGGCTCCACAGTTCGTCGGCAATATCACCCACGCTGTTTTCGAGAGCGTGATTCCCGCAAACCTTATAGCATGCTCCGCAACTGCATCGATGAATGGAATCAAAATCCGTCGGGACGGGATGTCCGTTTTCACAGAAGGGACAGACAATGATATGAGTTTGCATCAGGCGCCTTTCGCTCCGACTCTTGCTGCACGCCACCCGCAGGAGATTCCTCATCTTCGCGTCATCATGTATGGTCATATTCGGCCTCGTTGACGTCGAGGGGTATACGGCTTTGTACCGGGTCCACCGACGGTTTGCTTTGAATTCTCCTCGTCCGTCCGGATATCCGGCAGTCTGTAAACGGGTGATATGAGCCCGTTCAAGACGATCCGCCCGAACGTATTCTATGCATTATATAAATTGTTTTCCCTTGAAATCCAATGGTAACTTTGACATAAAATCGAATGAGCATGGAAGCGAAACGCCGACACCAACCCTCCCGGAACAGGGTACAGTGAGTCTTTATGCCTCCTGACAAAAAGGGCCGAAAAGCAACAGATAATCGTCCATCTCCGCAAAAAGTCAAGGCCATTCTGGACATCCTGGATCTTCATTACCCGGATGCCCGGTGTTCCCTGCAGTTCAATAACCCCCTGGAACTGCTCATTGCCACCATCCTGTCTGCTCAATGCACCGATGTGCGGGTCAACCAGGTGGCTCCCGTTCTGTTCAAGAAATATCCGACAGCCGGGGCGTATGCTGAAGCCCCCATCGAACAGCTCGAAGAGGATATCCGGTCCACGGGCTTTTTTCGCAACAAGGCCAGGAACATCAAGGCGTGCTGCGGGATTCTCCATGAACGGTTTGGAGGTGAAGTGCCTGCCGACTTAGACGTGCTCGTTACCCTTCCCGGAATAGGACGCAAGACGGCAAACGTAGTGCTGGGCAATGCATTCCAGATTCCCGGCATCGTGGTGGATACCCATGTGGCCCGGGTTTCCGCACGCCTCGGGCTCACTTCGCACAAAGACCCCGACAAGATCGAACAGGACCTCGTGACCATTATCCCGAAGGAGAAATGGACCGTCTTCAGCCATCAGCTCATCCAGCTCGGCAGGGACCTCTGCCGTGCGAGAAAACCCATGACCTCCGACTGCCCGCTGCGCAAGCACTGCACGTATGCGCTCGAACACTCCGGGCGCGACGAGTGAGATTTTCTGGTTCTTTCGGCAAACTTCCATGAGCCGTGGGCTCACAACCAACTATAAAAACGGGTCGAACCGGGATTGGACTCCGGTTAATGGACAATTCCAAACCAGGAAGATCATCGTGGCCCGAAAAAATGATGCCATGGAGTTCGAGGTGAACATGACCGAGATCAACGTGCGCAATAGACTCTCAGCCAGACCACGCACCGAAGACTCCTGATCGGCTGATCTCTTTAGAACGAGCCGGACGGTTCGGGCATCTTCTCGTGAGCAAGAGTGCCGGCGGGTGCTTCTAATGCATCCGGTGTTTTCACGCAAAGGATCGATGGCATCACAGCGTCTTTCGGCACCACAACGTCATTCCCGCAAAGGCGGGAGTCCAGGAAGGGCATGGTCTGAAAATCGGGGCCAATGATATACATCAAGAAAAGAGCCTGGAAGACAGATGGATAGAGCAAGGCAATCCCGGGTGGACAGATTCTTACGGCGCGGTCTGCGCCTGGACCGGACTTCCGCCCTGGCGGCAAGGACGTTTGATTCTTGTATGAATGACGTTCTGATGCCGAATGACCTGGTTGGATGACAGGTCTTGAATCCTCCTGCAAACGGAGAGGAGGAGTCCGCGTGGCAGGGGAGATCTGGAGTGTGCGGAAATTTCGGGATAGGGAGGCTGACGCGGGGCGCTTGTATGGAGCTGGCGTGTCGAGCTAGATGAGGAGTCCGCGGTAGTCTTCTTTTTCGTCCAATTGTTCGGCAAGGAAGCCGGACTCTTCTCCCTTTTTCCAGGCGACGCGCACGGTTCCGAAGCGGGGCGCGTCGCTGTAGGAAGCGACGATCCGTGCCGCCAGGGCCAGATCCTCCTCCGATTCGACGGTTCCCAGCATCACCCCCGTCGGGCTGGGAAAGTCCGCGGCCCGAAGGATCATCAGGTGTTTGCCGGCAAGGAATTCCAGCTTTTCATTGTCGGAACGATTGCGGCCCACAAGGCACATGCCTCCGCCAGGCAGGGCGAAATGGCGTCCCCACTTGAGCAGCTCCACTTCGCGGGGAGTGGCTTCCGGGTAACGGGCCAACAGTTCCTTGAGCTTCCTGACGAAGCCATCCTTGGTGAGAAGGCAGCCGCCGCCCGGCTGGGGATATTCCGTAATGCCGTAATGAGCGGCGAGAGCTTCCTGGCGTTTTCGCGAGCGCCCGTGGATGTCGAGCAGTTTTTCGCGGTCCACGAGCCCCTCCATCTCGACGATGGTGGGCGGGAGCAGCCTGGCGCTGAGAGGCCGAAGGACGCGTCCGGGGTATCCTGAAAGCTTTTCAACGCTGCGCAGGGAATCCCGGCGCTGGCTCATGGGGCGCTGCCCGAGCACTTCCCCCGTGAACAGAAAATCAGCGTTTTCCCTTTCCATCACCCGTCCGGCTTCGCGAAGCATCAGTGCATGACAGTCGATGCACGGGTTCATGCGGCTGCCGTAACCATAGACAGGCTTTCGAAGCATCTCCAGGTGCTTTTCACTCAGGTCCACGGACAGGACCGGGATGCCCAGCAGACGGCCTGTCCTGGAAGCCATGTTCCTGCCAAAAAAAGGGGTCGTAAAGGTGATGCCCAGGAGTTCCAGGTCCTGTTCCTGGAGTACCTTAACGGCGAGCAGACTGTCCAGGCCTCCGGAGAGCAGGCCGATTCCCCTGGCTTTTCTTTGGGTCATGACGATGATCACCTCAATTCTTTACGGGGCTATGAAACGACCTTTCACCTGCATTGCGGATCCCGTCTTGCCCGGGAATCGGCCCTGGTACTCTCATCCCAGCTTCCGCTGCGGAACCCCAGGATATCGAGGGTCGTATGGATGAAACCCAGCCGGCGGAAGCTCTCGCTGATCCTGGACCTGTCTTCTTCCCGCAGCACAGCGTGGAACGATGCAGCGGGGATCTCGATGCGGGCCAGGTCGCCGTGGACGCGAACTCTCACCTGCCCGATCCCCATATCCAGCAGTATGGATTCGGCCAGGTCGATGCGCTGCAGAAGGTCGGTGGTGAGACGGGTTCCGTAAGGAACCCGGGTGGCGAGGCAGGATTGGGAAGGCCGGTTCCAGGTGGAAAGACCCGCAAGGCGGCTGAGCTCCCGGATATGCTCTTTTGAAAAGCCAGCCCGGCCAAGGGGGCTCACAAAGCCCAGTTCATCCAATGCCTTCCGCCCCGGCCTGTGGGAAAGGTGGTCCTCTGCGTGTGTCCCGTCACAGAGGATCGAACACCCGCGTTGGATGCCTTGCGTTCTTACGGCGGACATGAGCAGCTTCTTGCAGTGGTAGCAGCGCTCCGGGGAGTTCTCGACAATGGACGGTGACGCCAGAGGATCAAGGGAAATCACCTCCGGATTCAGCCCGGTTTCGAGGGCGGCTTCCACGGCCCGGCCGCGTTCCCTGTTTGGCAACAGGGTGCCGGCAACAAGAAAAAGATGGACCTCCCGTTCCAGGACCACGTGTACGTACCAGGCCAGCAGGGTACTGTCTACGCCGCCCGAGAAGGCGATTCCGATGCGGCGGTGGTTCGAGAACAGTTCATCGAGGGCGGCGCACCTCGTCTTGAGTGCTTCCGGCAGGTCATATGGAATCATAGGACACAATCAGGCAAGAGGAACTTCGTTGGCGGTTTCCTCGACCGCCTTGTTTCTCCGGGAGGCCGTGGGCAGCATGTGCTGAGGTTCTCCCAGCAGGAATTCCCCTTTGAGGATCCACTCCTTCAGCAGTTCGGCGATTTCCTTGGCGCGGACGTAACTCGATAAAGGAACGGTCGGTATTTCCCTGCCTTCCACGGTGATTGTACCCGACTTGAGCTGAGCGTAGGTCACCTCGCAAAGAGGTTCCGCGCGTGTGAAGCTGTAGTCCTTCACCTGCGTTACGATATCTTCGTCGGATACTCCTGCCTGCACAGCCAGTTCCTCGTCCAGGACAGGGATGGGTATTCCCAGTCCGACAGACAGGGAGCAGCCGTAGCCGAGAATGCTCACGCCCACGAGCCAGCGCGGAGACATCTGTTTCAGGTCTCCGAGAACCATGAGGGTTCCCGCGGGAGCCCTCGGTATGCCGTTGGGCAATCGTGCGACACCGGGGTTGTGCTGGGACCCGTGCCAGACGACGTATCCCTGGGCGCCGCCCAAAAATATCCGCGTTCCAAGACCCATCGTCCGGTAATACGGGTCGTTCAGAAGCGGGCTCAATTGTCCGGACGTTGAATAATTCGCGTTGCCCATGCGGGGTTTGAGGGTCCCCATGTATGTGTAAATGGTCTTTTCGGAAAGGTTGACCGCGCAGTTGTAGTTCTGATAGCCGTTCCTCGGATTGCAGAGTACGGCATAATTGAAGTCGTCAAGAGTCATGGTCATTTCGACGCTGCGGTTGGGATAGCAGTCCGTCCCGTAACCTTCCGCTCTCAAGACGACCGTTTTGCCGGCCACCAGGTCCTGAACGACATGACCGCCTCCGTATTCGAAGGTACCGGGGCGGACCTTGTTCAGAGGATCGTCGAGGCTTGGCTCGGTTACCCCGAGATAGATATCCACGGCGGCCAGTCCCGCAAATACCGGAACATCGTTCAACCAGACCTTGCCGGCCTTGATGGGTGGCTGAGTGTGGCCGAAGTTGAGGAAGACTCCCGAAGAACACATGGGAGCAAAGGTTCCCGTGGTGACCACATCCACTTCCCTTGCCGCACGAGCCGGTCCTTTCTTTCTCAGAATACCGACCATCTCTTCCGCCGTGACGACGACAGCCTGGCCTTTTCGTATCTTCTCGTTGATTTCCTGGTAACTTTTCTGTACTGCTCCCATAGTCTCCTGAACCCTCTTCTGCATTGGGTGGACCGCATCCGGACCGCCTGAAGGACGAACGCCCTCCCGGAAGGTGTTCCTGCACTTGAAAACTGAAGACGCCGAAATCGCCCGGGAAGTCTCCAGGATGAACTCCCGGGCACTCCCGTTCCATGCCGACATGAACTCTACCACAGTATTGAAGCGGCAGGAATTCATATTAGGTGAAAGATTCCTTCCCCACAGGGGGGAGCTTCATGACGTCTGCACGGGGGGCAGGAAGGGTTCGAGGGCGCTGCGCAGATAATCGGGCACAGACCTGGAATGCCAGTCTTCATCGATGGTCACCAGCGTGACATGTCCCTTCGCCACCAGTTTTTCCCTTTCGACATGGTAGAAATGAAATCCGAATGTCAGGGCCTTGCTTTTGGCCTGGATGATGAAAACGGCCAGGTTCAACGTATCTCCATATCTCAAGGGGTGGAAAAAGTCGCAGGAGGCGCTGACAATCGGAAGTCCGAAGCCTTTTTCATAGTTGCGAAAAACATCTCGGGGCTGAAGCCCGAGGCGGCGGAAGAACTCTTCAATTCCCTGGTGACAGTAGCGGAAGTAGGAAGCGAAAAAGACGACACCGAAAGGATCCGTGTCTCCAAAACGCACCACGATCGGGACTTCCACGTATTTTGCCGGAGGTGCTTCAGGGAAAAAGCTCATATTGTCCTCCTTCTTGTCTGTCTGCCGCAACGGTGAGCAAATGCCTCGACAGTCTCGTCATGTCCGGCCTCCTCCCGCCCTGAGTCTCTCGATGCGCTCCATGGCGATCTTCCTGTAAGTTTCCATCATGTGAGACGGCGGAGCGGACCTCTCGTCATCGGGCTTCAACTGGAGGCGAACAGCCTTTTCCGGGCAGGTAGGCACGCAAAGTCCGCAGCCGATGCATCGGTCTCGGAGAATCCTTGCCGATTCCCCGGACATTTCAACGGCGTCCATCTGGCAGCGTTCCGAGCAGACGCCACAACCGGAGCAAAGCTCTGCATCCACCATCGCAAAGTAGCCGGAGGCAACGTATCGCGAGGGGTGAGGGAGGCTCTTCAGGTTCTTGAGGATCTGGCAGCAGCATCCGCAGCAGACGCAGATGTTGACGACCTTTTGGGAATTGGATGGCTGGAGCACCAGTCCGGTCTTCTCGGCTTCATCGAGTATCGCCACGGCGTCTTCGCGGCTGATGGCCCTTCCCAGCCCGTTCTCTTCATAATATTGGGCGCCGATGCCGAAGACAAGGCACGTTTCCAGTGGTCTGCCGCATCCCCGCCCCGTAATGAGCTGTTCTTTTCTGCAGATACAGGGAGCCACGACGATCTTGTCCTGTTCCATCACGATCTGCATGGCCTGTTCATAAGGCATAACCGCCTCTTCCGCGGGCAGTGCCCTCGATATCGGAATGGTGCGAAGCTGTGGTGTCCCTGACAGATAGTTCTTTTTGAAAAAATAGGGCAGGTATTCGTTGGTGTCGCGAATCAATTCCGGGTCGAGGTCGTTCACATGGTATTCCCATATGCCGACAACGAATTGTGCGGCCATGTATCGGGCCTGATTCCCCTTGCGGATTCGGAAGATGAGCCCTTTTCTGGAAAGGGTTTCGAGATGTTGTGCGGTCTCCAGGGGATCCCGTCCGATGCGGGAGGCAATTTCTTCGGGGCTTTCGGGTTTCATGTTCAGGTGCACCGCAAGAGCCGCCTCCTCGGGAGTAAACAGCCTGCGCAGGATCCGCATTTCAACTCCCGTCGATGTTCCTGGAAATCCTGCGGGCAGCCGATCGAGATACCGGGCAAGATCCCGGTATACTGGGTCAGCGTCGTTCATATCGTTGAGCCTCCATATAGTGGAAAGCAATGGAACCGGACTTACTCCCCTTCGGCTCGATCCGGCTCGTAAGCCCCAGGGACCCGATCTCCAAAACAGTCGATGTGGCTGCGGAAGTTCCGGATCTCCTCCATGTCAATCTCCGCGGTGATGACTTCTTCCCCTTCTCCAGCCCGCGCAAGAACGGTTCCCATCGGCGAGACGATCAGGGACGATCCTCCGTAACGCAGGTTTCCCTCCCTGCCGCACCCGTTGCAGCCGAGAACGAACAGCTGATTTTCGATGGCCCTGGCCCTCAGCAACAGGGACCAGTGATCGATTCTCGTCTCGGGCCAGAGAGCGGAAAAGCAGAGGATATCCGCGCCATCGAGTGCCAGTCTCCTGGAAAGCTCGGGAAACCGCAAGTCATAGCAGATCATCACACCCAGGTGCCCGAGACTCGTCGAAACAACCACAGGAGTGTTGCCGTGAGCGAAATGCTTGTGCTCTCCGTGCAGGGAAAAAAGGTGAACCTTGCGGTAGGCTCCGCGGAGTTCCCCCGTGTGATCCATGACGTAGCTGGTGTTGAAAATTCTGCCTCCATCCGCTTCCGGCAGGCTCCCCACGATGACCATCCGGCGCTCCACCGCCCACTGCCGGACCTTTTCGAGGAGAAGAGGAGTCTGCCGAGCCATCGCGGCCAGAGAACGGTACGGGAAACCGCAGGACCACATTTCGGGAAGAACGGCGATCGTGCAGTTCGTGGCTGCAAGATTGTCCAGTGCTCTTTCAACCTTTACAACATTGCTGTCGATATCCCCCGGGGAAATCGCGATCTGACAGCAGCCCGCAACCGGATGTGGCATGCGGCGGCTCCTTTGCTTCCGTTCCAGTCGAGAATGGCCTCGGATGCTCGTCTGCGGCCGGGAGCGCAACTGCCGCCGCCTCCCTGCTCGAATTCATTGAAAGAGGTTCGTATGGCGGCATCAGGTCCACTCGTGGCCGGTCTGAAACCTGCAGAAAAAGATGGCTCACATGGAACGTAAATGATATAAAAACATATTTCAAGCTCTGAACGATAAGTCTCCAACAGGAAAGAGAAAGCCGGGAAGGTCGCGGGCGATTTTCAGGCGACGATCACTTTTACGGAACAGGAAGAGAGGAAGTGTTTTATGTCCGAGAAGGAAACCCAGGCAGTCGAGCAACAGGCTCCGGCCGCCGAACCGATGAAGAACCCCTACATCGTGAACTTCTGTAAGGTGCTTGTGGAAAAGAAGAACGAAAACGTCCAGGGCGACGAACTCAAGCAACTCCTGAACGATATGTATCGTCTTTTCGAAAACATGCTGGGGCAGAACATGATCGATGCTCTCCCCGAAAAATTGCGCAAGGAATACCTCGAACTCTGCAATGACCTCAGCAAGCTGAGCTATGAAAGAATCGCGGAAATATTCGACAAGAACATTCCTCATTATGAAGAGATCATGAAGAAGACCATGAGGCAGTTTGCCGAGATCTTCATGAAGAACAAGGTGTTCAATATCGCGGATTACCCGGTTGCCCTGGAAACGGCCTCTTCGTAACAAAAGCCGAATGTACCGAGCTCGATTTAAAGACACCGGGTTGTCTTATCCCGGTGCATGCCGCGAGCCGCTCTTGTCTTCCCGATCCCGAATGGTTAAATAGTCCAGGAATTAAGTGTTCCGCCTCCGCGGCGTGATCGGGGAACAGGTATGCGGCGAGCCGCCCGGGGGAGCGGGAAGGATGGAGTACTGCGGGAACAGGTTCAGGAGACGAGAATGCAGGAAGACAAAACCATATGTCCGCATTGCGGTAAGAAGATGAACAAGTGGAGAACGCCGGCGTATTCGACATGGACCGCCGAATACTTTTATGTCTGTTTTAACGACGAATGTTCCTATTATGTGCGGGGATGGAAGCACATGAAGGAATCCATGGAAGTGGGCTGTTCCTACAGGCATCGTCTGGACCCGGAAACAGGGGCGACAGGCCCGCTGCCCGTCTGGTCGCCGGATGCCTGTAAGTCGGATATCCTCCCGGATTAGGCTTTCACACTGCCGGCGGCCCCCTGCGCGAAAGAAGTTGAGCGGTAAATAAACCAGGCTCGAGGGCCTGGTTTATTTTTCCCTGCGCAGTTTGAGTGCCGGTTCGTTGAACAGAAAGAACCGGAGCCACTTGAAGCCGAGCGTCAACAGTGATTCATCGTCTGCCAGGGAATCGAGTTCTTCGCGGTCGAATTCAAAAAGCTGCAGAAAACGGCTGCCCAGGACAAAATCCCTGAGCCTGTCCAGGTTGTAGGCGGACATGAAAAACATCTGCTGTTGTTTGGATGAAAGGGGAGCCCCGTTTCTCAGTGCGGGATGGGTGACGATCTCCATCCACAGGTTGTTGAAACCATCGTAAGATTCAAGGCCCTGGTCTTCGAGCCATTCGGCCGTCGACCATGCGCGGTCTTCCCGAAATCCCAGGCAGTGGTCTTCCTTCAAAACGAAAAAATCTTCGATGACTTTCCCGTGAAGACGATGCATCCTGGACGCCCTGGCTATGGGATAGATCCTGCAAGCCGCGGGGCGGTCGGCATAGACCTGACAACCCGAAGAGGAAACAAACGGGCAGGTCCTGCGCTCATTGTCCGTCATTCTCAGGTAGACAACGGGCAGGTTGCGCCGCTCATCGCAGGAGGTTTCCGTGTACCGGTCCAGGAATTCGCCGGACTGGATCTGCAGGTGGTTCTTGAGGCGCAGGATATCGTACGGGGTCAGCATAAGCCTCAAATCCCGGCAGCATTCGGTGAAACAGGGGACTCCAGGATGGCATGCAAAGGTGAAGCGCCCGTCGACAAGCGGTTGCAGCATGTCCTGGATGGATTCAGGAGCGGTTTCTTCGATCTTCATTGTTTTCTCACAGAAAGAAGTTCGGCATGTCGCCGCATCCCCGGTTCTCAGACAACCTTGTACAATTCTTCCATCTGGCTTCGAACATAACGAAAAGCAAGGTGGAGCAGGGCTTCATCGTCTTCTCTTACGCGGCGCAGTGTTTCGTCGTCCACGTCGTAGAAGGTCTGGAATCGAGGATCGTTTACGATTTCGATGAAACGGTCGATGTCGTAGGCAAGGAACAGGACTCTGCCCAAGCCGGGGTTCATCTGCGATGACGGCTGAAAGTCAGGCGGGACAACCTGCAGAAACGCCCGTTCCATCTCCTCGTAAGGCCTGACTCCCTGGCTTTCCAGCCATGCGCCCACCGTATGAGAAGCGGGTTCGTTCAGGCCCAGACACCTCTCTTTTCCTGCAATGGGCATGTATTCCCCGCTCCGTGAAGCCACGTCGAGCGGGTACATGCGGCATGCCCATGGGCGGTTGTCGTATACACGGCATCCTGAATCCGTTACGAACCTGCAGTTGAGCGTCTCGGGGTCCATTTCGAGCTGCACAACGGGGATATGGGTTACCCGGGCCAGGAAATGCCGAGTATATCGCTCGAGCACTTCAGTGGAACTGATCTTCAAGGCCCTGCGAAGTCTCAGAATGTCGTAGGGGGTGAGATAGATATTCACGTCCCTGCAGCACTGAGTGAAGCAGGGCAGGGTATCGTGGCAGGCAAAACGGAACCGCGAATCTTCCGTCAGCACCTGCTGTTCGTTGTCCGGCTGGTTCGAACTCATGTCCATTCCTCTTCCTGTTATTTCCCCACCATGGATGCGGTGAACTTCCTGAAATTCGGGTTGCCGAAGATCAGCTTCTGAACGATGGAGAAAGACTGCGAATCGTTGCAGGCAATGAAGGTGCACATGCAGTCTCGATTGCATCGGCTGCAGTGATAGTCCTCCTCGAGCAAAGCCCCGCAGGAGCAGAAAGGCTCCATGACCAGTTCTTCGCCCTCCCAGTGAGCCAGCAGATAGTCCTGCCCACGGCTTTTCAATTCATCGATCGTAATGGTTTCCAAGCGTCTTTTCCTTTCGTTGTTTTATGTGTGCCTCTCGCTTCCGGTGGGACAGGGCTCTTTATCCTCGTTCCCGGCGTGACCGCGGTGCTCGAATCATGGGAGAGCCGCGGCCAGGAGTTCGGCGATGTCCTTGATGTCGAGTACTTCCTGCCTGTCCAGGCTCTTGCATGCATCCGTCAGCATATTGACGCAATAAGGGCATGAGGTGGCCAGGACCTGGGCTCCGCGATTGCAGGCATCGACGATCCGAAGTTCAGCAAACCTTTCCCCCATGGGAATTTCGGCCCAGATCCGTCCGCCTCCTCCTGCACAGCAGAGGCTGCGCTCCCTGGTGCGCTCCAGTTCGTTGACCGCGCCGCCGCAGGCCTTTTCCAGAAGTTCCCGCGGAGCATCGTAGATTCCGGAGTGTCTCCCCAGGTAACACGGATCATGAAAAGCGACGTTCTGTTCCGTCCCCGCGGGGAAGGAAAGCCTTCCATCCTCGATCAACTGCGCCAGCAGCTGCGCATAGTGAACAACTTCCCATTCGCCGCCCATTTCGGGGTATTCGTTCTGGAAAGTCCAGAGACAGTGTGGGGATGTGGTGATGATCTTCGCTACCCCTTTTGCTTTGAAGAGGTCGATGTTCGACTGGGCGAGCTTCTGGAACAGCTCCTCGTCTCCCACCTTGCGCACGCTCTCCGCACAGCAGCTCTCCTCGGCTCCAATCACCCCGTAGCTCACTCCGGCATGGTTCAGCAGCCGGACTATGCTCCGTGCGATTTTGGTACTGCGCGGATCGTAACAGGAATGACAGCAGACAAAGAGGAAGTATTCCTTGTCCGGTCCGAATGAAGGGACGTCCAGGCCCTGCTGCCAGTCCACGCGCTTTTCCCGCGGTCCGGACCAGGGATTGCCGTTGGCGTGAGCTCCGCCGAGGACGGGTCTGAGGTTTGCCGGGGGCATTCCCGCTCCGACAATGCTCGAACGCATAGCCCTGACGTTGTCGATGATTTTCACGCCACGAGGGCAGTTGGACTGGCACATGCCGCAGGTGGAGCAGGCGAACAGGGACTTTTCGTCTTCGAATCCTTCCATGCCCATCTGCCCGAGGCGCTGCATGTGCCGGATGTTGAAGTGTTCACTGGTTTCGCCGGGAACCAGGCGCCACGGACAGAGATTCGTGCACAGACCGCACTGCATGCACCAGTTGATGGTCTCCGCACCCATTTCGGCAATGTAATCTCTCATTTCAAGAGAAACATTCTTCGGTTCCATAAGCCGCCACTCCTTGAAGTAGGGTCGAAATCCCGCATGCTTTCGTCGTCGGGACGCGTCGAGAGAGTCGAATCTCAGTATCCTTTATATGGGTTGGGCCCCAACTCTTCGATCCGGGCTGCAAAGCCGTCGAGTATCTCCGGAAGACGATGATAATCGGTGATGGAGACCTGTTCGAGGCGCACGCGGTCGGATTCGAGCACGAGCCGGTTCAGGGTTTCCTGGATCTTGGACATCCTTATGTTGGCCAGCTCACTTCCCTTGATGAAGTGGCACTGGTAATCGTCACCGTGTTTGCAGCCGAGGAGCAAAATCCCGTCGATACCCTTGGAAAGGGCGTCGGCGATCCACACCAGGTTCATGGACCCGAGGCACCTCACAGGTATGATACGCACCCAGGGATTATAGGAAAGGCGCCTGATACCGGCCATGTCCAGGGCGGGATAGGCATCGTTCTCACAAGCCAGCACCAGTATTCTGGGCTTCTCTTCGTACTCGTCGGGCACGTTGATCTTCTTGATCACGTTGCCGATCATACCGACGGAATAGTTCCTGAACGAAATGATCCTCTCGGGGCAAGCCCCCATGCAGACTCCACATCGCCTGCATCGTGTCGGGTTGGGCAGCGGATTTGCCTTCTCGTCTTCGTTGATGGCTCCGAAGGGACATTCCTCGGTGCATCTCTTGCACTGTGTGCAACGCTGCATGAAAAATTCCGGGTAGCTCAGGTCTCCGGATCGAGGATGGACCGCCTTGCCTGCCGAAAGCATTTCGATGCACTGAATCGCCTTCAGCGCCGCGCCCGTGGCATCTTCAACCGCCTGCGAATAATCCATCGGAGCCCGTACGGATCCAGCGGGGTATATGCCCGTACGTCGGGATTCGTAAGGAAAGCAGATAAAATGGGAATCCGGGAAACCATGGCTCAAAGCCGGCAGTTCGGGGCCCTGCCTGTATTGAAGATTGAGGATATCGGAAACAAGAATCGTGTCTGGAGCATAAGCGGCTTCTTCCTCGCCTTCCTTGGGTGACTGCGCCTTGAAAGGTTCACCGAAAGAAGTGACGGGCACCATACCGTTGGCCAGAACGACCAGGTCGAGGCTTTCCGTCAGGACGGAAGAGCCGGTGAGGACGTCATTGGCGGCAACCACCAGGCCGCCGGAGCCGTCATCCTCGATCCCTTCGATGTCGCCTCTTATGAAAAAGACTCCTTCTTTCTGGAGTTCCTTGTACAGGAATTCATAGGTGCCGTGGGCACGCATGTCCCGGTAGAAGATATAGACGGGAGTCTGTGGATTTTCAGATTTGAAGTACATGGCCTGTTTGAGCGATTCCACGCAGCAGGCCGAAGAACAGTAGGGCAGATGCCGGGCGTCCCTGGAGCCCGCACAGAGCAAAAAGGCCACACTGCCCACCGGCTGCCCGTTGGACGGTCTTTCGACCTTTCCGGATTTGAACATAATCTCGAGCTGGGAAGCCGTGACCACGTCGGGATATTTGGCGAAGCCGAAGGAATCGAGCTTCTCCGGGCTGTAGGGGACAGAACCCGCCGCAAGCACAACGGCTCCCACACGTTCCATGGCCTCGCTTCCGTTTTGGCGAATCGTGACGTCGAACATGCAGGGCGCCCCGGCAATGGATGCCACCCGGGAGCCGGTGTAGACCCTGATGGAGGGATCCCCGGTGACTTCGGAGGTGAGGGCATCGAGGTTCGGATCCTCGAGTTCAGTGTACGGGGGACGAACGGGAGGCAGCTTATGGACGTCCTTGAGATAGCCGCCCAACTGCTCCTCTTTTTCCACCAGAACCACCTCATATCCTGCCCTGGCTGTCTCACGGGCCGCCGTCATGCCTGCAAGGCCTCCCCCGACCACCAGGACCTTTCTGCTGAGATCGTCGGCAAGGAACGGATCCGGGGGAAGCATTTCCACGGCCTTGACAAGCCCCATGCGCAGGGCGTCCTCGGCCAGCATCCGGGTGTCTTCTTCCCCCGCGGGATGGCACCAGGCGACCTGTTCTCTCAGGTTGACCCGCTCCATGACCCTGTCGGCGGGAAAGGTGAAGGAATCGGTCATCACGCGGGGCGAGCAGGCCGCGATGACGATGGTGTCCATGCCCTGGTCCAGGTCCCGGCGTATGATCGAAACACCCTCGTCGCTGCACAAAAAGGGATGCCGCCTGCAGGCGGCAACGGAAAACTCGTCTGCAGCCACGGCTTCCAGCGCATTCACGTCAAGAGCGTCTCCAATGCCGCATCCGGTACATATATAGACTCCGATTCGTTTTTCCATGAGACTACCTCCTGAACGTCGCCTGAATGGCCTTGAGAGCTGCAGCGGTGGCATCCTGAACACTTGAAGCAACATCAACCGGCTTCTTGACGCACCCGGCGGGGATGATGCCCGGTCCGGCCCGGTCGGGAAGAACAAATCCGTTTTCGTCGCATGCGGTCCGGGAAGGAAGTGGATCTTCGGCGGTGGATGGAACCATGCCGGTGGCCAGCACCACCAGGTCGAACTTCTCCCTGAGAATCTTTCCCGTGGCCTGGTCTTCAACCTGGACGGTTACAAGGCCTGTGGAGGGATCTTCGATGATCTCTCCGGGTTTGCCCTTGATCAGGGTGACCCGTTCGTCTTCCTGGACCCGGTTCGAGAAGGCTTCGTATTTGCCCAGCGCACGAATATCGATATAGAAGATCGTCGCGCGGGCATCGGGATCCTGGTCCAGCAGGTATGTCGTCTGCTTCAGGGAGGCGAGGCAGCAGACTCCCGAACAGTAGGGGAGATGGTTTTCGTCTCTTGATCCGGCGCATTGCACGAAGGCGACACTCTTGACGTCGGATCCGTCCGACGGGCGAGCGATGCGGCCGCCTGTGGGTCCGCTGTTGGCCGCCAGGCGTTCCATCATCACGTTGGTGATCACGTTCCTGTTCCTGCCGAAACCGTAGTAAGAGATGCGGCCGGCATCATAGGGCTTCCATCCGGTGGCCCAGATCACGGCACCGACCTTCAGGTCGAAGGTCTGCGGCTGCATGTCGAAGTCCACGGCGCCGTAGGGACATGCCGACTCGATGGCCTTCGCTTCGGGGCTGCCCACCACCTCCGGCGCAACGACGTAGCGCATGGGGAAGGCGAATTCATGAGGCAGGTAAGCGGACTTCCTGGAACTCAGGCCGTAGTTGAACGGATCGGGGATCTCGGTTGTCGCCGCCTCAGCGCAAAGACCGCACCCCGTACACTTCTCGTTGACGTACCGGGGATGGAGCCTTACGGTCACATCGAAGTTCCCGGGTTCCCCATCGATGCTTTCCACCTGGGCCATGGTGAAGAAGCGGATGAGCGGATTGCTGCGAATCCGGCGGAAGTTGATTTCGAGACCGCAGTTGGGCGGGCAGAGCTTTGGGAAGTACTTGTTCATTCGAGCCACCCGGCCGCCCAGGTAGGGCTCCCGCTCGACGATGTACGTTTGAAAGCCCGCCTCGGCGGCTTCTATGGCGGCACTCAGCCCGCTCATACCGCCTCCGACGACGAGAATGCTCCGGTTCGTTTTCAGCGCATCGGCCATTGGATTTCCTCCGCGGTTGCTCCCGCTGTTTCAGGGATTCCGAAAAAAGACTTTGAGGGTGCGTTCAGGTCTCGGGCACATGTCAAGGCTTAGAAAGCTAACTCATATAAGGAGAGAGGACAAGTCGGCATAAAAAAACCTCCGGGTGCAAGAGCACCCGGAGGCGGATTCTTCACATCCTCACATTACAGGATGTTGACCACCGGAACCTTCTTCATGGTCCATTCGCCGGTCTTGGGATCCCAGACGGAGTTCACGAAGCACTTCCAGTTCGCTTCGTCCATGTCGGGGAAGTCGGCGCGGAAGTAGTAGCCGGGC
Source organism: Syntrophobacteraceae bacterium (assembly GCA_013314815.1). Classification (GTDB taxonomy): domain Bacteria; phylum Desulfobacterota; class Syntrophobacteria; order Syntrophobacterales; family Syntrophobacteraceae; genus JABUEY01. The sequence continues at coordinate 30,821 of JABUEY010000028.1, forward strand.
CAACGGCTTTCCTCGCGGAACATCACGTGGCGCAGGTGGCTTTCGGCTATCCACATGCGGTGGGTGTTCTCCCAGCAGCGCAGGAGCTCATGGAGATCCTCGGCAGCCAGTTTCTCATGGTCTTCCTTCAGCATGCCGAGCAGCTCGAGGCCTCTGTCGAGGAGTGCCTTGTTGGTGGTGAAGCAGGCGGAAACCCCGGCGCAGTACTCGTCCATGATCTTCTGGAGACGGAACATGAACATCTTGGGCTTGATGAAGTTGGGGTTGATATCCGGATCGCTGGACATCTTGGCGAATTCCTGGAACCTGTCGAGAGGAGCCAGGATGGTCTTCTTCATCTGTTCAACTACGGCATCATCGACGGTGGGAGCGGTGTTGTTGTCGAGGATGTATGCAATGGCGCCCTTGGCGGCGATGCGGCCTTCAGCGTGGGAACCGGAGGAGAACTTGTGGCTGGAGGCTCCGGAGCCGTCGCCTGCGGTGAAGAGACCCTTGACGGTGGTCATGTGATTGTACACACCGATGGGTTCCCACTGCTTCCTGTACTCGGCAGGCATGGCATCCTCGGGACCGCAAACCCACGCACCGGAGGCACCGGAGTGCGAGCCGATGAAGTAAGGTTCGGCTGCCGCGATCTCAGAAGGCTTCTCTTCGGGCTGAATGTTCTGGCCTGCCCAGAGAATGGCCTGGCTGATGGTCATATCCAGGAAGTCTTCCCATGCTTCGCTCTCAAGTTCCTTCATCTTCTTCTTGAAGGCCTTGGGATCGTCTTTGTACTTGGCGGCCAAGTTGGCAATGGCTTCTTCAGTCTTCATGAAGATGGGGCCCTTGCCGGAGTAGACGTCTTCCATACCCAGCCAGTTGCGCAGGTTGGCGGGGATGGGTTTGGCCAGGCCGTAGGGAGCCCACTTGGGCAGTTCGTTGGCGCGGGTCACCATGTATTCCTCACCCATGGCATTGACTGCACGGGACTTGAACAGGAGGAACCATGCGCCGACCGGTCCATAACCGTCCTTGAAACGAACGGGGATGAACCGCACTTCCTGGCAGGTCATTTCCGCGCCGGCGCGGATGGTGAAGTAAGCGGTGGAACCGGCGTTCCAGGGGGGATACCATGCGCGACCGAGACCTTCACCCACCGAACGGGGGCGGAATACGTGGACAGCGCCACCCATGAGGGCGATGGTCGCCTTGGCCTTGAATACGTAAAACTTGTTCTCGCGCACGCTGAAGCCCACGCCGCCGATGCACTTGTCACCGTCCATGAGGGGCTCGACAACGAAAACACGCTCCAGGATCTCGCCCTTGTCGCCCAAGGTGGCCATGGCGTTCTTTGCTGCTTCGGCCACGATCACCTTGTAGGACTCGCCGTTGATCATGATCTGCCAGCGGCCTTCGTTTACGTACTCGCCCTGGGCATCTTTCCAGATGGGGAGTCCCCACTTTTCAAAAAGATGAACCGACGAATCAACGTGACGGGCAATGTCGTAAACCAGGTCTTCACGGGAGATGCCCATGAGATCCTGCCGTACGTACTTTACGTAATCTTCGAGGGTGTTCTTGCCCTTGGCATAGCCAATGTACTGGTTGATGGCGGAAAGACCCATGGCGACGGCGCCGGAACGATCCATGGCGGCCTTGTCGACCACGGTTACCTTCAAGCCATGCTTCTTTGCCCAGTAGGCAGCTTCGAAAGCAGCGCCACAGGCGGACATGCCACCGCCGATGATCAGGAGATCGGTATCGACTACTACGGTTTCAAAATTTGCCATATCGTCACCTCCTTAGGGGGTTTATTTCTTCAGTGTGGGAAGCTCGGCGGCCCCGGTGGAAGCCGGCTCAGTACAGAGCACGGGGCTCTTGATGTCTTCGGTGCCGGTACTGTACCCTGCAAGGGGTTCGGCCTTCCCTTCCTGCGTGGTCCGGATGGGGAACTTGAATCGCTTTACCTGACCGCTGCGGAACTTAACGGTCCACATGATATCCTCGGAGCCGCGCAGGGGAACCACTGAAGCTCCCATGGGAACGAAGTCGGCATAGCCTCTCACGTCAACTGCCTGTTGGGGGCAAATCTTCACGCAGTTGTAGCATTCCCAGCACATTTCGGGTGCCCTGTTCCATGCTTTCATTTTTTCCTTGTCCAGAACCATCAGGTCGTTCGGACAAATGTACATACATGCTGTCTTGTCCTGCCCTTTGCAGCCATCGCATTTCTCAAGGATTACATAACTTGGCATAACTTCACCTCCGTAAAGTTCATTCTAAGTGCTTCCAGCCGATTATTGCCCATTGTGTAAATCCTTTAAAGTCCTGTGTCGCACCTCCCTTCTCATCTGGGCCGCGCCTGCCCGGGCTGGGACCCGGAGCAGATGCGGCTGAAATTCCGGTTTCAGTGTACAAAAGGCTTTGCTTATTTCTTCTTGACATCACCGGTTGCTGCGCCGTGAAGCTTGATTTCGACCTTCTCTTCGAGACCGGCGTAGTATGCCTGCAGGACTTTGACGACTTCGGGCCTGGAGAATTCCTTCGGCAGTTCTCCACCTTCCGAAAGAGTCTTTCTCACCATCGTGCCGGACAGGAGGAGACGGTCTTCCTTGCCATGAGGACATGTTCTCATGGATGCCATGCCGCCGCACTTGAAGCAGTGGAAGGTCCAGTCGATCTTGAGGGGCTGCAGGATCAGGCTGCCTTCGGGAATCTCTTCGAAGATCTTCTGGGCGTCAAACGGGCCGTAATAGTCGCCCACACCGGCGTGGTCACGGCCGACGATAAGATGGCTGCAGCCATAATTCTGACGGAACACGGCGTGGAGCAGGGCTTCACGGGGGCCCGCGTAGCGCATCTCTGCGGGATAGCCGCCCTGGATCACGGTGTCTTTCACAAAATAGTTCTCCACGAGCACATCGATGGCCTTTACGCGGACGTCGGCGGGGATATCGCCTGCTTTAAGCTTCCCGACCAGCTGGTGGATATAGAGGCCGTCCATGACTTCGACGGCAATCTTGGCAAGGTATTCGTGGCTGCGGTGCATGGGGTTGCGCAGCTGAAGGGCTGCAACGGTCTTCCAACCCTTTTCGTCGAACATCTTCCTGGCTTCGGCGGGGCGCTGATAGATGCCTTTGAACTGGGTGGGGTAGAAGCTTTCACTGATCACCTTGACGGGGCCGGCAAGGTTGATTTCCTTCTGAGACATGACCTTGGCGACGCCCGGATGACCCTCGGCGTCGTTGGTCCAGAACACGCTCTTGCATTCGTGTTCCTTGTCAATCTTGTACTTTTCGGTAACCTTCATGGTACCGAGGATTTCGTCGTTTTCGACATCCAGAAGAGCGACTTCTTCGTTGGCACCGATGCTGTCGGCAAGGCTCTTGTCGGCGGATACCGTGATGGGGATCGGCCAGAATGTGCCGTCAGCCATCAGGTACTTGTCACAGACACCCTTCCAGTCGTCATAGCCCATAAATCCATCGAGAGGCGTGAAAGCGCCGATACCGAGCATGATGAGATCCGAGGCTTCGCGGCTTGTAATCGGGACTGTCTTGAGGGTCTTGGCCTTTTCCTTTTCGGCGGCCAAAGCCGCGCCTTCGAGCAACAACGGTTTGAGCTTTCTGTCTTTACCATGGGGCGGAACTAGCTTGGACATTTTTCACTCTCCTTGGATTATGGTTATTGATTCGTATCACCTCTCCGTTGCGCGTGCTTGTGCAATCTTTTACGAGGCGCATTATATATAGCTGTGGTATGTCCCTTGTCAAGGGAAAAATGAGGCGGTTTGGTCCAGGTAGAAGAGCATACGAGCGACGCCGGGGCAAGAGCGCGAAAAAGAGCTGCAGCCGGTTTATCTCCGGCCGGACATCTGGGATTGATCGCCGACAATCGAAGCCTATAGCACGGAACGCAAACATATGCAAGATGAAAAGATGGGTGAAGAAAACAGGTCAATCTTTCGGGTTCATCCGGCAAACGAGTACCTCCGGTGCTTTTCACGCAAAGGATCCGTGGGCATCACACCGTCATTGCCGCGTATACCCCACCGTCATACAAAAAAGGCGGGAACCCAGACCAAGCGCAGATCGCGCGGCAAAAGTCTCCCCACCCTGGATCGCCTTGCTCTATCCATCTTATCTTCCAGGCTCTTTCCCATTTCCTGAAACCCTTTCGCCCTGCTGAGTTACTTTTCCTGGATGTCCGTCTTCGCGGGAATGACGACATGGAGATACTGACGATGTTGTGGGGCAGACGTTGTTGCGTGTATTCCGCCTTGGTGCGACAACAGTCCGGGTACGCGTTTGATGAAGAACCATTTTTCTGCGCTCCAGCAAGATTTGCCGACATGCAGGCGGCCCGGTAGGTACTTCCTGCCACACCTTAGTTTATTGAAACCAAATCCTAAATAACGCAAGCGGTCATTACTGCGTTTGTTGTGGCAAGGGTCAGGTCGAATTCGAACAGGGACGGATGGAATGTCGGTATATCTCGATTCTCTCCAGCCTGTTTGTTCCGCAGTAGTTGAATTGTATAATTTTATGTTGTTTGAAGCTTTTGAAATGAATAGACTGATCCAGGTGAATTGGAGCTGAACATCCCGCCCTGTGATCTGGGGCGGGTGAGCGAGATTGGCGAGCGACTTTCCACTTTGCGCAGGTTTCCTGTCCGATGGGTAACGCCGTATCCCCGTCGGTTCTATCGGTTCCAACGGATTCATGGAAGAATCAATGGAAGATGCATGGCTGGCCACAACAGGCCGCCGGATCATCGTGCTCATCATTCTGTCCGTCCTTCTGATGGCTTTCGGCTCGCTGGGGTACATGATCGTCCAGGACTTCACTCTCATCGAGGCCCTGTACATGACGATCATCACCCTGGCAACGGTGGGGTTCACCGAAGTAAGACCCCTGGATGAAAGCGGACGGATTTTTACCATGATCCTGATCCTCATGGGGGCAGGCTTTGTGGCCTTCAATCTGGCCTACTTCAGCCAGCTTCTGCTGGATGGGGATTTGCTGGAGATCTACCGGAGGCGGAAATTGGAACATCAACTGGACAAGCTGAAAGATCATTATATTGTTTGCGGATACGGCCAGATGGGGCAGATCATCGTTCAGGAACTGCAGAAAGCCGGGATTCCCCTGGTCTTGATCGAGAATGACGATGCTCTGTTGATAAAGATACGGGAAAAACGCATTCCCCATCTCATGGGGGATGCCACGGAAGAAGAGAACCTCGTCGCCGCCGGCGTTCGCAGGGCGAAGGGGCTCGTTTCCGTCGTCAGCAAAGACACCGAAAACGTGTTCATTGTCCTGACCGCGAGGGACCTCAACAAGGACCTGATGATCCTGGCTCGATCGGGGACTCCCGGGACCGACAAGAGGCTCTACAAAGCCGGAGCGGACCGCGTGGTTTCCCCTTTCGCCATTGGAGCGGTCCGCATTGCCCATAATATCCTTCGTCCAACGGTGACGGATTTCGTCGACCTGGCCCTGTCCGGTGAAGGCATGGAACTCAGCATGGAGGAGATATGCATCCCGGAAGGGGCTTCGCTCGACGGCAAGGAACTCATGCACTCCGGAATCAGGAGTCGGTACAACCTGATCATCGTTGCCATAAAACGAAGCGACGGGAAGATGATCTACAACCCGTCGCCCCGCGAACTGCTCAAAG
>JABUEY010000029.1 GCA_013314815.1 Syntrophobacteraceae bacterium
TATACGGTGCTCAACCTCGGGCTGAACGACCACACCGTTCAGGGACTTGCGAATGAAACCGGGGACGAGCGGTTTGCCTACGACTGCTACCGCCGTTTCATAGCCATGTATGGTGACGTGGTGCTCGGGTTGAAGCCGGAGAACAAGGACGAGCACGATCCTTTCGACGAGATTCTCGATGAGATGAAGAAGAAGCGGGGAGTGGAGTTTGACAGCCAGTTGCCTGCATCGGACCTGAAGGAACTGGTGGATCGCTACAAGGCACTCATCCGGATGCGAAAGAAGGTCGAATTTCGCCAGAATCCCATGGATCAGCTCTGGGGGGCCATAGCCGCGGTCTTTATGTCCTGGAACAATCCGAGAGCCATTGCCTACAGGGAATTGAACGATATCCCGTCCGATATGGGCACGGCGGTGAGCGTGCAGGCCATGGTTTTCGGCAACATGGGAGAAGACTGTGGAACGGGGGTGGCGTTTACCCGCAACCCGGCCACCGGCGAAAACGTCTTCTACGGGGAGTACCTCATCAATGCCCAGGGAGAGGATGTGGTTGCAGGCATCAGGACTCCTCAGCCCATCAATAAGATTCAGAAAAGTGATCCATCCACCCTTTCGCTGGAAGAGACCATGCCGGAGGTCTACAAGGAACTCGAGCGCATCCGCAGTATTCTCGACCGGCACTACCGGGACATGCAGGACATCGAGTTCACGATCCAGAAAGGCAAACTGTGGATGCTCCAGACCCGTTCCGGGAAGCGTACGGGTTTTGCCTCGTTCAAGATCGCCGTAGATATGGTTCGGGAAGGAATTCTCAGCAAGGAGGAGGCCCTGATGCGGGTGACCTCCGATCACCTCAACCAGCTGCTGCGGCCGACCTTTGATCCCAAGGCCAAGGAGGAAGCCGTCAGGGACGGCGCTTTCCTGGCCAGAGGCCTCAATGCGGGACCGGGAGCGGCGACGGGCAGAGTGGTGTTCAACGCCCAGGACGCCGAAGAATGGGCGAGGAGAGGGGAAGTGGTCATACTGGTCCGCATCGAAACCTCTCCCGAGGATATTCGAGGCATGCACGCTTCGCGCGGCATTCTGACGGCCCGGGGAGGAATGACCTCCCACGCCGCACTCGTTGCCAGGCAGATGGGGAAGGTCTGCGTGGTGGGCTGTGCGGACCTCGAGATCGACTACCAGAAGCGGCGTATGGTGGTTGGAGACCGCGTCATTCGTGAGGGCAACTATATATCCCTGGATGGAACGGCGGGAGAAGTCTATGCCGGGCAGATTCCGACGCGGCCTTCGGAGATCCTTCGAGTCATTATCGATAAGAGTCTTTCTCCTAAAAAATCATCTATTTATAATGACTTCATGTCATTGATGGGCTGGGCGGACGAGTTCCGACGGCTCGGAGTCTGGGCTAATGCAGACCAGCCCAACCAGGCCGAGGAAGCTATCGCTTTTGGTGCCGAGGGCATCGGGCTTACCCGGACCGAGCATATGTTTTTTGACGGCGATCGCATCGACGCCGTGCGCGAGATGATCCTGGCGGAAGACCTCGAAGGCAGGGAAAAGGCGTTAAGCAAGCTTCTTCCGATGCAGAGAGAAGACTTCAAGGGGCTGTTCCGGGTTATGAAAGAGAGGCCTGTGACCATCAGGACCCTGGACCCGCCGCTTCACGAGTTCCTGCCGCACGACGAAAAAGATATCCAGAAGCTCGCAACCCGGCTGGGTGTCAGCGTGGAACACCTCAGCGCAAAGGTGCAGAGCCTGCACGAAGCCAACCCGATGCTCGGGCATCGTGGGTGCCGCCTTGGAATCGTTTACCCGGAAATTACGGCCATGCAGGCGCGTGCCATTATCGAAGCCGCGTGCGAGGTCAAACGCGAGGGGATCGAGGTTCGTCCCGAGATCATGATTCCCCTGGTCGGCCACGTGGCCGAACTGAGGAACCAGAGAAAGGTGGTCGACGATGTTGCCGAGGAGGTGATGACGAACAGCGGGTGTGCCGTAAGGTACAGCGTAGGAACGATGATCGAGGTGCCGCGGGGAGCGCTGACGGCCGATGAGATTGCGACAGAGGCCGAGTTCTTCTCGTTTGGAACCAACGATCTCACCCAGACCGTCTTCGGCATAAGCCGTGACGATGCGGGAAAGTTTCTGCCTCCCTACCTGGCATCTCGCATCTGGGAACACGACCCCTTCCACAGGCTGGACCAGGTGGGAGTCGGCGGATTGATGGAAATAGCGGTGAACAAAGGCCGATCGACCAGGCCGAAGATCAAGATCGGGATCTGTGGGGAACATGGCGGAGAGGCTACGTCCATCGATTTCTGTCACCGGATTGGCCTGGACTACGTGAGCTGTTCTCCCTACCGTGTGCCGGCTGCCCGGCTGTCGGCCGCGCAGGCTGCCATCAGGGAAAAGATGGCGAAAAAGGAAGCCATGCAGCCGGAGGTCCGCGTTTCGAAAAAGGAGCCGGCGGCTGCAACTGCGGCTGTGGCTGCTGCAAAGAAGAAATAACGGCTTTGGCGGGTCATGTGGAGGGGGCATGGTGTGTGCCCCCGAACAGGTACAGCGGTATTCGAGCCTGAAGTCCTTTCCCTCAACCTCGAGAAATCAAGGAGACTCCAGTGGAAGATACCTTTCGTTTGCGTCGATCGATCATTTCCGTACCGGCCAACCGCGAAAAAATGGTCCTCAAGTCCTTCACTCTCGCCGCCGACATGATCATGCTCGATCTGGAGGACAGTGTCCCCGTTCCGGAAAAGGAAGAGGCCCGAAGTAAGGTTGTCGCGGCCTTCCGCGAGCAGGACTGGAAAGACAAGGTACGGGCTTACAGAATCAACGGCATGGATACTCCCTTCGCCTACAGGGATATCATCGATGTGGTGGAGCCTGCAGGCGAGTATATCGATGTGATCGTTATTCCCAAGGTCAATGATGCCAGCGAGGTCAAAGCCATCGACCTGCTGCTTACTCAGATCGAGATGCGTATGGGCATAAAGAAGCGCATCGGGCTCGAAGCCTCCATCGAAACCGCTGAAGGCATGCTCCGAGTGGAAGAAATCGCCTTCAGTTCTCCCCGCCTGGAGGCGCTGGTTTTCGGAGTGGCGGATTATGGAGCGTCCATGACGATGATGAGCAAGGGAATCAGCGGTCATGGGGATAAGGAGGATTTCTATCCCGGACACCGATGGCATTTCCCCCTCAGCAGAATGGCCATGGCGGCCAAGGCTGCCGGACTGGCCGCCATTGACGCTCCCTACGGCGACTACAGGGATCCCGAAGGACTTCGGAAGTCATGCATCCTGAGCGCGGCTCTCGGGTATGACGGCAAATGGGTCATTCATCCGGATCAGATCGAAATCATCAACAGCGTCTACAGCCCTTCGCAGGAAGACGTGGAACGTTCCCGACGGATCCTGGAAGCCTACAGGCAGGCTCAACTCGAAGGCTGCGGCTCACTGGCCATCGACGGCAAGATGGTGGATGCGGCCTCAATCCGGGTTGCAAAGGTTGTCGCCGCCCAGTGGGATGCCATTGCGAAAGCGAAATGTTAAGTATCGAGAAAGAGGGAACTCGAAAAACGGTTGACAAGGATGCAGGTGGTGTACGGGAATCGCAACGGGATCGACCCGGGCGGCGGGGATCATCCGGTTCTGCCTCGCCATGAAAGCGGAGTCCGCACTCCTGTGCACTGAACCATGAGAACCGCCAATCTGAGCCGTTCGATCGGCAGCTGCAGACAGTCCGATGGAAAGGCTGGAGGTCATTGTCTCGTTGAATCCCATGGAGCACAGAGACCCCAAACTACTTGCCGGTCCCGGGGATAGCCGGGAGGAATACCTGAGGCAGAGCAATGAGCTGCGGATCCTCCTGAATATATCCACGGCCCTGCACAGTTCTCCTCAACCGCCCGACATCATGCCCGAATGGTGTGACGATCCCTATTATCCACCGGATGTCATCCATTATTCGTCATATCTCCAGGATGTTCTTCAAAGGGCACTGATGGGCATCCTGGATACGCTCAAGTTCAAGATGGGAGCACTCTACCTGGCAAGGGAGATTTCCGAGGACCAGTGGCACCTCGAACTGGCCGCCCATTACGGCTTTTCAACGGATCTTCTCAACTGCATCCAGTTCTTTTCCGTGCCTTCCGGGATCATGGACAGGAACAATTATCAACAGCCTGTCCGGTGGTTTCCCGTCAGCAAGATCACCTTTGCCGAACTTCGGGACCGTATGCGCGAGGAGGGGATCGACGAGATTATCTGCATCCCCCTCATGTCCCAGAAAAAGGTACTGGGTCTGCTCTACGTGAGCAACGACGGAGCCCGGCGTCTCAAGCCCGAAAGAAGCGAATTCCTCACCACCATCGGGCACCAGCTGGGAGTCGCCGTCGAGAACGCGCAGCTTTTCGATTCGGTGGAAAGAGCCAAGATCGAGCTGGAGATAAGCTTCGACGCCATACAGCACAGCATTTTCCTGGTGGACAGAAAGATGCGCATCTATCGGGTAAACCGTAAGAGCGAGATGGTCTACGGGAAAAAGGAAACACTCATCGGCGTGAAGTACACCCAGGTTCTCTACGGCATGGAGCAGCCGCACCTGGAGTGTCCCATATGGGCATGCCTGTGGGGGGCGCAACCCGTCCAGCGCGAGGGGCCTCATCCCCGGTGGGGAGGATATTACCAGTATTTTGCGTTTCCTGTCTTCAATCCCACGGGGTCGCTGGAGAGGGTGGTGTACTACGAAAAGGACGCCACGGAGGCCAGAAGGCTTGAGCAGCGTCTGCAGCAAAGCGAACGGCTGAAGGCTCTCGGCACCCTGGCGGCAGGCATTGCTCATGAAATCCGCAATCCACTCGCCACCATAAACTTCAATGCCCAGATGCTTCAAAGAGAACTTGCCCTGGATGTGACTCAGCAGCAGATGTTCAACGACATCCTGCAGGAAATCAAAAAGATGGACAGGATCGTTCAGCAGGTGCTCCATTTTGCACGGCCCAGGGAGCCCCAGTTCCTGCCCAACCAGCTGAACGAAGTGGTTCGTTACTGCCATGACATGGCCAAGGTCTATCTTCTCAAGGCCGGCGTGGAAGTCTGCCTGGACCTGGCCGACAACGTGCCTCTGATTGTGATGGACTTCAGCCAGATATGCCAGGTGGTCATGAATGTGATTATCAATGCCATCGAAGCGATGCCGGATGGTGGAAAGCTGACGCTGCAGACGGCCATGCGGGAAGATCCGCCCTCGCTTGTCCTCCAGGTAACCGACACCGGTACCGGCATTATGGAGGAGGACCGGGATCGGATCTTTGACCCGTTTTTCACTCGAAAGCCGGACGGCACAGGAATGGGACTCAGCATCTCCCGGCAGATCCTTGAAAAACACGGAGCTTATGTCGATGTGGATACGGCCCCCGGCGCAGGGACGTCGTTTTACATCATCTTTCCGCTTCCAAACGAATCTTACGTTCTTTCCCCGGAGCCCCAGGTGCCAAAGAATGTGCGCTCCGATGTTCCATCATGATCCCGGCGGACATCGGGGGACTGTCGCGGAGTCCGCCGGGGGATTCTCTCGGAATACAGGAGACCGAAGGGAAGACGGCCGGGGGAAACTAATTGAACAGCCAGTCGAAAACGGAAAACTTCAGGGCCGCTGGATTCAAAACTCGAGGGTACTTGTCTGCGTCGGATGTCGTAATGGTTACCGTATCGGTTGATGCGGTTACGGAGATGTATCTTCTGGCGGTTATGGTTTTGACCGTTGCGCCGCCGGCAACGGAGAGCAGATAGCTTTTGGCCGTATCGCTTCCGGTGAGGCAGAAGTTGGGGCCTCCTGCGGAATTACCGAAAGAATAGAGGCGGGTGATCGTGTCCGCGTAGCGGTTGTTTTCCGCCCAGAAGGCTTCCTGGTCCATTTTAGCCCTCAGCACCGCCTCGATGGCTTCAGTCTGCTTTCCGCGATTCTGGTAGTTGATGTAGGCGGGAACCGCTACCGCGGCGAGTATCGCCACTATGGCGGTGACGACCATGAGTTCGACGAGGGTAAAGCCAGATTCCCTGTCCATATTCTCCATCCTCTATATGTAAGGCTGCTTCCGCGCGGAGCCTGTCCGCCCTTTCCTACCACTCTTCCCAGGACGCCTTGCCGCTTTTCACCGTTCCCGGATTCTGCTGGTCGATCTGCAGAATGGTTCCCGTACTGGTCTGAACGAAGACACTCGACCCTTCCTGCCTCCCCGTGTGGATATTGGGAGTCAGGGTGAGTCCCTTGCCGAGGGATACAGACTTCAGGACTTCGTATTTTGTACTGGCATTTTCGCCTTCCCCTTCGATCACGCTTGTACTGCCGAGCCCGATGATCGGGCTGCTGTAGGCCGTGCCGGTGGCGTAATAGAGTGCATACAGGTTGCTGTACCCTTCGAATTCACAGGGATCGACGGAGGGGATATAGCTGGTGAACGTCAGGATATTGCCCAGTATGGTTGCCTGGCCCAGGTTTCTTTCCTTTTCCGTGGTGAGATCGAGGTACCAGCCCTTCTTTGTGGAGACAAGGGCCTTGAGTTCGTTGAAGGTCATGTTGCCCGCTTCGACCCCCTGCACGGTGTTGCCCCCCTCGAACACCATCGCATCCGTGACATCCAGCAGGTCGTCCCTGAAGACTTCCTGCCACGTGAACCCACTGGAATTCCTGGGTTCCTTGATGCCGTAGAAGGTCTGAGTCTGGACGGAAGTCGGGTGATGAGTCGCATCGGACCGGTTAAAGAATCTTCCTGTCCCGAAGTAGACCCAGCCATTGCCCGATGAATCCTTCGCGGCGGAGGGCGCTGCAGTGATGGGCTGGCCGTGGTCGAAGGCCGAGACTTCCGTCAGATCGATCAAGGTGGTGTCCTTATCCCAGGATCCTGTTTCGACGAGATTCTTTATGGCGATTCGTTTGAGCTTTCCTCCCCATCCCGTATCGAGGCTGCCCGAGACGGTTCCGAAGTAGACGGCGTCGGTCTTGTAATCAAGTTCGTAGTCCACGGCGACGGGGTCGGATACGAAGGCAGGAATGCCCGGATCGAGGGTAGCGAAGACCTTCAGTTGACCGGGGTTCGAGAGGGTATTGGTGGTGCCGTCGACGGATCTCAAGACGCCGTTTGTACCCAGTTCCTTGAGATCCACCAGGAAGATTTTGGCCGGCTGGTTGCTCGATGCATTCTGCATGGCGGTGGAATCCGCTCCCTCCGCCCCCCGAGGACCGGAACCGAACACCAGGTACCACAGATTGGGATCGCTCGTATTCGCCTTCAGCGTAATCACGGCGGGGTAGCACGTCGTAAAACCCAGGGCGTCTGCAAAGCTCGAGTCGGAAATTTCGGCCAGGAGTTTCGGAGGCTGTTCGGGGTCGGTGATATCCATGATGATGAATCCCGAAGACATGGTCCGGTCGGCGTTGTCGAAGATGTTGTTCTTGTTGAGGTCCGCTCGAATCTTGCCTCCTCCGAACCGCATTCCGCAGACCAGAACGGTGCCCCAGCCGTTGGGGTGCGTGTCGTCCGGTGCAAAGATTTTGGCGTCGAAAACCCTCGGTTTGAGGTCGACATAGGCAATGTGGCTTTCATGAGTATAGCTGGGGTCGGTCAGCCAGTAAAGGTGAGGCAGCAGGTTGTAGGGAACATAGGCCCAAAGTTCCGAGCCGAGTTCCCGGCCCGTATCGCTGTACCTGGACGCGTAGTCGGCAGCCGCCGGATTATACCCCTTCCAGAACTTCTTCCCAGCCGAATCGTAGAACCCCCCGTTAAACGCATGAAGCATGCCTCCATTGCTTCCCGCGTAGATGACCGTTCTTCTCTGGCGGTATTTGCGATAGAAGTCGATATAGGAACTGTCCCTGTAGAGGAGATCGAAGTCTTCGGCCGGCGCCGACACGATGGTGGGAGTCGAATGAACGATGTCGCTCAGTCTCCACGTTTCCACCGCCCCGTCTTCGTCGTAATCCGCCTGCCTGCTGCGGAAAGCGGGAATGGTGTAAGACGGACTGGTCGAGGATGTGTATGAAGGCTGATCGGCGCCTCGTATGAAATTGATCACCCTCTTATGCTGCCGCTCCAGGAAATCGTTGTAAGGCGCCTGGTTGGTGGCAATCCTCAATGGTTCGATAAATTCGGGAGCCTGAACGCCGAAAGGGGGAAAGGGGTGGAGGAATGGATGGATGTCGCCGTTGTAGTCCACGAAATCGACGATTTCTCCCTGCCCTGCATCGGGAACCATGTTGAGGAATGCGGTCCCGGCCCTGCCGTCCAGAAAAGTGAAGATATGTCTGCTGTTGTCGATGTCGGTAAAGGCACGTTGAGTCACGATGCCTGCGGCGGGCAGTTCGTTGAGCGTGGCGCCCGAGGACCAGAGGTAGGAGATGCAGTTGCGCTGCTGGACATCGGTTTCGTTCGCTCTGCATGGTCTCATGCTTGTGAGCACGATGGGTTCGGCAAGCTCTTCCGCGTCGATCCTGCTGTTTGCATTGATGTCTTTGTACTTGTAGATGGTGCCGACGGAATCGGAACTGAACCGGATGAAATAGTCGTCCGCCGGGTCGAGTTTCCCGTTGCGGTTCGTGTCTTCTCTCATATTTCCGTAGGCATCCACCAGGAAGGCGTGCACTTCCCCTACCCAGTGGACCGTGTTGCCCTGCCAATCTTTGTACTCGGGGTAGAAAACCGCCTGGTAAACCGCCCCCTCTCCCGAACGCGTACTCGATATCACCGACGCCGCAGTGCCTGACGCCGAGCGCCTGAGGATGTCCGCGAAGGACTTGTTGAGTTGTTCTTCAAGTTTCAGGGGGTTGGTGACGTAGAAGTAGGTGTCCGGGATGCCGTTTCCGTCCTTGTCCCATTCCGTCGAAATGTCGGGCAGGGCGTTGTCGTTCGAGTCCTCGAACCCGCCCCATTTGGCGGCGTACCAGAGAGGATCCTGGAGCAGGGATGCCCCCGATGTGGTGCCGACAGTAAAGGTCCTTTCCGCCACGAGAGGAAGCGGGCTGGGCTGCGTATCGAGGAAATAGCTGACATCACTGCCTGCGGCCGTGTCGGCGTCTCTCACCTCCAGGTACGTGCCGTCACTGGTTGTTCCGGAGATGATATATCCCATGTGCTGTACGATGCTTCCTGCGGCATATTCCGAGGTGAGCTTTATTCTGAGAGTGTTGGCCCCCGTTTTCCAGTATTCATAGATAACAATGGCGTCCATGTCGTGGTCCGCGCCCTGCTCGACGTCCTCGAAATTGATGCGGAACTTCCCATACGTTTCGCTGATGGTCTCCACGTAGAAATCGACAATTGTGTTGGTGGGCTGAAACTGCCCCTGGTTCTTGTTGATATTGTAGCCTGCCACGGACTTGGCGAAGGGCACCAGTGTGACCTTGTGATTCTGGCCGAAGGGGATCTCGATGCGCGGCAGAGGAGAAGCCAGGGCGACGGCATAGGTGGTGACATTCTGCAGCCCCGCGGCCGCGCTGGCATCTTCCTTCAGACCGTGATAGGCAACGGAAGCGGAGTAATAACCGCCCTGCTTGGTGGGTTCTTCCGGGCACAGCCCGCGGATGGTTCCGAAGCCGGATACGCCCTTGGGAGTGCAGGCGCTGTCGGAAGCGGGGTTGTTGCTCATGCTGTGACCGATGTAATAATCGCCGGATGAAGAGGTAATGCCTTCGTAGCCGGAGATGATGTTCGCCAGGTTTTGTACGTTGAGGTTACCGAGGCTGCCGCTGAAAGAGGAGAAGGCGCTTCCCGGAAGCTGGTCGGTGTCAAACGAGGGGTTGATGTCGCTGATGACCAGCATGAACGGCTTGGCGCAGTGGGAATAACCGCCGTTGGCCGTATCGTAGGGGTTGATCCAGGCGGGTTTGGGGAGGCCCAGCGAACTGTCGTCCGTCGACCCGCTGTAATCGAATGCGGAGGTCTTCCCGGCTCCGGCGAAGTATCTGAGGGTTTCATACATCATTTCCGCAACGGGATTTCCCCACATGCGGCACTGCCCTTCCACGATGGGCGACGTGGCGATCCACCCGCAGTTGACGTTGTATGAATAATCCGAATAACTGAACCCGACGATTTTGAGTTTGTTGATGGTCTGGATGATGCCGTTGACCGAGGTGAACTGGCCGGTGTCGGGGTTGATTTCATCCCTTATGGTGCCGACGTTTTTTCTGAGGACTCCTCCCGAGGTGTTTTTCGTGTAAGACCCTGTAAGCAGACCGAAATACATCCGGTCGGATTCGCCGTGTTTCTGCAGGATCCCGATGGGCTTCCATGTGCCGTTAGGATACAGCTTGCAGTTGCTTTCCGCCTTTCCGGGCACTCCCACCTGGACCCTCACCACGTAGTCGGTAATGAGGGACGGAGGATTGTAGAGGCTGTAATACCTGCGGGTGAGGTTGCGAAGCCCCTGTATCGATCCCTGGGACGCCGGGACGACCTCGAACTTGTTGCCTGACCCCGGGGTACTCCAGTAAAGGTAGCAGCTGTCCTGGCCGACTCCTTCCTGATGATGGAATCGAATATTATACACTCCTGCCGCAAGCGAGACGGTTCCGTAATGATCCCGGCAGTTGCACACGGAATGAGATCCGTACCAGCCTGCCACCACCTGGTCGTTGATGAGAAATTCCACGGCGTCATCACCGTCGACGGCGAACCTGTAGCTTCCATTTTGAGTGATCACCAGCTCACCCTCGATCAGGGTCATGTACCGGTCACCCCGGTTCGGCGCATCGGAAATGATGGAAATCGGCCCTTCTTCCTGCAGGTTGCCGGGGTGTGAATAGGTATCGATGAGTGCCTGGAATTCGGTTCGATTCTGCGGGTGACCGGTGTAATATCCTCCCTGGATTTCAAGAGAATTGTCCGCAACGGGGCGTTCCTTGGAAACCCATTCCCAGATCCTGGCGGGGTTGTCGGGCAGGACGCGCAGAAGGGGATTGCCGTTGAGGGCGACGGTGGTGGACGCGAAGAGATGCCTTCTGCCCTGAACGGGCAAGGCGAGTGGAGAATACAGGCTGACGTCGTAGCCGTCGTGAGCGACACTCGTGTATTCTTTGCCCCAGGAGTGGGCGTCCTGTGGGATGAAGACGCGTTCTAGCACGGTTTCCGAGGCAGTGTCGACGGACCGGTATCCACCGTACAGGACCTTTCGCAACGCATCCATTCTGGACGTGGTCAGGTAATTGAGAAAATTCCCGCTCCACCGGCCCTGTTTGCCCGCTCCACAGCTCCTGTTTTCGCCGCAGTTTTCCCTGGGTTCAAACCTGCTGCTTCCGGTCACGTATTCGTAGCAGCGATTTGCGTCGAAATATCCATAATATTCAATTGCAGGTTTGAAACCGATATCGAGATTTCCGTCTCCATCGATGTCTGAAGCGTCGTTGTAGGCCTCGTAATACAGCTTATGGTCCCGGCCGAGGACAAGCATGACAAGGGGCGGAACGCCGGCGGTCACAAAAGGAGGCACCAGGCTGTAGTCCGCAGCGGATTCGGCTCCTGCCCTGTTGCACGGCGATATTTGAATCATCAGGGTGAACAGGCATCCCACGGAAACAGCGGCGAAGATTCTTTTCAACATCGGCTCGTTCCTGTTTTGAAGAATGAACGCAACGAGTGCCTTCTGCGTAACAGCTGCCGGCATCCTTACATGACGTGCTTCCACTGAACTTCGACAACGGAATCACTGCCGTCGAATCCCATGTGCCTGGAACGGATATGGTACAGAACCCAGGCTCCGCCTCCCGCCGCCCCCTTGCCCTTGCCTTCGTAACCCGCGATCATCTGAACAGCGCCTCCAATGGCCAGCGAAGTGGTACCTCCAACTTTCACCGCCGTTACCGGAGGTGTGCAGGAAACGTTGGACGCAGGGTAATACAGGTCGAATTCGGGGGATGCCGCGTCGCAGTCGGGCCTGACCCGCCCCACAGGCGTCGGGTTCATATAAAAACTTGGAGACATACCCAGCGGGTTGATGCCGACGTTTCCAACAGTGATGACTCCTGCCGAAGATCCGAATCCTCTCTCATCGATATTGCGTTCAAGCAGTTCGATGCTCATCTCCCCGCCTCCGTCCGCCTGATGGAAAGCTGTTTTGTAGAGTCTTTCGTTTCGTGCGATGCGGGTTTCCACCGTGGTTGTCTGGGTGGCGTAGATGCCGATGACCGCAAGCAGACCGATCATCAACATGGCGAGAATCAGCGCGGATCCCTTTTCGGTTTCCATCGTCTTCACGGTGGCGTCTCCTGTTTACGTTCCGTCACAATGATCCGCAATGGCCGGCGGGACTAGCTCGAACAAAGGAAAAAACGCCGGGCGGCATGCCTCAAATGCCTCTGCATTTCATACTCTCCAGGGCGACGCGGTGCACGCCGCCCCCGGCGTCAGCCCACGTCACAATCACCCTGATCCTTTTCGTGTCGGCGATGGGATCGTCCCCGACGACATTCCAGAATATCCTGTACGGACTGTCCGGGTCTGTGCCATCGCTCCATTCCTTCGTGCCGGCCATTACGTTTCCACTGGCATCGACGGTGTAGTCGATGCCTGAATCGTCCCCGTTGGGACCATCGAGATCATTGTGGTCGTAGTCAAGGGCTGAAAGCCTTTCCAGTTGAGTGTGAGCCACACTTGTGGAGCGGGTGATGTGATGGGAAAAGGAGTTATTCTGAATATCGGCGGCCTGGAGTCTATACAGGGCGAGTACTCCGAACGCGAACACCATGATTCCCGCGAATACCTCGACCAGGGTAAATCCTCTGCGGTCTCTTCGTATGCGCATATCTACGTTCCCAAATTCCTGCATCTTACAGCGGTGCGGAGGACGCGCCTCCTGCAGCCGTCATTTTGCGGCTGAAGGATCCTGGTACCCGAAAGGTTGAAATACTCTGCCGAATGGATGAAATCCTTGTCGATCCTTGCCGAACGGGCCACGATGGCAATCTCCACGGTTCGTATCCTGTCCAGTTCCTCCTGGGTGTTTACGGGTGTGGGGATGGAATTGCCGTTTGCGTCGAGATAGACAAAATCGAGAACGTCGATGTTTTCGGCGACCAACTGCTGCAGCCCTGCTGTAAGACCGGATTGAGGGCTGGACCAGGTCTGCCTCACAATCTGCCCGTTCGAGAGAAAGTAGGTTATGCTTCCTTCCGGATCGTCGGTTTGAGTGAAAACGGCGTTTCCGTCGGGATTCCAGGTGAAGGTGATGGCCGTATCCTCAGCCCTTGTGATGCCGAGGGATCCCGCGCCACCGGGATCATACCCCGCCATCCTGATTTCCCTCGCCATGATGTCCATCGAGGCCCTGACCTCCTGCAGGGCTTCCACGGCCTGTTCCTGGATGATGAAGATCTTCTGCTGCGAAGTGAAGGTCTTGTAGACGGCCGCCATGACGATACCCGTCAGGGCAAGTGCAACGAGCAGTTCGACGATGGTGAAGCCTTTGTGTCCGTTTGACATGGCATTATCCGCTCTTTCGACGGCACCGGATTCTACCTCCAGGCTCCTCCGCCCCAGGTCCTGATCCTGATGGAGCCCGCAAGGGACGCACCGACGGCGAGGACGGTTCCGGAGTCGTTGGTCAGGTAGCAGAAGGGCACGGTGCCGGCGTTTGAAACGGGAGGCGATGCCTGAAACCCTCTCTGGTTGAACACGGCCTGCTGAGAATCAAACGTGACCGCCGCCGGGATGCCTTCACCCGCCGCCCCGACCGCCACGGATCCGAACCCGTAGGCGATCCCGCTCCTGTAGTCTGCCAGGCGGACGGTTTCCACCAGGACATTGTCGGGACGGGTTGCGTCCCAGTCGCTGTGGAGACCACTGTTCCAGACCTGGTAGGTTCCTGCCGCCAAATCGAACACGATGACCCAGGGCCGGTTTTCCTTGACGGCATTCATCCGTGCCTTCTGCATGTTCGATGCAAGATCCCTGGCAGCCCCCTTCAGCCGGTAATGAGCCAGCCAGTTGCTGGTCTGGAACGTCTTGGCGGCTGCGAGGGCAAAGAAGGCCAGCAGGCTCACCGTCACCATGAGTTCGAGAAGGGTGAACCCGCGGGGGCGTGGGTCTCCGCCGCCCCGTAATATTATTTTTGACGTAAATATTGCCATCATATGGAACAGGTCCTATTTTCTGGGATATGAAAACGAACACGATTCCAGGAAACTCTGAACCGGGTACGATTTCAAAAAGCCGGCCGGGCAGCGAGAGAAACGAACGACCGGTATGGGTATGGATATAAGGGCCGTTCTTGTAAAGGCATCTGTGTGCCCTTTGTAAACAACATACTGAAAGTGAAGAATTCATAATCCGGTCGCCCGGTCGATGCTGTTTTCACAAGGAAGGAGGAACAGGCTGCATGCCTTCGATTGAATGAATTCCGAGATCGCATAATGAGTTGCATATACGTACGATGTGTACCCCTTCAACTTCTTGTTCACCTTCCCGCGCAACCTCCCCTGCATTCGACATCTCTCATATCTATTATCGGGATAGGGTAACTGAAGGGTTAATACTTTTTGCATAGAGTTCCAAAGAGGAGTAGGCCATGAAAAAGGAACAGAATGAGACTCTGGAGATGTTCTGTGCAGCGATAGAACTCAAGGAGAAAAAGAAGGCTTTGTATGCGGATGCAATGAAGAGCTGCCCGGACCGCGTGGGTGTGGAGACTTTCAAGATGCTGATGGAGGCCGAGGACGACCACATCAAGCGCGTTCAGGAGGTTTACGAAGAGCTCAAGAAAGGCAAGGTATCCCTGGATGCCTGCCAGTTCCACAGGTTCGAGAGCGCGGACAAGAAGTCGGTGTTGAGAAAGATTGCGTCCCAGCATGGAAAGATGCCGAAGGCATGTCTCGACGATGTTGCGGCTATCGAGAGGGGTATGCAGCTCGAAGACGCCGGCATCCAGTTTTTCGAGAAACAGCTCCAGAAAGCCGGGGAACCGGAAGAGAAGGAATTCCTGAGCCGCCTCATCGCCGAGGAACGGGAACATTACATCCTTCTTGCCGACCTCAAATTCTACTACGTCGATCCGGAGCACTGGTTTATGGAAAAGAGCAAGGCCAGGCTGGATGGTGCGGGAGCGGTCACCTGATGCACTTGCCAACCTCGTTACGACGTGCTAAGTAACTTCCATTGCAGGGCAGTCTGCGGGCTGCCCTGCGGCAGTTCTTTTCCTCCCTGTCTTGTTGACCACTCTTCATACGAATGCCGGGCAATTCCGGATGTCGTTGTGGTTCGGACCACGATCGGCAAGTCGGTGCGGGCGCGGCGACTCGTGATGTGTCGAGCGACGATGTCACCATAAGCCGTATAGGGTGCTGTACGGACACCTAAAACCGCGGGGCAGCGAATACCATGAGAAATCGAACCGTCGTGCTTTTGATCCTGTCTTTCATGATTTCCTGTTTCACCCTGTATGCCGGTGCCGCCCGGGCGTCGGGACTCCCTCCCGCCGAGGGGGACACATTCCCTGAAATCCTTCTCCCGTCCCCTCAGAAATGGAGTGAACGGGAATACCTGGGCCTCGATCATGTCGGACCTTTCAAAATATCTCAGGTGAAGGCCGATACGTTGATCATCGAGATCTTCAGCATGTACTGTCCATACTGCCAAAAAGAGGCTCCGGTCGTGAATGAACTCCACCAGATGATTCTGAGTCGTCCGGACCTCAGGAACAAGATCAAGATGATCGGTATTGGGGCAGGGAATTCTCAGTTCGAGGTGAATGCCTTCAGAAACCTTTACGGGATAGCATTCCCCCTGTTCCCCGATCCGGAGTTTTCTTTGCACAAGGCTTTGGGGGATGTGAGAACGCCTTATTTTATCGTTGTGAATCTCAAGGGGAGCGGTTCGCACAAGGTGATTTATTCTCGAGTGGGAAGTTTCGGGGACCCCAGACAATTCCTCGAGTCGATCTCCAGGAAGTCGGGACCGAGAAAGGGAGCTTGATCCATGTCCAGGCGGATATCGTATTTGATTGTCCTCACGATTTGTGTGGGTTGTCTCTTGTCCATGCGGACTCCATTGCCGGCTGCATCCGAGCAGTTCAGAGGGAAGATCTTTTCCACGGGGGAGATGCCTCCCGTGGACAGTCGAACCGAACTCAAGCCGGGAGACAAGGCCCCCGATTTTACACTCCCGTCCATTTCGGGTGAAAGCGTATCGTTAAGCCGGTTTCTGGGCACGAAGAATGTCGTGATCTCGTTTGTGCCCGCAGCGTGGACTCCTGTATGTTCCGATCAATGGCCGGGCTATAATGTGGTCAAGAGCATGTTCGATGAGCGGGATACGGTCATGCTCGGCATCACCGTGGACAACATCCCCACCTTGTATGCGTGGACCGAGGAAATGGGAGGAGTATGGTTCCCGGTGCTGTCGGATTTCTGGCCTCACGGCGCGGTGGCCCGCAAATACGGCGTACTGCGTTCGGACGGCACTACCGAAAGGGCCCTGTTTGTCGTCGATAAGCAGGGAATGATCCGGTATATTGATGTGCACAACATCAATGAAAGGCCAAAACTCGAAGTCCTGATGCAGGAACTCGACAGTCTCAAGTAAGCCGGCGCCGTCGTCTTCTGTTGCCGTGATGGCTGGGAGTGCCGGCAGTCGGCCCGTCAGGTGCACCGCCTCGAATTCAGTTTCAGTATGAATCGAGGGAGGCCGGAGGGTGAAGTGTTTTCTGCGGGACAGTTGCGGCCACGGCTGCACATGCCGTGGTGAAGGTGGAAGGTGGGATTCAAAGTCTCAAGGAGTGGCGAATGGAGAAGAAGAAGAAAAGGCATCTCGTGAGAGGAGAATGCCCGCAATGCGCATGTGGTGATGTTTCCTTTGTCCCTTCGGATGCCATGAAAGAGAAGTACATCGGTTCCGAGGAGGAGATTGAAATTCTGTGTCCGAGCTGTGGCACGAAGCACAAAGGGAAGCTGGTGGTCGAGGAAGAATAGCCTCGGCCCGGCAACTGTCGACGGGCCGGAAGCCGACCGTTCCGGCCCGGATAGCTTGGAGGTTATACATCCATCAGATCATGAAGGAGGGAAGTCATGAAGACACCTCGACACTGTCCGGGATTCGAAAGCTTCAAACACCTCAGCTCCTTCGAATGCAAGTGCCCGGAATGCGGTAAGGTCCTTGAAATCTTCTCCGATGAATTCAACAGACCTCATACCTGCCCGGGATGCAGGAAGGAAGTCGATTTTTCCAAATGCTCCCTGTCCGCGTCGGCGGGAGCCCAAGTGCCACGATAAAATAAGGGTCATCATGGTCATTGTTCCGGTCTGCTGCGGTTTCTCTGAATCCTTCTGACTTCCTTCCCCGGCTGAAATTCGGCGCGGGGGGAGCGGTTTCCGTTCCCCCTCGATCATCCTGAATAAGCTGCATCCTTCAAATCTTTCGCAGGGAGACAAGATGCCCAATCGCCTGGAAAGGGAGAAAAGTCCCTATCTTCAGCAGCATGCCCAGAACCCCGTGGACTGGTTCCCCTGGGGAGAGGAAGCGTTTGCCAGGGCGGCGGAGGAAAACAAGCCGGTGTTCCTGTCCATTGGATATGCGACCTGTCACTGGTGTCATGTGATGGAGCGCGAATCCTTCGAAGACCGGGAAGTCGCGGATCTTCTGAACGAACATTTCATCTCCGTCAAGGTGGACCGCGAGGAAAGGCCCGATGTGGACCGGGTCTACATGACGGTCTGCCAGGTTCTGACCGGAAGGGGCGGATGGCCGCTGTCCATCTTTATGACCCCCGACGGGAAGGCTTTCTACGCAGGCAGCTACTTTCCCAAGTCCGCCCGCATGGGCATGCCGGGTTTTATGGATATCGCCCGGCAGGTGGCCGAATTGTGGAGGAACGACCGTGAACGCCTTCAAACGGCGGGCAACGAGATTGCCAGGGCGATCCAGCCCGGCGGTCCGGCATCATCGGCGGGTGTTCCGGGTGTCGAGATGCTCGGGACAGCGTGGCGCCAGTTGAGGCAGTCCTACGACGCCAAATGGGGCGGCTTCGGAACGGCTCCGAAATTCCCCACCCCTCACCACCTGACCTTTCTCTTGAGGTGGCATTGGAGGGACCCGGGGACGGACGCGCTTTTCATGGTCGAAAAGACCCTCGATGCCATGCGGGATGGAGGAATCTTCGATCACGTGGGCTTCGGATTTCACAGGTATTCCGTCGACCGGAGGTGGCTTGTTCCCCATTTTGAAAAGATGCTCTACGACCAGGCCATGCTCGCCGTCGCTTACACGGAAGCCTTTCAGGTGACCGGAAAGGCTGTTTACGCCGATGTGGCGGGTGAAATCTTCGAATACGTCCTGCGGGATATGCAGGATGCCGGGGGAGGCTTCTATTCCGCTGAAGATGCCGACAGCGAAGGCAGAGAAGGACTCTTTTACGTCTGGACTCCGGAGCAGGTAAGACAGGTTCTCGGCGAGGAGGATGGCGACATCTTCTGCCGCTTTTACGACATCGGCTCCCCAGGCAACTTCGAAGACGGGTTCAGCATACCTCACGTCCCCCGCCCACTGGCGTTCATGGCCGACCGGCTGGGCCTCGATGCGGCGCGGCTCAGGGTATCCCTCGATTCCGCAAGAAAAAAGCTTTTCTCCGCACGCACGAAGCGTATCCCTCCCCTTAAGGACGACAAGATCCTGACCTCCTGGAATGGCCTCATGATTGCCGCCCTGGCCAAAGGGTTTCAGGCGCTGCGCAATCCGCGGTACGTTCGCGCAGCTTCACGGGCGGCCGCGTTCATCCTGGAAAACCTGAAAGGCCCGTCGGGGAGGCTCAGCCGGCGCTACAGGCACGCAGAAACCGCCCATCCGGGCTATGCCGACGACTATGCGTTCCTGATCTGGGGACTCATCGAACTGTACGAATCCACCTTCGACGTCGGCTGGCTCGAACAGGCTTTGGCTCTCCAGGACACCATGCTCGATCTCTTCTGGGACGACGAAGACGGAGGCTTCTTCTACACGCCCAAAGACGGAGAAAGTCTCATTGTAAGAGACAAGGAAATCTATGACGGAGCCGTCCCTTCGAGCAACTCCGTCGGCGCGCTGAACCTCCTGCGCCTTGGCCGGATGACGGGAAACCCCGCGTTTGAACAGAATGCGGGACGCCTGATGGAAGCCTTCTCGGGCATGGTTGCCGAGTATCCTTCCGCCTATACTCAGTTCCTCAACGCAGTGGATTTTGCCTTGGGTCCCGGGCGGGAGATCGTGATTTGTGGAGATTCCCGCCTTGAAGAAACCCGGTATATGCTGGAAATGGTGCACAAGACCTTCCACCCCAACCAGGTTCTCCTTTTCAAGGACGAAGGAGCGGAAGGCGAACGCCTGGGCAGGATTTGCAAATTCGTCCAGCCTCTCCACCCGTCCGACGGCGGACCGGCCGCCTACATCTGTGAAGGCTTTGCATGCAGGCAACCCATTACGGACGTCTCTGAGCTCGAGAAGGCCCTGGCTCCTGAAGACCCGAACCCGTAAATTGAACCAGCCCCGGATCAGCCTGCCTCTGAAACATGGCACGATTGAGGCGTGATTGTGGCGCGATTATCCGGGTTTGGCGGGATTGAGGCGCCAAAGCATCGAGTCCAGGAAGCCGGTCTTCCATGCCGTCTGGATGCGAATGCCGCACTGATCGCAGACAAAACAAAAAGAGAACCAGTCGGAGTGATTTTGGCATTGGTATTGCACATCAAGAAACACTGCAAGAGAAACCAACTCTTTCCTCCTCAAAAGCTAACCGGCCCTAGCCCCTCCGGTTAGCTTTTTCATTTTTGGAACATTTGGTGACACCTGAACGGCATGCCCCGGCATGGATGGAGGACAAACCGCGGTGGAAAAGACTCTGCTCGGAATCATCGGTTCACCCAGAAAACAGGGCAATTGCGAAGTCTTCGTAAAGGCGGTCTTTCGGCGGCTCAGGGGCCCCTGGCAACTGAGGCTGATGAGGCTGCCCGAACTGGATATCCGCCCATGCAGGGCATGCTATGCATGTTTGTTCGAACCGATGAAATGCGTTCAGGATGACGACTTCAACATGGCCCTGCAGGCCTTTGTGGAAGCAGACGCCTGGGTCGTGGCGGCTCCAGCGTATCTTCTCGGTGCCAATTCGAGCCTCAAGCGTTTTTTGGATCGAGGTTTGAGCTTCTACGCCCACGTCGATCGGCTGTGGGGGAAGCCTGCGGCAGGTGTGGCCGTTGCCGGCATCGAGGGAAAGGAAGGCTACACGAAGCTGTCGGTGGAAAGCTTCATCAGGCTGGCTCTGGGTGACCTTCGAGCATCGGCGGTGATTTACGGGGCGCTTCCGGGGGAGGTCCTGCTGGGCGAAAACGCCGCGGACACAGCCGCGCAAATGGCCGCGGCCCTGGAATCTCCGGACGAGAGGCACATGCCTGGTTCCCCCTCTTGTCCTGTGTGTGGAGGCGATACCTTTCGGTTTCTGGGTGGAGGCAGGGTGCGTTGCATGCTTTGCAGCAGTGCGGGAGACTATGAAGTGACGGGGGGAGAGATATGCTTCCGAACCGCGGCGGACGATCACCCCCTGTTCCTCACCCTCGATGCTGTCAGGCGCCATGCCCAGTGGCTGCGCGCAATGAAGGAACGGTACCTGTTCCAGCGCAGAGAACTCAGAGCCGTCGTCCGGGAGTACTCCGGCATCGGAACATGGGTGCATTCCGAAAAGGGACAATAAAGCAGGCGAAGCGGTTTCGATTGACGCGAATCAGGATCGATCGGGAACCAGGACGCGGGTTCCACCGGGTTCTTCGATGATCTTGAATCCGAAAATCACGATCAGGTCGGAGAAGCTTCTTCCGAAGACCAGGTCGAGCAGGTTGTCCGGGATGTTCAGTTTTTCCGCCAGAAAATGCCGGAAATGGTCTTCATAGCTCAGCATCTCCAGGACTTCGTCGACGCTTTCCCCTTTTGTTTCTTCGAGGTGTTGAAAGGCCTGCCGAAACGATTCGAAAGAACATCGCCTTCCGTGCTCGCCCATCATTTCCAGCAGCAGATCGATTCCTTCGAAGATGTCGCTTCGGGTTAGATAAGGAAGCTTCGCCAGTTCCCTGGCGGGTTCAGGGTCCCAGCACGCCTGTGCCCGGCATTGTATGGGGCGGTCGACATAGATGGAGCAGAGGTTTGTTTCGCCGTTGAAGAAAACGCAATCCCTTGTTCCCGCCTTTTCGCGGATCTTGATCCGTTCATCGAGCAGAAAGAAGAGTTCTTTCTCGAAGGGCGAATGGACCGGTTCTCCGCGCCTGATGGTAAACAACTGATGCCAGGGGATCCTGCCGTGGCGAAGCAGCTCGAGGTCTTCGAGCTGAAGGGTGGGGCTTCCTTCCCGGCAGCAGTCTCCGCACTGCACGCAGACCGGAAGGACATCCCCCATTACCTTCTCGCCGATATCCAGAAGTCTTCGCCATGAATCTATGCGTTGTGAGCCGTTCAAGGCATCCCATCGCTTCAAGATCTCCTGGTAAACCGCATTCTCTTCCATCTGGTACTGCAGTCGCTTGAGAGGTACGGACGTTTCGTTTTCCTCCTTCAGGGAGGCCAGAAAGCGGGAACAGTTGCGCTTGAGCGCCTCCGTATCCCAGTCGGAGGGATGGCTGTCGATGACCGTATGGTCTAGATTCTGCTTGGAAGGCATCATCGGGACTCGGATTCTCCACTCAGGGGGAAAAGGGTTTCATCCATGGGTAAAAACAGAACAGCACAATAATCGAGTTTCTATAGTATCCGATTATACCCGCAAGATAAACCTCTTGTGCGTCTCGTGCGTCGATTCCCGCACAGCCGCCGTCCACAGGTCGGTGCTCCTCGTGGAAGACCTTGCTCTGTCAACGTTACGCTCCAAGCTCCTTCCCATTACTTGAAACTGTTTCCTTATGCACACGAGGAGGAGTCCGCTCCTGAAGCAGGCGCCGCGGTCCCGGTGTTCCGGGGGGGCGAGCCCGATTGACAGACCCGGCGCCATTTGTTACATATCCGCCAGGCCTTTGAAAAGCACGTGCAACAGCAGAGGAGAAGTCATGCCCATATACGAATTTCGCTGTACGGGATGCGGGCAGATTCAGGAGTTTCTGCTCACGCGTTCTTCCGAGCAGATGGAGATGGTATGCCGGCAGTGTGGAGGAGATGAGATGGAGCGGGTGATGAGCCAGGTGAATTATGCCATGGGGGAATCGGCGTCATCTTCCGCGGCGGCTGCCGGTCCCAGCGCCACAACCAGGAGCTGCGGACCGGGCAACAGCTGTACGACCATCGAGTTGCCCGGCCACACCAGGTAGGAAAGAGGAGGGCTTCCGGGTTCCAGGCCCCTAGAACAGTGCCCGGGTGAATTCGTCGGCGTCGAACGGGCGCAGATCCCCGGGGCTTTCGCCGATCCCGATATATCGGACGGGCAGCTGCAGTTCATCGCATATCGCCACGATGATTCCACCCTTGGCCGTTCCGTCGAGTTTGGTCATGATCAGGCCGGTCACTCCGATCTCGTTTTTGAACATGCGAGCCTGGGATACCGCGTTCTGGCCCGTGGACGCATCGAGAACCAGGATGATTTCATGAGGGGCCGAGGGCAGTTTCCTGTTGATGACCCGTTGGACCTTTTTCAGTTCCTCCATGAGATTCACCTTGGTGTGCATACGGCCTGCTGTATCGACGATTACAATGTCCACATCACGGGCCACGGCAGCGTCCATGGCGTCGAAGGCCACCGCGGATGGGTCGGAACCGCTTTTCTGGCGGACAACGGGGACATCCACACGCTCTCCCCAAAGAGTGAGCTGTTCCACGGCGGCGGCACGAAAGGTGTCGGCGGCGACCAGCATCACTTTATACCCTTCCTTCTTCAGCTGGTAGGCCAGCTTGCCGATGGTCGTCGTTTTCCCCACCCCGTTGACTCCCACCATCATCATGACAAAAGGGTGATTCGCTCGGAAATCCCAGGGTTCAGAAGGCACGGCAAGGATGCGGGCGATTTCCTCTCGGAGCTGTTCCCGCAGCTTCTCCGGATCACTCAGTTCCTGCCTCCTGACCTTTTCGCTCACTTTTTCGAGCAGCACCTGTGTGGTCCGAACTCCCAGGTCGGAAGTGATGAGGATCTCTTCGAGTTCATCGAGGAGATCCATGTCGATTTTCTTCTTTCCCAGGACGAGGCGATCCACCCGGCTGACCAGCTGTTCCCGGGTCTTGTGCAGCCGCTCTCTCAGTTTCTTGAAGAAACCGCCCTTCTCCCCGGGGCTTTCCGGTTCCGCTGCATCTTCACCGCCTGCGGGGAGGGGATCTTCGACAGGGACTTCGGTGTTCTCGAACACTGAATCCTCCCGCACGCCGGATTCAAAGGGTTCGGGATCCGGAGGTGTGAATCCCGCGACGGTTTCTGACTCGAGTTCCCCGGCGGAAGACTCTTCAGGAACTTGAGGCATACCTGTTTCCGTAAGGGTTTGTTCCGGTTTCTTTCGTTTGAACCACTTGATCATCGATTCCGATACTCCCGTTAAAGAGCGAATTTGATGTCCGCAAGAGTGAAGAACGTGAATCCCAGCGCCTTGTCGAATGATTCGCCGGACTTGCCTCGGGGGTTGCACTCCACACTTCGATCCACCCGGACGTACACGGGTCGTCACGTTCTCCTGTACTGTATGCTGGATTCCGCGAATTAAGTAATATAGAAATGATTGGTAAGAGTTTACAAGGCAAAAAGTGAGGATAAGCCCTGGCATGCGGGGCGATTGAAGGATGCTTTCGAGGGTGCCGATCAGGATTCGGGACAATTCACGAGGCATGGAGTGAGAGGGGGGTGTGTTGTGAGCAGCGAAGAGAGGCTCAGAAAAGAGGTCATCGAGATTTGCAGAAGAATTCAGCAGAAGGGTTTCATTGCCGCTTCAGACGGCAATGTGAGCTGCAGGCTGGATGGAAACGCCATTCTCATCACTCCCGGCGGCAGACCCAAAGGGGAACTCGAAGCCGAGGACCTGCTGCGGGTGGACATGCAGGGGCGGGTGGTCGAAGGGCGAGGGAAACCGTCGAGTGAAATCAGGATGCATCTTTGCGTGTACGGGGTGCGCAGCGACGTGGAAGCCGTCGTTCATGCGCATCCTCCCATGTTGACCGCCTTCACCGTTGCGGGCATGCCTTTCGTCTCGGGCGCCCTGCCGGAAGTCTGGCTGTCCATCGGCTCCGTCCCGACCGCTCCCTACGCCACTCCATCCACCGGGGAGGTCCCGGCATCCATCGAACCTTTCCTCGAAAACCACCAGGCGATGCTCCTCGAACGCCACGGCTCCCTGACTTTCGGTAAGGACATCCGGGAAGCCTACATGCGCCTCGAAAAGCTGGAGCACGCGGCCCACACCCTCTACTACGCGCATCTGCTGGCAGGCCGCGCCATAAGTCCTCTTCCTGAAAGCGACTTGAAAAAGCTCGATTCACTGCGCGGCTGAGCCTGCATTCTGGAGGCGCATCCTTCACGGGATCGAAGGGAGGCCGGAGCATGCCGTGTCGTCCGGGATACGGCATGTCCGGAGTGTCGCCAGGGCGAGGCAGGTTGTTTCTTTCAAGCCTTGATGATCCTGGCGTCCACCACGACCATGCCTTCAGAGTAGGCGAACACCGGGTTCAGGTCGATCTCCACGATGTCTTCATGTTCTTCGGCAATGCGTGCAAGCTTGAGAAGTCCGTCCACCAGGGCGTTTTCATCGACCGGCTTCTGCCCGCGGAATCCTTTCAGCAGTGGTGCTCCCCTGATTTCGTGAATCATTTCCAATGCTTCTTCGCGGTCAAGGGGCAGCAGCCGCATGGAAACGTCCCGCAGGAGTTCGACGGTGATGCCTCCAAGTCCGAAAATAATGATCGGACCGAACTGGGGATCCCGGTTCATGCCGAGAATCAGTTCGAGGCCGGGAGAAGCCATGGCGCTCACCACGAGGCCGGATATGGCGGCATCTGGATGATGTTGCCTGACCCGCTCCATCATTTGAGCATAGGCGATTCTCAGTTCCGCTGCAGACTGAACGTTGAGCCTGACTCCCCCGCAATCCGATTTGTGCAGGATGTCGGGAGAGTTGATCTTCAGAGCCACCGGAAATCCCATGCGGTGCGCTTCATGAACGGCTTTCCCCGGACTGTCCGCAAACCGGCTGATGATGCAGTCAAAGCCCCTGGAATCGAGGAACTCGAGGCTTTGAAACAGGCTTAGCTGAGTCCGGCCGGTGGAGGACGGGAAGGTGTGTCGAGCTCTGGGGGCCTTCTTTTTCTGAGGCAGGAGCTGCGCCAGGGCCCTGATGCCTCGTTCGGGAGTGGGGAATACGGGGATTCCCTTCTGATGCATCTTGATCTTTTCCGACCGTTCCACTTCCGCCCCGCCAAGGAATATGACGAGTTCGTTGGCGCCTGCGGTGACCACTTCCGAGGCGTTTAGAATGGGATCTCCAAAGATGACTCCCAGAGTGTCGTAGTAGGATCGCGACCTCTGGATGACTTCCTGGAACATCTTGGCATTGGCATCGCCCGTGAGATCCAGTGGATTGGATTTGATGGCGTGGGGTGGAATGATGCCTTCGAGTTCGTCGGCCAGTTCCCGGGGAAGTGCGGAGACATCGAGTCCTTCCTGTTCAGCTGCGTCCGTGGCAAGAATGGCCGCGCCTCCCGAGGTGGTGATAAAAAGGATCCTGTTCCCCGAAGGAGGTTCGAGGTACGCGAAGGCTTTGGCAAAATCGAAGAACTCCTCGATGGTTTCCGCCCGGCAGACGCCGTGGCGTTTGAAAAGAGAGGAATAAATGGCGTCCGCGCCGGCCAGCGACTTGGTGTGGGATTCGGCGGCGACCCGCCCCCCCGGTGTACGCCCCGACTTGAGAACCACCAGGGGCTTGGAAAGGGTTTGCAGCACTTTCTGAAATCGCAGCGGGTCCTTTATGCCTTCGACGTAGGCAGCGATGACCGCCGTGGCAGGGTCTTTCTCGAAGTATTCGATCAGGTCTATTTCGTCGACGTCGGCGCGGTTGCCCAGGCTGACGAAGCTCGACAGCCCCAGTTCCTCGATGGAAAACCAGTCCATCATGGCTGCCCCTACCGTCCCGCTCTGGCTGATCACCGCCACCCGCCCTTTTCGAGTGAGGAGAGGCCACGAGGCGCACATGGGATGATGAGGATTGTTCACACCCTGGCAGTTGGGACCGATGATCCGGACTCCGTATTCCGATGCCACACTGACGACATTTTTCTGAAGCTCCTCCCCCTCGGCCCCCGCTTCGCTGAATCCCCCCGACACAATAACCGCGCCTTTGACCCCCTTTTCCCCGCAGTCCCTCACAGCCTGGGGAACGAAGCGGGCCGGGATGATCAGCACCGCAAGGTCGACCTCGTCGGGAATGTCTTTCACGTTCTTGAAGCAGGTCAGCCCCAGGATCCGTTCACTCTTGGGATTGATGGGATAAAGAGCGCCTGGAAATCCGCCCTCGACCAAGTTCTTCAGAATCGTGTGCCCGAGCTTTTCCTCGCTGTCGGATGCCCCGATAACCGCCACACTCGATGGATGAAAAAACGACCACAAATCACTCAACGCCATAATGACCTCCCTCAGGACAGGGGTCTTCGATCAAATCCGCCTCCCGCGCCGCCTATCCAGGGCCGGTATCAGCCCTTACCGGCCGCTTTTCGGGCCTTTTCGGCCACCCTGGCATTGAACTTGTCGGCCTGGATGATAAAGCGTTCGTGAGTGGCTTCGCCGATCTTTTCCACTTCATCGAAGGCTTCCAGCCTGAAAGTCAGCTTGCGCCCCTCGACCGCGGTGATTTCAGTCCTGACTCGAATCTCCATGCCCAGGGGAGTCGCGGCGGAGTGCTGCAGATTCATGGAAATTCCTACGGACTGCTGCCCGGGCTCCAGATGTTCGTTGATGAGTTCGGCGGATACCCTTTCCATGAGCCCTCCCAGCATCGGGGTGGCAAAGACGTCGGGCAGGTTCGGATAGAATCTCTGAGCGGAATCCTCGGGCCTCGACTTGATTTTCAGTTCTCGACTCATTCCTGCTTGAAACGGTGTACTCATGTCGCCTCCTCATTGTGGCTGAAAAAGTTGGAATTACAACATCCCGCCATGAATCCCCGCCTTCCGGCAGGGGAACTGCCTGCAAGTGTGGTTCAACCGGGGTATCGTAAATGTCCCCTCGTCGCGGCTGGAGAAGGAGGGCTGACAGGTATCGGCTGAGGTTCCGCTCTGCGCTGAAGCCAAGAGGGGCAGTTGCTCAACTTTGACTGGCTGAGATTACCTTATCAGGCGGTCCGCCAACAACCAAAAATGTGCGTCGATTGACTTTCTCACCTTCATTTCTTACATTGCAACTACTGTAAAACCGGGTTTTGCCTGGTTTAATGCGCACATCGATCGAAGCAACAAATCCGTCACCGGGAATCATCGTTATCATTGCGGTGATCATGCAGCCCGAAAACCATGAAATCAAAAGTATGGAGAAAGGAGAAGAAGATGTCGAAGACCGAGAAGAACCTGAAGGAAGCTTTTGCGGGGGAATCCCAGGCAAACCGCAAATACCTGGCCTTTGCTCAGAGGGCGGAGGACGAATTTCTGCACGGAGTGGCCAAGCTTTTTCGAGCTGTAGCGGAAGCGGAAACCGTCCATGCTCACAAGCACCTTCGAGTTTCAGGGGGAGTGAAGTCCACCCGCGAAAACCTTCAGGAAGCGCTTTCCGGTGAAATTCATGAATTCAAGAACATGTATCCCGAGATGATTGCCGCCGCAAAAGAAGAAGGGCAGAAGTCGGCTGAGATCAGCTTCCACCACGCCAACGAAGTGGAGAAGATTCACGCCGAACTCTACAAGAAGGCACTGGAAGACCCCGATAAGTTTCCTGTCCAGGACTACTTCATCTGCAAGATCTGTGGATACACCGTGGGCAAGGAACCTCCCGACACCTGCCCGGTGTGCGGAGCCAACCAGAAGGCCTTTTACAAGGTCTAACGGCTGCGGGAATGAACTCAGCGCGGGGTGTCCCCGATCAGTCAGCCAACGGGTCGGGCATGTCGATATAGTGCCTGATCCCGTTCAGCTCCAGGTAGAATTTCTCTTCACCCGCCTCTTCCTCGATCCGTTCCGCCAGCTGATAGTAGGCAGGCCGCAGGAAGCGGGCGGTGAATCGCCCTTCCCGGATACGGCAATACAGGACGTTATCCCTGTTTACGTGAAGAGTCGAGGGATCGAGGGCCTCTTCGCCGGGCAGGTGCTTCAAAGTCAGCAGGATGACCTCTCCCGAAGCATCCACCTTCCTGTCGACCCTCGAGACCACAAAAGGAGTGTCTTCCGTATCGAGAAGGCAGAGTTTCCCTTCCCATTCGAGTCCATAGGTGTTTTCCTTCAGTACGATCACGCTTTCCAGCAGGGTCCGAAGAATGTCCGTTCTCGTGATCTCGTTTCCCTCGAAATACCAGTTGCCTTCCGCGTCCACGGAGATCTCGCAGGGAGGCACTCCTTCGAGTGCCACGGGGGATGTCCTTGTGTCGGTCAATGTGCTGCCCTCCCCATCGGCTTCCTGTGAGCGAACGCCCGCACCTTCAAACCCTGCACCCCGGAGTTCCATCGGAATTGCGCCCGGGCATCGCGGCCCGACGTTCAGAACTGCCTGCGGCTGTCCAGCAGCAGGGTGACCGGACCGTCATTGACCAGGTGCACGCGCATCGTCTTTTGGAATCTGCCGGTTGCCGTCAGGGGCGTGTGCTTGCGAACCTCCAGCACAAATGCCTCGTAAAGAGCCTCCGCCAGGTCGGGAGGAGCCGCCCCGGCATAGGAAGGTCTTCTGCCCTTGCGGCAGTCCCCGAACAGGGTGAACTGGGAAATGATCAGAACTCCGCCGCCGATGTCCAGCACGGAAAGATTCATCTTGTCCATCTCGTCGGGGAAAATCCTCAAATTCACTGTCTTTTCAGCCAGGTAGTAAACATCTTCCATCGTGTCGTCAGGGCCCACTCCAAGAAAAACCAGGATGCCTCTTCCGATCCTTCCCACTTCAACGTCTTCTTCGCCGATCTTTACAGCCGCTTCGAGCACCCTCTGTACGACAGCTCGCATCTGCGATTCTCCGGAATTCACCGGGGCGGAAACCTCCCGGCACGTTTTTCGCCTTCCCGGGTCGTTGCAGAGTGTGGTTGAGGCGTTCATTTGACCGGGAAGACGGAAAAGGGTATAAAGACCCGGCACAAGGCTTCTCCTGACTCTCCTGGTGTGCGATGGACGAGCGGGGAGCCGGGAATGTCGCGGCTTGTCTTCCCCTTCATATCTCATCGCCGGGTAATATGTCAAAAGTACCGTTCATTCTTCTGGTGAATCCCTGGATCACGGATTTCGCCGCGCACGACCTGTGGGCGAAACCGATGGGGCTTCTTCTGCTCGGCGCACTGCTGAAAGACGGTGGCTGCGGGGTGGCCTTCATCGATTGCCTGGATCGTCATGATTCCTTCACAAATCGGCAGCCGGGTGTTTTGCCTTCGAAGTCGGGAGAATTCGGGACGGGTAAGTATTCGAAGATGCGCATGGACAAACCCGAGGCCTTCGCCGGGGTTCCGAGGCGTTACTACCGCCACGGCATACATCCGGAAAGCTTCACCGGGCAACTGCGGGCTCTGCCCCGTCCTGATCTCGTCTGGGTCACGTCCGCCATGACGTACTGGTATCCGGGTGTTGTCGAAACTATCGCCGTTCTGAAGGAAGCTTTCCCGGATGTTCCCGTCTGGCTTGGAGGCATCTACGCCAGGTTGTGTTCGTCCCATGCCGCGCAAAAGAGTGGCGCCGACGAGATCGTCACCTGCCCGACGGCTTTCCTTCCGCAGCGGATCGAGGCGGCAACGGGATTCAGACTGAAAAACGCTCGGCGATGGAGCAGATTTGAAGCCTGGCCGGGACCGGCTCTCGAACTGCTGCCGAGGCTGGACTATGCTCCCCTTCTTACAGGCCTGGGATGCCCCTACAGGTGCCCCTACTGTGCCTCAGCCGTGCTGAACCCGGAATGGGCAAAGCGCGGTGCCGAATCCGTTTACCAGGAGATCACCGCGCTGTGCGAAGGCGGCATGATACGCGATTTTGCCTTCTATGACGATGCTCTTCTCCTCCATGCCGAAACGAACCTCAAACCTGTTCTGTATCGCCTCGTCAAGGAGGAGCGGCCAATCAGGTTTCATACTCCCAATGCCCTTCACGTGAGGGCTCTCGATACAGAATGGTGCGCGCTGCTCCGTGCCGCCGGATTCACGACGATCCGCCTCGGTCTTGAAACCACCCGGCAGGACAGGCAGAAGGAGTGGGGAGGAAAGGTGGAAACGCAGATGTTTGTGAGAGCGGTGGACAACCTGCTTTCGGCCGGTTTCCCTGCCGGACGGATCGGGGCATATCTTCTGTGTGGTGTTCCAGGTCAACGCCCGGAAGATGTGGCCGATTCGATCCGCCTGGTAAAAAGGCTGGGGATCCGGCCTCATCTGGCCGAATACTCGCCGGTGCCCGGAACCCTCATGTGGCGGGAAGCCGTCGCAAGCTCCGCATTCGATATCGAGAACGAACCCCTTTATCACAACAACACCTTCTTTGCATGCCGTCGAACGGATTTTACATGGGAGGATTTGAGGCACCTGAAGGACCTGGCGTTGGGGAGAGTTCCCTTTGGATCAGGGGAAACCGGAGAAGGATTCCAACCTGAGGCGGGAAAACAGGGGATGGGGGTTGAACCCGGGAAAGGCAGCCCCGGCTGAGGTTTTT
The DNA here is from genome assembly GCA_013314815.1 of Syntrophobacteraceae bacterium. Classification (GTDB taxonomy): domain Bacteria; phylum Desulfobacterota; class Syntrophobacteria; order Syntrophobacterales; family Syntrophobacteraceae; genus JABUEY01. The sequence goes on from JABUEY010000029.1 coordinate 30,764, forward strand.
GAAAACCCTGCGCCAGCCGGCGAAAGACCTTCTCGTTCCGGGAATTCCCGGTCCGGGTTCGAGGCGCGGGAACCGGACCATGATTGGACTACATGGGAATGTATCTTGTCACCTGCTTGTTGACGCAGCGATAGATGTCCTCATCCGTTCCATAAATCTCCACGATGCACTTGTGATCGATGAGCTTCTCGATAATGTAGGCGGTAACCCAGAGGCTGACGAAATGAGGGCGGGGCACCAGGGTTCGAAGGTTGGCCGTCTGAAACTGGACGTCGAAGTCTTCGGCCGTGAGCAGGGTCTGCAGGGAAAACAGGATTTGCTGCTCCAGTTCCTGCTTGCTCGTCGTTTCCACCAGCCGGTCTTCGATGAGTTTCATGCTGATGCGGTCGCTGAGATCGTCCAGGTGCTCTCTCAGAAGATGCATGGCATTCTGCCGCTGCGATTCCTTTTCGTGGTCCAGCCTCGATATGACGGCAGACTCCCTGACATTCGGTCGATACTCTCTTGCCACTGTGATTCCTTTCTTTACCTGCTTCAATGCAGACCTGACAGCCAGGAAGCTGTATCATCGGCTATCCACCCGACGGCTGCCTGACGGGAGCAGTCGAGTTTCGTCCGGAGGCCGACTGCAGGTTGATGATCCCCGCCAGGTAACCCGCTCCAAAACCGTTATCGATGTTCACCACGGAGACTCCGGGGGCGCAGGAATTCAGCATGCCGAGCAGGGCCGCGATTCCTCCGAAACTTGCCCCATATCCCACACTGGTGGGGACCGCGATCACGGGGCCTTTGACGAGGCCCGCCACCACGCTCGGCAAGGCTCCCTCCATTCCGGCTACCACCACGTGAACCGTCGCTTGCTGCATCTGGTCGAATATGCCGAGAAGTCGATGCAGGCCCGCCACTCCTACGTCGAAAAAGCGTTCCACCCTGTTTCCCATGAATTCACATGTGATTGCGGCTTCTTCCGCGACCGGCACATCGGATGACCCGGCGCAGATCACCTGGATGGTTCCCTCGGACAGCCAGGGCGAGAATTCCTGCTGCAAAGACAGCAATTTTGCCACCGGGTGGTAGACCATTCCCGGTACATCTGTCAAGATCTTTTCCGCTCTTTCCTCGCACACGCGTGTGACCAGCACGTTCGTCCCGACCGCCTCCATCGCCTGGATGATCCGGACGATCTGTTCCGGCGTCTTGCCTTCGCCGTAGATCACTTCGGGGAATCCCCTGCGCAGTCTCCTGTGATGGTCCACCCTGGCGAAAGAAAGGTCTTCGAAGGGAAGCTTTTTTAGGAACTCCATGACGTCGGACAGTTCTTTTTCCCCTGCCCTGAAGTCTTCGAGGATGGATTCAAGCTTATGCATGTCGGGTGAGTGCCGGGTACCTTGTTTCTGAGAGAGTGTTCATGATGAGTGCAACATGCCTCGATGCGGCCCCCGATAAGGATTCAAGAGCCCTTCCGGCGTTTTCTCCATGGATGTTCAGCTTCGGAAGATGTACGATCCAGTATTTCCAAAGGTCTAACAGATCTTCACCGTCTCTTACCGGAAAGCTTCCCCCGAAAGCCTGGAGAATTCTATGCTCGTGCTCCACTTTTTTCAAGTAAGGACCGTAAAAAACCGGCTTTTTCCACGCTGCCGGTTCCAGAATATTATGGCCGCCGACGGGTTCAAGAGTCCCGCCGCAGAAGACGAGGCTTCCCAACCCGTACAGATCAAACAGAATGCCTATCCGGTCCACCAGGACAATCGGGGAAAGCCTTTCTTCGCTCCCTTTTTCGAGGTTCGAAAGCAGATGATATGAAATGCCCCTCTCCTGCAGCCACTCGACCATGGCGGGTATTCGATGTAGGTGCCTCGGGACGAATATGCCCACTGCTTCGGAATTCAACGCATACAGCGACCTGAAAACGCGCAGAAGTTCGATGCATTCCATGCCCCGCAGACTGCCTCCCACCACTGCGGGACTGTGCGGGGAGATCCTCAGCTTCTCTCGCCAGTAATCGACCCTGGCGGAATTCACCCTGGAAGAAAGTCCGTCATACTTGGAGCTTCCCAGGACAAGGGTCCTGTCCGCAGGGGCTCCAAGGCTCACCGCATTCACCCTGTCCGTCTCTGCATGCATGGCCAGCCATTGGAACTGCCTGAAAATGGGCTCGAAAAACGGCCTCAATACGCGGTACGCGGCCGCAGACCGGTCGGAGATGCGTCCGTTCAACAGCATGGCGGGTACTCCCTTCCTTTTCAGCAGGTGGAAAAGGTTCGGCCAGAACTCGCTTTCAAAAGCAGCATAAAGGTCGGGCTTTATCACTCGGAAGGTTCTTTTCAACACCCACGGGAAATCGAGTGGAAAGGGTAGCACCTGGATATCGAGTGGCAGCTGCCTTCTCGCGAAGCGAAAGCCCTGGGGGGTCCCAACGGTGAGACAGACAGCGGCTCCGGGCAGTTCATTCTTCAAGGCATGGCAGGTGGGGATCGCACCGGTCACTTCTCCCACCGACGCGGCGTGAAACCATATCCGGGGTTTGCCCTGCCGTGGAGACCCGGCGTCGAAAAAGCCAAGCCTTCCCCTGAAGAAACCAGGATCGTCCCTCAATTTCGTCCAGAGGTACGGAACCGCTCCATATCCCAGGGAGTTCAAAAAAAGATTATACATGCAGTGGCCTGCATCCAAACAGGTCCCCCCTCCAACAGAATGCGCAACGGCCTCCAAACCGTACTGCGGCACTCACCGCTGCAGCAGGAGGCAAGGCGGGTGCGGTGCACGCGCAGGATCTCGACAACAAACGGGTCCCGCGTTTTTCCCTTTGCGCAACGTTTAGAATGCTTCGAAACTTTGTGCAAGAGAATATTTGCCTCGTTTTCATCGAGATCGTCTTTCACACCTTTGCCCTCTTTCCCGGATGCTGTTAGTATATCTGCAGTCAAGTTACGGTCTCGGTGGAAGTCCGGACTCTGCAGCCGGAAGCTTCATATGGAACGAACCGGAGAACATGCCGCATGATGGAGAAATCGTCACGAATCGCCGAACTATTCGAACGCGAAGACCAATTCCTGGGCAAGACGGTGACGGTGCAGGGCTGGGTGCGCACTCGTCGGGATTCCAAAGCGGAAATCAGTTTTGTCGAAATCAACGACGGTTCGTGTCTCAGGAACCTCCAGGTCATCGTGGAACTCAGTCGCCCGGAACTTACACGCCATCTCGATCCCGTAACCAACGGATGCAGCCTCTGCGTCAAGGGTGTGCTCCAAACTTCTCCCGGAAAAGGCCAGAACATCGAACTGCATGCAGATCAGCTGAAGATCTACGGGCTTTCCGACCCCGCCTTGTATCCCCTGCAGAAGAAAAGGCACTCGTTCGAGTTCCTGCGCAAGATCGGTCATCTTCGGCCGAGAACCAACACCATCGGGGCCGTCACACGGGTTCGCAGCAGGTTGAGCTACGCCGTTCACCAGTTCTTCCAGGAACGCGGGTTCTGTTATATTCACACGCCCATCATTACGGCAAGCGATTGTGAGGGAGCGGGCGAGACGTTCCGCGTAACGACCCTCGATCCCGGGCACCCCGTGGTGGAGGGACAGGCTGATGATCCTTTTCGGGACGATTTTTTCGGCAAAGCGGCTTATCTGACCGTAAGCGGCCAGCTGCAGGCGGAGATCTATGCGCTGGCCCTCGGCCGCGTATACACATTCGGTCCCACCTTCCGGGCGGAAAATTCCAACACCAGCAGGCACCTGGCCGAGTTCTGGATGGTGGAACCCGAAATGGCTTTCAGCGACCTCGAGGACGATCTGGCAATGGCGGAATGCCTGGTCAAGCGGCTTATCGAAGTGGTTCTTTCCCAATGCCGGGAAGATCTGGCATTTTTTGTGCGCTTCATCGATCCCGACCTGGAAAAGAGGCTGGAAAGGGTCGTGGAGACGGCTTTCGAGATCATCACCTACACGGAGGCTGTGCGCCTGTTGAAGCATTCGGGGGAGGATTTTGCATACCCCGTGGAATGGGGGAACGATCTGCAAGCGGAACATGAACGGTACCTGACGGAAAAGGTGTTCAGGAAACCCGCCGCCGTCATTGACTTTCCCAGGTCCCTGAAACCCTTTTACATGCGGGTGAACGACGACGGCGATACCGTTGCAGCCATGGATATCCTGGTTCCGGGGATCGGTGAAATCGTGGGAGGGTCGCAGAGAGAGGAGCGCCTGGATCTGCTTCTCGAACAGATGCGTCTCAAGGGAATATCCCCGGATGACTACAGCTGGTATGTTGAATTGAGGCAGTTCGGTTCCGTTCCACACGCGGGTTTCGGATTGGGCCTCGAACGCTTCCTTCAGTTCGTGACAGGCCTGCCCAACATCCGGGAAGTGATCCCCTTCCCGAGAAGCCCCGGGCATGCCCAGTTCTGAATTCCCGACGAGACGGCTCGGAGCTCGTGCAATCGACTGCACGATGGTCTACCGGGGCAAGAATATGCTGAGTTCCTGCGGAGAAACAAGATGGGATTGCCGGACCTGGAAGTCAAATGCTGGAAATGCTGGGGATGTGGAGTGCTCTCATTTGAGAACCACGGAGAAACCGTCGATTGCCCCGAATGCGGAGGGGTCGGGTGGATCCCGACCGAAGACGGCAAAAGGCTTCTCGAGTTTCTGCAGAGGCATCTCATACTGGGTGATGAAGAGGAGACTCCTGGGCTCGAGGTATGAACTCGAAAATCGAGGACCGGAAGGGTTTTCCAAACCGGTCCGTTGATCGTGCGGTTGTTCGAGAAGCCCTGGCGACGGAATGACGAACGGATGTGCCGGCTGCAACCTCCGGCCATAGGAAAAGGATAGCTTGTATGAATACGAAAAGTGGGAACAAGTACTGGCTGAAGATCGGAATCCCCCTGGTGCTGATGTCGATTCTTGTCGTCAGCGTATACATGTATACCGGCGCGAACCCGCGAGAACCCGATGAGTTCAGAGGGGTTCTATGGGGGACTCCCCTCGATCAACTGCCCGGTCTCCACGTACTGGCCGAGGAAGGAGACTACAAGTTCTGCGAGAACCCATCCGACAAGACGGCGTTCGAACAGGTAGAGGTGGAAAAGATTGTCTACGGCTTCTATAAGAATCGGTTCTATAACGCCATGATTTACTTCAGGACGTCAGGTAATCTTGCCGAATTGAAGAAGGCGCTGACGCGGCGGCATGGAGACCCCATTCAGCCGGAGCAGGCGGAAAACAAGTATTTCTGGAATGGCCATACCGTCGATATTCTGATGACATTCGATGCGGGCAGCGATGCGGGAAGGATATCCTATTCGTTCAAGCCTATCCAGCTCGAGTCCGAATTGAAGAGGTAGACTCCACGGAAAAGAGAGATCGGCCGGGCAGTTAGTTCATCAGGCTGTGAACAGGCGCGGGGATACGGCCTCCAAGGGAGATGAACCCCTTTGATCCATCGCCGCCCGGAACGTGAATGATCGTGGCCTCCCCCAGCAGACCGCCGAAGCTCGCCTTCTCGCCGGCAACCTTGCCGGGAACGGGAATCAGCCGGGCTGCGGTGGTCTTCTTGTTGATCACGCCGAGGGCCATCTCGTCCGCTATAATGCCCGCGATGGTTTCAGCC
>JABUEY010000030.1 GCA_013314815.1 Syntrophobacteraceae bacterium
TCTCATAACACCTTCCACAGATGGCAGGATGATCGGCTACCAGACCTACGGTATCCGTCTTCACCCAGCAGCGCTCGCACTTTCCTCCCGATGCGGGTTCCACGGCCACCCGCAGGCCGGGAATATCCACGCCTTCGGTTGCATCGGGCATGTCCGCCGCACGACCCAGGGCTACCTGGGAAACGATCAAAACGGTGCGCAAAAGTTCCTCCTGGCCGGCAAAATCCGCCTCCCAGTCCTCCGGCAGGCCTATCCTCACCCGCGCATCCAGGGGATGACCGATTATCTTTCCCTGGCGGGCGACCTCGAGCACTCGCTGCACTTCTGCGCGAAGCAGCAGGATCTTCTGCCACCGCGCGTTCAAAACCTCGTCACCCAGAGCCGGATCCACTTCAGGGAACTGCATCTTGTGGACACTGTCCGACGGTGGGTAAGGAAGGTGATCCCAGGCTTCATCGGCGGTAAAGGAGAGAATGGGGGCCATGAGCTTCAACAGGGAAGTCAGTATACTGTATAGGGCCGTCTGGGCCGAACGGCGATCCCGACTGTCCCTGGTCGAAATATAGAGGCGGTCCTTCAGGATATCGAGGTAGAAGGCGCTGAGGTCGACCACGCAGTAGTTGTGAAACGCATGGTAGACTCGATGGAATTCAAAGCGGTCGTAAGCCTGGCGCACCTTTCGGATGAAAGCCTGGAGCTGCTGCAGGGCAAACCGGTCGAGTTCGTCCATCTGCTCGATGGGCACGGCGTCCCTGGACGGGTCGAAGTCATAAAGGTTTCCGAGCAGGAAACGGCACGTGTTGCGGATCCGCCGGTAAGCTTCACTCAGTCGTTTCAGGATGTCCGGAGATATGCGGATATCGTCCCGGTAGTCCTCGGCAGACACCCACAGCCGCAGGATTTCCGCCCCGTACTGCCGGATGATCTCCTCGGGAGCGATCACGTTACCCATGGACTTGGACATCTTGTATCCCTGACCGTCCACGACAAATCCGTGAGTGAGCACCGTTTTGTAGGGAGCCTTGTCCCGGGTGCCCACGGAAGTGAGGAGGGACGAATGGAACCAGCCCCGGTGCTGATCGCTGCCTTCGAGATAGAGGTCGGCGGGAGCCCTCAGGTAGGGTCTGGCTTCGAGAACCGCCGCGCAGGACACCCCCGAGTCGAACCATACATCGAGAATATCCATCTCCTTCTGAACATTTCGGCCTCCACACCCCGGGCAGGACACTCCCGCGGGCAGCAGTTCCTCCGCGCTTCTTTCGAACCAGCAGTCGGCTCCTTCCTTTTCGAAAAGCGACACGACGTGGTCGAAAATCTCGCTGCTCGATAGCAGCGTTCCGCAGTCTTTGCACGTAAACACCGTGATGGGGACTCCCCACGAACGCTGCCTGGATATGCACCAATCCGGGCGATTGGCAATCATGTTGTAGATGCGGTCGCGCCCCCAGGCCGGAATCCACTCCACCCTGTCGATCCATTCGAGGGCCTTTCTTCTCAGATCGTTCCGGTCCATGGAGATGAACCACTGTTCGGTGGCACGAAAGATCACCGGGTTCTTGCACCGCCAGCAATGAGGATAGCTGTGAGTGATTTTCTTTTCGAGAAGGAGCATTCCCAGCTCCCTCAGCCTGGCATTGATGTTGCTGTTGGCCTTGAATACGAACTGGCCGGCGAAGAAAGGCACATCGGCGGTAAAGCATCCGTTGTCGTCCACGGGAGAATAGACGTCCAGCCCGTACTCGAGGGCCATGTCGTAGTCTTCGCGCCCATGACCGGGAGCCGTGTGCACGCAGCCGGTGCCGGCTTCAAGAGTTACATGGGAGCCGAGAATGATCAGGGAATCACGGTCGATGAATGGATGCCGGCACTTGAGGCCGTTGAGTTCGGACGCCGGCATCGAGCGCAAGACGGAGTATTCCTGCACTCCGAAGGTCTTCATGCAGTTTTCGAGGAGTCCTTCGGCGAGGATCCAGATTTCGCTGCCCACCGCAACCGCCACGTACGTGAAGTCCGGATGGAGGCTGATGGCCAGGTTGGCGGGCAAGGTCCAGGGAGTGGTCGTCCAGATGAGCACATGGACGTTCCTGCCCGAAAAATCGGGCAGCTTCGCCTGGCTGTCCGGGTGCATGGGAAACTTTACGTAAATGGACGGAGACGTATGATCGTGATATTCCACCTCGGCCTCGGCCAGCGCCGTACCGCAGCTCGAACACCAGTAGATGGGCTTCTTGCTGCGTATGACGCCTCCCTTTTCAAAGAAGCGGCCAAGTTCCCTCGCGATGTTCGCCTCGTAGTCATAGGACATGGTAAGATAAGGATTTTCCCATTCGCCGAGCACTCCCAGCCGCCTGAATTCATTGCGCTGGATGTCGATAAATCGTTCAGCATAGCGTCGGCAGTGCCTTCGAATCTCCACCTGGGCCATGCTCTTTTTCTTCTCGCCCAGTTCCTTGTCCACCTGGTGTTCGATGGGAAGCCCGTGACAGTCCCAGCCGGGGACATACACGGCGTTCATACCGCTCATCTGCCGACTCTTGACAATCATGTCCTTCAGGATCTTGTTCAGAGCCGTACCCAGGTGAATGTGGCCGTTGGCGTAGGGGGGGCCGTCGTGCAGTATATAGGCGGGGCGGTCCTTGCCCAGTTCACGGAGCTGATCATAAAGCCGCATCTTCTCCCACTTCTCCAGGATCTCGGGCTCCTTCTTCGAAAGGCTCGCCTTCATGGGAAACGCGGTTTGAGGCAGGTTCAACGTATTCTTGTAGTCCATGCTGCTGCTCCCCCCTTGAGACAATCGCAAAGAAAAACTTGTGCAACCGGAGCCTAACCGGTCGACGCAGGCTCCAATCCATGACTGAAGCCGCTTTCGGGCCGTCCCGTTCCAGGTGTCGCCGCACCGGGTCTGACTGCAGGACGCCGGATCTGCAGCAGTCCGTCATCCAAACGAGTCCGGGATCGGCCGATCCGTGCACCGTACAGCCTCGGTGCCCAGCTTTTCAGGATGTTCGAAGACCCGTATAAGATCTTTACGGTTCATCCATCTCCGGTGCTTTTCACGCAAAGGATCGATGGCATCACAGCGCCATTGCCTACCACAACGCCATTCGACGTCACAACCTCGTTCCCGCAAAAGCGGGAATCCAGTCCAGGTGCAGATCACGCAATAAAGATCTCTCCACCCGGCATTGGTTTGCTCCATCCACCTTGGCTTCCAGGCTCTTTGCCATTTCCTGAGCTGCTTTTTCCTGGGGATGGCATGGATCGACAGGCGAAACTTACTTAACACACCCCATTGACAAGTCAAGGATATTAAAAAAACCCTCCGTGTCCCCCGAATTCGGGGAACGCCGGAGGGTCACTATCGACTCGACAGCCCATTCAGCCGACTGGAGATCGACCGCCGGAGCGGTTCCGACACACGGCCGACGGCCTGATCACGCTTAACTTCTAGTACATCCCGCCTCCGGGAGGCATGCCGCCCATGCCTGCGGGAGCCGCTTCCTTTTCCTTCGGGATCTCGGCCACCATGCATTCGGTGGTAAGCATGAGGGCGGACACGCTGGCCGCGTTCAGCAGGGCGGTGCGCGCAACCTTGGTGGGGTCGATCACGCCCGCCTCGATGAGGTCGCAGAATTCGGCGGTTTCAGCATTGAAGCCGAACGAACCTTCCTTTTCCTTCACCTTCTGCACCACGACAGAACCTTCCTCGCCGGCATTGATGGCGATCTGGCGGGCGGGTTCCTCGAGAGCGCGCTTCACGATGTTCAGGCCAAGCTTTTCGTCGCCTTCGAGGGACAGCTGGTCCAGAACGGGGATGCAGCGCAGGAAGGCGACTCCCCCACCCGGAACGATGCCTTCTTCAACGGCGGCACGGGTGGCGTTCAGAGCGTCTTCCACGCGGGCCTTCTTTTCCTTCATTTCCGTTTCGGTAGCGGCGCCGACACTGATCACAGCCACACCGCCGACCAGCTTCGCAAGGCGTTCCTGGAGCTTCTCGCGGTCGTAGTCGCTGGTGGTCTCTTCGATCTGGGTGCGGATCTGGCGTACCCGGCCTTCCAGGGCCTTCCGGTCTCCAGCGCCGTCAACGATCGTGGTGTTGTCCTTGTCGATCCGGATCGTCTTGGCTCTCCCCAGGTCGTTCAGGCCGACGGTTTCAAGCTTGATCCCCTTCTCTTCGCTGATCACCTGGCCGCCCGTGAGGACAGCGATATCTTCCAGCATAGCCTTGCGGCGGTCGCCGAAACCGGGAGCCTTGACCGCACAGACATGCAGGGTGCCGCGCAGCTTGTTCACCACCAGGGTGGCCAGGGCTTCACCTTCCACGTCTTCAGCGATGATGAGCAGCGGCTTACCCATCTTGGCGATCTGTTCGAGTACGGGCAGCAGGTCCTTCATGTTGCTGATCTTCTTCTCGTTGATGAGAATGAGAGGATCGTTGAGCAGGACCTCCATTTTTTCGGGGTCGGTGACAAAGTAGGGAGAGATGTAACCGCGATCGAACTGCATGCCTTCGACCACTTCCAGCGTGGTTTCCATGCCCTTGGCTTCTTCGACGGTGATCACGCCTTCCTTGCCCACCTTGTTCATGGCTTCCGCAATAATGTTCCCGATGGTGGGATCGTTGTTGGCCGAAATCGTGCCCACCTGGGCTATTTCCTTCTGGTCTTTCGTGGGCTTGCTGATTTTCTTCAGTTCGTCCACCACGGCCGCCGCAGCCTTCTCGATGCCGCGCTTGAGAGCCATGGGGTTGGCGCCCGCAGCGACAAGCTTCGAACCTTCAAAATATACGGACTGGGCGAGAATGGTCGCCGTGGTGGTGCCGTCACCCGCAACGTCACTGGTCTTGCTGGCCACTTCCTTCACCATCTGCGCGCCCATGTTTTCAAACTTGTCTTCCAGTTCGATTTCCTTGGCAACGGTAACGCCGTCCTTGGTGACCGTCGGGCCGCCGAAAGTCTTTTCGATTACCACGTTACGGCCCTTAGGACCCAGCGTCACCTTGACCGCATCCGCGAGAATGTTCACTCCGTTGAGCAGCGCCTCACGAGCTTTCGTATTATAAATCAATTGCTTCGCCATCAGGAATTCCTCCCTTTCCTAGATTCTTGCATGGGTATTGGACATGATGAACTGCGCGGGGATTGGTTATTTTTCGACTATGGCGAGTATGTCGTCTTCGCGCATAATGAGAAGTTCTTCACCCTCGACTTTGATATCCGTGCCGGCGTACTTGCCGAAAAGGACCCGATCTCCTGCCTTGACATCCAGGGGCCTCCTGCTGCCGTCCTCCATCACCTTGCCGTTTCCCACGGCAACGACTTCACCCTGAATGGGCTTTTCCTTTGCGGTGTCCGGAATGATGATCCCACCTGCGGTCTTCTGTTCTTCTTCGATGCGCTTGACCACCACGCGATCATTGAGAGGTCTGAGATTCATTGACTGACTCCTTTCCCTTGAAAAATGAATGTTGGTTCCCACGTGCGGTATCCCACAGGATTGGATAATCCTATTAGCACTCGCCTTCAGTGAGTGCTTATAATCACTTCGAGGTTACTTTGCAAGAGTTAATGTCGGGGTAAAAGGGAAAAAAAGTGAAAAGGTCGTACCAGAGGCTTCCTCGTGGTGTATCACCTCAATGCGCCCCCCCGCACGCTCCACAAGCTGGTACACAATGCTCAGCCCCAGCCCGGTGCCGTTCCCGCGCGTTGTGAAGAAGGGCTCGAAAAGCCGCAGCCGGTGTTCTTCCGCAATACCCGTACCGAAATCTCGGATATCGATACGGCATTCGCATTGGCCGGCCGATACGGTGATGAGGAGTACGCCGCCGTCGGGCATGGCTTCCAGTGCGTTGGTGAGCAGGTTCCAGAGGATCTGCCTGAAGTGGTGGGGATCGATATAGAAAACGGGACAGGACTGGAAAGCGGTATCGATCCGGTGCGATGTCGAAACACAGTTCCTGGCGCGCAGCAGTTCGATGACTTCCTGAATGATGCCGCAGGCAGCCACCTTCTCGACCTTTTCCGACCCGTGAGCCCCTCTTGCAAGCCACAGAAAGTCCGTTACCAGCTCGTTGATACGGTCGATCTCCCTGTGGATGATGTCCATGAGCTTCGACTGGGCGGGGTTCCAGTCCTGTTCCATGCGCAGCATCTGCACGGCGCCGCTCATCGCCGCCAGCGGGTTCTTGATCTCGTGGGTGATCTCGGCGGCGATCTTACCCGCAAAGGCCATTCGATCCAGCCTCTTCAAATGTTCTTCCATGGTTTTGAAGGGAGTCAGATCTCGAAAAACAAACACCCAACCCGCGAACTTCCTGTCACCGTTCATCAGAACGGAAACGGAGTATCCCAGGAAGAGCCTTTCGCCCGACGGTTTTTCATAGGGGACTTCGGTGCGGGGAGCCACGTTTCCGCCCTTCAAGGCACACAGTGCATCGCGCGGCCATTGCCGGGGATCCAGGCCCGGGAAGAAGGATTCGAACGGCCGCCCGGCCATCTCTTCGGCGGGCCTGCCCAGGATCTCCTGCGCAGTCGAGTTGACAAACAGAACCCTCGCATCGGGACCTACGGTGAGCAGTCCGCTGGTTATGCTGTTCACTATGTGGCGATGCAAAACTTCGAGCTCATGCAGGTCCTTTCTGTTTTCCCTCAGTCTTTCCCCCGACTTCTGCAGTTCTTCTGCCAGGTATCCGCTCAGAAAGCCCACCAGGTAGAATCCCGCTATGTTCATAACGAGATGGTAAAGAAAAGTGCCGCTTTCTCGAAGACTTACAGAACTGGAGAGGACGTTGAGCGGGGAGATCCATTCGAAGTACTGGAGATCGAGCATCAGACCGTAGGAGACGCTGCATGCCGACGAGATCAGGAGGCTTCCGCGGCGGTAGAGGAGCACGGCGGAACTGATGATGACGGGCATATAAAGGAGGGAGAAAGGGCTTTCGAGCCCGCCTGAGAGATAGATCAGGACTGTTACGGCTCCCACATCGAAAAAAAGCTGGACATACGCGAATTTCACCATTTGCCGGATAAACCTGAGGCTGCAGGCGGCAACGATGGTGAACAGGAAAAGGATACAGGAGAAGAGGTACAGGGGGAGGAGATGCGGCGAGAAAAGGTCTTCGCTGCGCCGGGCCTGCACCAGCAGGGTAAGGAAGAGGAAGAAGACGGCGAGGAGCAGGCGGCACAGGAGGAGCCCCTGCAGTTTCCGATCGAGGGGCGCCTCCCCTGTGATCAGGTCTTTTGTCAGGGCTCCATGCCGGAACATCTCAATGCCCCCGGCCGACGACATCCGCGATCTGAAAGATGGGCAGGTACATGGCGATCAGCAGGCCGCCGACGGTGACTCCCAGGAAGACAATCAGCATGGGTTCGAGGAGCGATGTCAGGGCCTCGACGGCCGCATCGACTTCCTCGTCGTAGAAGTCCGCAATCTTCCCGAGCATGGTATCGAGCTGTCCTGTGGCCTCCCCCACCGCGATCATCTGAGTCACCATGCCGGGGAACACCCCGGTTTCAGCCAGAGGTTCCGCAACGGACCTTCCCTCGGAAATGGCCACCCGCGCGTGCAGGATGGCTCTTTCGATCACGGTGTTGCCCGAGGTCGCAGCTACGATATCCAGGCCGTCCAGGATTGGCACACCGCTTGCGAGCATGGTGCCCAGAGTCCTCGAGAACCTGGCGACGGCCACCTTGCGGATGAGCATTCCGAAAACCGGGGCTCTCAGGAAGATCCTGTCGGTCAGATGCCTCCCCGCCGGGTTCTTCCGAAACTGCTTGAAAAGAACAAAACAGGCAACCAGGGCCAGAACAATCCAGTGAAAGTACATTTGGGCGAACTCGCTCACGCCCATGACGAACAGGGTCATGGCCGGCAGCTTTGCTCCCGCATCCCTGAAAAGCCCTGCAAATACAGGAATCACGTAGATGAGAATCACGGCCACCACCACGAAAGCTATGGTGACCACGATGGCGGGGTAGGTCATGGCTCCCTTGACCTTCTTCTTCAGCCTGGCCGCCTTTTCAATGTAGTTGGCCAGGCGCCCCAGGATGACATCCAGGATGCCGCCCACTTCGCCTGCGGCGACGAGGTTGACGAAGAGGATGTCGAATGCCTTCGGGTGTTTTCTTATGGCATCCGACAGGGTCGCTCCTTCTTCCACGTCCCGTTTCACCCTGTTGATGATTCTTTTGAACGCCTGGTTTTCCTGCTGTTCCTGGAGGATGTCCAGGCACTGGACAAGAGGGAGGCCCGCATCGATCATGGTCGAAAACTGCCGGACGAAGATCACCAGGTCCTTTTCCCTGACCCGGCCCTGCAGTGCGGGAAAGTATTCCATCAGATCCCTGGGCTTGGCTCTTAGAGTCTTGACGCTCATATTCTTGCGCAGGATCATCTGGCGGGCAATCACCACATTGTCCGCCTCGATCTCCCCCTTCTGCTTCCTTCCGTTTCGATCTGTTCCCGTCCACACGTAAATAGGCATAACGGACTCCTGTTCTTCTACGAATTCCGAACCCACATTCATTCAATGGTGAATACGCTAATCCCTGGCGGAAGACCGGATCACCTCTTCGACAGATGTGATTCCCGCCTTCAACTTGTTGATCCCGCTTCGCCTCAGCGTGATCATCCCGAGGCGTATCGATTCCTTCTTGATCTCGGCGGCAGACGCCCCCATGAGCACCAGTTCCCGGATCTGTTCGTGCATGGGCATCACTTCGTAAAGAGCCACTCGGCCGCGATATCCCGTATCGTTGCACACGGGACAGCCCTTGCCCTTGTAGCAGATGAAGGTGCCCAACTCATCGTCCAGGACGCCCAGGTCGAGCAGGGTTTCAAGGGAGACGTCCTCTTCCTGGCGGCATTCGGTGCACACTCTCCGAACGAGCCTTTGAGCGAGAACGAGGTTCACCGCCGAGGACACCAGGAAGGATTCGACTCCCATGTTCAGCAATCGATTGATGGTGCTGGGGGCGTCGTTGGTGTGCAGGGTGCTCAACACCAGGTGACCGGTGAGAGCGGCCTTGACGGCGATTTCCGCCGTTTCGAAGTCCCTGATCTCACCCACCATGATGATATCCGGATCCTGCCGGAGAAATGAGCGCAGAGCGGCGGCAAAGTTCAGCCCGATGGCATCGTGAATCTGCACCTGGTTGATGCCCGTCAGGTTGTATTCGACGGGGTCCTCGCACGTGGAGATGTTGTGGCTGGTCTTGTTCAGCTCCGACAAGGCACTGTATAGGGTCGTTGTCTTGCCGCTTCCCGTGGGGCCGGTTACCAGCACCATTCCGAAAGGCAGATAAATGGCTTCCCGGAACTGCCGGTACTGAAGTTCTTCGAACCCGAGCCTGGTCATATCGAGCTGAAGGCCGGACTTGTCGAGAAGCCTGAGAACCACCTTTTCGCCGAACAGGGTGGGCAGAACGGACACGCGAAAGTCCATCTCCCGTCCCTTGGCCTTCAACTTGATCCGGCCGTCCTGAGGCATCCGGCGTTCGGCGATATCGAGGCGACTCATGATCTTGAGGCGTGAAATGACGGCGTTCTTCAGCGCCAGCGGGGGCCTCATGATCTCGTATAGCACCCCGTCGATGCGCAACCTCACGCGCATGACCTTTTCATAGGGTTCGATATGGATATCGCTGGCCTGTTTGCGTATGGCATCCATAAGGATGAGGTTGACAAGCTTGACCACCGGCGCCTGTTCGGCAGCGTCCTCGAGAAAGGAGAGATCCATTTCCTCGGTGGTGTCCACCAGGTCGACATCCACCTCGTCCTTGAGCATGCCCAGGACATCCTCGAAGTCTTCGTCCGAGGCGTAGAACCGGCTGAGTGTTGACTTGATGCTGAATTCCGAGGCGACATGAACCTGGATATTCCTGCGCGTCAGGAAGCGCATGTCGTCTATGACGAACAGGTTGCCCGGGTCGGCCATCGCCACATTCAATGTATTGCCTATCAAACCGAAAGGTACGGCCTGGTACCTTTGAGCGATATCTGGAGGAATCAGGCCGATGGTGTCCCTGGAAACAGTCAACTTTGCAATGTTCACCTGCGGCAGGTTAAACTGCCGGGCAATGAATTCGACGAGTACTTCTTCCGTAATGAATCCAAGCTTGATGAGTACGGTGCCGATCCGCTCACCGGTGTGCTGCTGCTCTTCGAGAGCCTTGTTGAGCTGTTCCAGGTCGATCAGTCCTTCCTGAAGCAGGAGTTCCCCAATTTTCTTGGCCACCGGCAGTTGTCCCTCCAAGCCATCCAATGCAGGTCACAAAGCAGCTACTGTCTATAACGGATTCTTCCGTCCGATACTTTACGGCGCAGTTCGGCATGCCGGTGAGTTCCTTCGATGTGCCGGTCCGCTTACGGCCCCTCCACTTCTCGATCCACACGATCAGATTCCCGGAAAGAGGATACCGGTCTTTTTGAGTTTCAGTCCTTACGGAGCACACAGTGCCTTCTCGGTTCCCCTCAAGAATCGGGCCTCTTCCCGGCAGTTGCCCGGAACAGCTTCGGCTCTTGATAAATCTGTACCCGGACCCGGGAAAGCCAGATTTCCCGGGTTCCTTTCCGGTCGGACAAAGCTTCGGTTCTTCATAATGGCGTACCCAGACAGTTGTCGGACAAGAAAGCCAACCCCAATACACCCCCAACGATCTCATTTCCGACACAACGTCATACCGACACAACGTCATTCCCGCCGCGGGAATGACGTTGTAATTATTGCGATACATGTGATTTTCGCGAGTATTCAGTTGGGATCTTCACGGAAACGACGCTGGGATCCTCGCCGGAATGACGTTGTGAAGTCATCGATCCTTTGGGTGAAAGGAACCGGAGATACTCGTTTGCCGGATGTACCAAAGCCTCTTTCTGCAGGCATGAACGCCTCCGGCTCACCTGCGGCGATCCTGGCGGAAAAGATCGGTTCTGTGCGTTTGCGGCTTGTTCGAGGACGTTTTCTCTGAATTGGCGGAAAACCGCTCCAAAACCCTTCAAAAAGACTTGACAGGGAGAGAATCCCGGTTAATATTCGCTAAAATTTTTCAGAAGATCTTAGAAAACCGAGAACCAGTGCAGATTTGGAGGTGTGTGCCATGATTTGTTCAACCGTGAAGGCCGGGACGGAATGTGCCTTCATGACAAAAACGGGCTGTGGATACAACGGAGGTTCTTGCCAACCTGTTGTGGAACAGTGTGATGGATGTGCGCGTGCCGTGGAATGGACTGCGGGGAAGTATTGCAGCAGTTATCCCAACCCGGCAGTGAAGTGGAAAACGAGTATCTGCAACTTCGCCACTCATGCCAGAGCGGAACAGAACGGCAGTCAGCAGAAAATCAATCCCCTCAAGGCTTCCAAGAGGAGCACCAAGCGCAAGTAAGGCAGGTTGGCTGGTGAGAGCAGACGATGGAGAGAACGGATTCCCAGCGGAATGCGTTGATGCTCTCACGGCCAAACTCCACATTTCGAAGTACTTCCTTCCTCTTCCAAACCGAAATCCGTCTTCATCGCAGGGCACGTTTCAAGAACTCTTTCTTTTTGTTTGACTTCTGACATGTCCGTCGTTATGGGAATATGGGCATTTCATGGAGGTTGGCCTGCTTCGGGAGCGGGCGTTCGTGAATGCGTCATCATCAGGCTGAATGGCGGGGTTCGCCGATTGCTCCGGCCTGCAATCCTCGCTTCTTGGAAAGACAGTGCAGAAAGGAATCCATCACTGTGGGACAAACACTCATTCTGACAGGAACCCAGGCTGCTGCCCTTGCGGCGAAGCTGTGCCGCGTGCAGGTTGTCGCGGCCTATCCCATCACCCCTCAGTCCAAGATCCCGGAAGTGCTTTCCGAATACGTGGAAAAGGGGGAGCTCCAGGCTGAATTCGTTCGCGTAGAAAGCGAACATTCCGCCATGGGTGTGTGCATTTCGGCATCCATTGTGGGGGCGAGAGTCTTTACGGCCACGGCGGCGAACGGCCTGGCGTACATGCACGAGCAGCTCCACTGGGCAGCGGGAGCACGCCTGCCCATCGTGATGCCCGTGACCAACCGCGGTCTCGGTGCTCCGTGGACGATTCTCAACGACATGCAGGACACCATAGCCCAGAGAGACACCGGGTGGATGCAGTTCTACTGCATGAACAACCAGGAAGTCCTCGACCAGGTCATCCTGGCCTACAAGGTGGCCGAGCAGCTGATGATCCCGACCATGGTCTGTTTCGACGGATTCAGGCTGTCGCACACCATGATGCCCGTCACCGTCCCATCCCAGGAGGAAGTGGATGCCTTTCTTCCTCCCTACCGCCCTTTGTACACCATCACCGCAGAAACCCCCGTCAATATAAACCCCGTGGTCATGACCGATCCCCTGCCCGACCCGGAAGGAAATCTCTGCCCGAGCTACATGGGCTTCAGGTACCGCCTGCAGGAAAGCTTCGATCAGGCCGCTCCAGTCATTGCCGTTGCGGGAAGGGAGTACGGTGAGCGTTTCGGAAGATCTTACGAGGATTGTCTGTACAGGTATAAGACGGAAGACGCAGACTTTCTTTTCGTCACTATGGGATCCCTGGCCAGTGAAGCCAGCGAAACGACCGATCTGCTGCGGGAGGAGGGCGTCAACGCGGGGGTTATCGGCCTTCGGGTGTTTCGTCCGTTTCCGGTGCAGGAACTGGTGAAATCCATAAGGAAGGCCCGCAACATCGCCGTCATCGAAAAAGCCATCAGCTACGGCTATGAAGGCGCCCTGAACACTGAACTGAAAGCCGCCCTCTTCAGTTGCAACGGCCATCGACCGGCGGTCTTCAATTACATCGTCGGGCTTGGAGGAAAAGACGTCAAACCGGCCGACCTGCTCGAAGCGGCCCATGACACGATCCGGTCCGCCGAAAACAAGACCGTTCAGAAGCACGCTCGCTGGCTGGGTTACGGGGTCTGATTACACAGAACAGAAAGGAACGAGATCAAGGCTATGTCAACCGCCATACTGGATCTTCCCGAACAGGAATTTATCTTGCCCGGAACGCGTACCTGCGCAGGATGCGGGCTCCCCATCGCGTATCGCTACATGCTCAAGGCCCTGGGTCCGAAAACCATCATGACCCACCCCGCCTGCTGCCTGACCATCCTCCATGGCATCTATCCCAAGACACCCGTGGCCATCAATGCCGTCAACAACACCTTTGCGAGCACCGCCGCCTCGGCCTCGGGACTGGCAGCGGGTCTGAAGGCTCTCGGCCGCGAAGACTACACCGTGCTGGCCATGGCCGGAGACGGAGGCACTTACGACATGGGCATTCAGGCTCTCAGCGGAGCAGCGGAACGCGAAACCAACTTCATTTATGTCTGCTACGATAATGAAGCCTATATGAACACGGGTGTTCAGCGTTCGAGCGCGACTCCATCGGGAGCCATCACCACCACCACGCCGGTAGTCCCGAAGAGACAGCCCAAGAAGGACTTCATCCGGATCATGGAAGCGCATCACCTTCCCTACCTGGCAACCACCTGCTCCTCCTATCCCGGAGACCTATACAACAAGTTCATGAAAGCCAGGGACATCAAGGGAACGCGCTTCATTCACCTCGCCGTGCCCTGCCCTACCGGCTGGGGTTATCCAACGGGGGACACAGTGAAGATCGGCCGGCTGGCCGTCGAGACGGGAGTCGTCGTGCTGTATGAAATGGAGCAGGAGGTGCTGACCCTGACGGGGAAGAGCCTGAGCATGGCCAGGAGCGGTCGAAAGCGCCCGGTGGATGAATATTTGAAGCTCCAGGGGAGGTTCAGGAAGATGTCTGCCGGGCAGATCGAGGACTTCCAGCGCCAGGTGGACGAACGCTGGGAACAGTTGTTGAAGCGCGCGGGATTCTGATTCCGCTGAAACGGCGAGGGCGAAGCGGGGCGGAACCCTGTCCGCCTCGTTTCGCTCATCGCCAGGAAACTCCGTCCTGTTTTCTTCTGTGGATGCTCATTCCCACCACCTGAGCAGAATGCTGCCCCAGGTAAATCCGGCTCCGAACGCCGACATCACGACGTAATCACCCTTCTTCAAACGCTTCTCCTCCAACAGGGCTTCGTACAGACACAGGGGGATCGTACCCGCCGTCGTGTTCGCATACCGGTCGACGTTAATGACCACCTTGCTGCGGTCTATGCCCATGCGGCCGGCGCAGGCGTCAATGATGCGCAGGTTGGCCTGGTGCGGGATGAAGAGGGCCAGATCGGCACCCGTGAGACCGTGCTTCTCGAGGATTTCCACGGATACGCTGGCCATCTCCGTAACGGCTGTCTTGAAGACCTGTTTGCCTTCCTGCACGATGTAGTGCTCGTTGTTCTGCACCGTCTCGATGCTTGCCGGACGCAGACTGCCCCCTGCTTTCATGTAGAGATGGTCGCCGCCGCCGCCGTCCATGTGGTGGATGAAATCCAGGATGCCGTAACCTTCCTCGGGGCAGGATTCCAGCAGAACCGCTCCCGCCCCGTCTCCAAAAAGCACACAGGTGTTCCTGTCCCGGTAATTGATGATACTGCTCATCACATCGCTGCCGATCACCAGCACCTTCGCGTACCTGCCCGATTCGATCATCTGGGCTCCCGCAGACAAAGCGTAGATAAACCCGGAACAGCCCGCGGAGAGATCGAAACCCCATGCGCGTCCGGCTCCAATGGCCTTTTGAACCAGGCACGCCGTGGACGGGAAAAGCATGTCCGGGGTCACCGTGCCTACAATGACGGCATCGATCTCGTCGGCCTGCACCCCAGCCCTTTCCAGGCACTCCCGTGACGCACGGACGGCCATGAACGAATTCCCGAGCCCCGGCTCGAGAATACGCCTTTCCTTGATCCCCGTACGGGTCATGATCCATTCATCGCTGGTGTCCACCATCTTTTCCAGGTCTTTGTTGGTCAGGCGCCTTTCAGGAAGATATCGGCCCACCGAACGAATATATGCGTGTGGAGACGGCATTTGCATCAGTCCTTTTTCTTACATCACCCCTTTGTACCAGCCACCGTCGATCTGGATCGATGCACCGGTGATGTAACCGGAACGGTCCGAAGCCAGGAAGGTCACCAGGGCCGCGAATTCCTCGGGAGTGCCCAGGCGCCGCATGGGAATCGAAGACTCCCAACGCTTGACGATCTCTTCGGGCGTCGTCCCTTCCTTTTGAGCCACGACCACGGACAGGGATCGCACCCTCTCGGTCATGGTATAACCGGGGCAGACGTTGTTGACGGTTACGTTGTAAGGCGCGAGTTCATTGGAGAGAGTCTTGGCCAGTCCGACCACGCCCATGCGCACGGTGTTGGAAAGGATGAGCCCGTCGATCGGCTGTTTGACGGATATGGACGTCATGTTGATGATCCGTCCCCACCGCTTGTCCATCATCACGGGAACAACCTCTCGTGTCATCACGATGGTGCTCATGAGGTTCAGTTTCATCCCGTAGTGCCAGAGGTCGTCGTCGATTTCGAGGAAGGTTTTGGTTGGAGGCCCGCCGGCGTTGTTGACCAGCACGTCCACGGTGCCGAAATGTTCAATCCCCTTACGAATGAAACTCCTCGCCTGTTCCGCATCGCTCACATCCGCGGGAATTCCGATCACTTCACCCCCCGTGACCTCTCGAATCTCTTCAACCGCAGCGGGAAGCTCGGGGTCATCCAGGGCGCAGATGGCTACCCTGGCTCCCTCCCTGCACATCTCCATCGATACGGCCTTGCCCAAACCCTGGCTTCCCCCGGCTATGAAAGCGACTTTGCCGCGCAAACCCAAATCCATGTTTTCGCTCCTCTCACTGCTGAAAATACTTCCTGCCTGAAACTCCTGATTCCTTCAATCCTCGTATAACGACTGCATGGCTTCGCTGTATTTCCTGCCTTCACCGTAGATAAAGAAGGGAGGTGCAATATGAAGATCTTCCCCGCCCCCCCTGGTGCACTCGACGTGCACCAGTCGGGCGGGACCGGAAATATTCGAGTGAATGACGGTCATTTTCCTGGGACTGAAGCCATGCAGTCCTGCCTCACACAAAAGATGAACGCTCCTCGCCGCCGGGTAGATCACAGCCAGGCGTCCGCCTTTGGGAAGAAGATACCTGGCAGCGCCAAACACGTCCCGGACCGACCCGGCCAGTTCGTGCCTTGCCACGGCCTTCTGCTTGATGGGGTTGATACGACCTGTTTTCAGTCGTCTGTAAGGAGGGTTGCTCACTACCAGGTCAAAACTCTCCGGTTCAAGGCGGGCGGCAACATCGCGGAAATCCATCCGCAGTATTTCGATCCTGTCTTGAAATCCGTTGGCATCCACATTCT
This sequence comes from Syntrophobacteraceae bacterium, assembly GCA_013314815.1. Taxonomy (GTDB): domain Bacteria; phylum Desulfobacterota; class Syntrophobacteria; order Syntrophobacterales; family Syntrophobacteraceae; genus JABUEY01. The sequence goes on from JABUEY010000030.1 coordinate 16,300, forward strand.
TTTGTGCGAGTTCGGCCAGTTCCTCCTGAATCTCGATCCCCAGAAATCTCTCTCCTCGGCGCCTGTACGCCATGATCAGGAGCACCACTGCGCATCCCGTTCCAAGATCTGCAACCCGGTCGCCCGGCATTGCACGGGTCAGGCCGGCAAGCAGCACCGCGTCGATTGAAAATCGATAACCTTTTTCTTCCTGGTAAACAAGGACACGACCTCCGAAAAGCGAATCCGACGAGATCAAGAACCTCCCCCCTGCCAGTTCGCTTCTTCATCGGTCGAAAGACAGCGGATTACCAGGCCGCTGCCCACCTTGGGATAGAAGTAGGTGGATTTGTGTGGCATGATGAGCCCCGCAGTCGCCACCTCCTGGACCTGCTCTATCCGCGTGGGATTGATGAGAAAGCCGGCATCGTACCTTCCGGACTGCACTCCGGTGACGGCCTCTCCGAACTCGTGCTTGAAATGGATGTTGTGTTCACTTGCAAGGTATTCCTCGGACAGCCCGAGCAGTCTTCTGAGAATCACGCGGTCAAGTACGACCACGTCCAGGCCGCGCAACTCCCCGGGAACCCCCTCCTCGGCAAGCAACAGGGAAACGGCTTCTCTTTTCGCCGTTAAAAGATAAAAGGATTCCGAGGTATTCGAGAAAAATCCGACGACCGTCTCCCCCAACCTCCCTCCGGACTCCAACTCGAAACGCCACCTGTCCTGTTTGACCTCTGAACCTTTAAATTCCCTTATGTCGAAAAGACTTCGTGCGCGGTCAAGGAAGGACACGGGGTCCCAGGAGTCCAGGTTCTTCAGCATGCGGTGAGTCGGCAGTATCGTCAAACCTCCCTGGTTCAGGTTGGACAGATACATCATGATGTATTCGAAGGGTGCCCGGGAGCCGGCTGCCGGGAAAATTTTCCTCTGATGGTTTCTGTAGTTGAGTGCGGTCTCGTAGCGGTGGTGCCCGTCGGCAATAAAGATGGGCCTGTCCCGCATGAGTTCCCCCGCTGCATGCAGCGCTTCGGGATTCGCTACACGCCAGAGCCTGTGAGTGAGTCCCTTGTTGTCGGTAAAAGACATGACGGGAGCGGGTTCACGGCCCTCTTTCAGAGTACTGTCCACGGCGAGCGTTACATCCGAATAAAGGGCGAAAACAGGGCTCAGATTGGCATGACAGGCCAGCATCAGGCGGAGGCGTTCATCCTTGACCGCCTGGAAAGTTCTCTCGTGCGGTCGAACGGATCCGGAAGCGAAGTCTTCGAGGCGCATGGCGCAGATGAATCCGCGGCGCGTCTCGCGACGTCCGGACTCGCAGCTGTAATCCTGCTCGTAATAATAGATTGAAGGCAGTTCATCCCGAACGAGAATCCGCTCTTCCTTCCACTTCCGCAGGTACGAGGCTGCACGGGTATGAGCGTTGTTCAGCTCGTTGTCCCCTGCCTCACTTCTACCCAGTTCCAGGCGAATTATGTTGTATGGACAGGCTCGATAGTAGGAATCCTGTTCGGCCGGTGAAATCACATCGTATGGCGGGATGACCACCCTCGCCACATCCTGAACTTTCTCCGGGTTATAGCGCAGCCCGCGGAAAGGGGCTATCTCTGCCATGGAGCTATCTTCCTTTCATATGAATTCCCGTACGACACCCGGGATATATGCATCCCGAAACGTTTCCGTTTCGAGCAACCGTTCACCATCGAGAATCATCGCCATGCAGGTGAGCTCTGAAATCCGATCCACCCTTTCAGCCCGAAGACCGCACCCGGAGAAGGAAGCACGACCGCCGACGAAAATAGAACGAAGTCGCCCCGATTCCGAGACTCGGACATGAGGGCTTTCTTTGCTAACACAGCTTCTGCATTTTGACAAGCGACATGCAATTGATTTGCAGTGATATACAAATGGAATATCTAATCCGGCGGGATCGTTGCAGGGGACTGCCCGAGAAATTCACCGTGAAGAGGAGCCTCCCTGGGAGTATTCGTCAGGAGCAGGGGCGAAAAATCAGCGTAGACGGCCAGGTGCCCGGAAGCCCCAGCAGCTCCCGAGGCCAGATCGATCCAGCAGGCCGCCGCATCCAGAACCGCCTGGTCGCTGCTTGCGACAATGCATTCAGAGTACGGGAATTCCCGCTCGGGCACAGGAACGGCTCTTGCCTCCCCTCTGATTCCCGCTCCCCTCAGGCGCTCCCTGCAGATCCCCGCCAGCTGACCGCTGCGGCTCATGGGAGCATCAAAAAAGAAAAGAACCTTCCCGGGCCTGAACAGGCAGATGAAGCGAAAGATCATGTCGAGAGCCATTTGAGTCGTTTCGGAAAGGCCAAACCCGGCCGACAGGCCCGCGATATCCCTTACAGCTCCGTCGTTTGCCTTCAGCAGCGGCCGATCGAGCAGGGAGCTCTCAACCGTGATCAACACATTATGACCATCCACCGCCAGGCACTGGCCGCGCAGACTCGCTCCCCGGCAGCGCCTGGATCGGCGGGCCAGGGCCTGCCCCTGGCTGAACACCCCCCGGTGCAGCAGCTGTCTCTCCATATCTGTCAGCCGGTAGCGGTTGCCCACCCACTCGAGGGCCAGTCTGCGAGGATATCCCCGATTCTGCAGGAAAAAGAAATCGTCCGCCGCATGGGCGAGGAGCCACCGCCGCCTGTCAAACGGGGTGGTCGAATATTTCTTCATTTCCAGTCCCGGCCAATGTCAAATGAGAATCTTCATGGGGCTGCCGATCAATTTGCGGTCGAAGCCTTCTGCTCTTTGATCGCCTCCCTGCGCAGTTCCTTCCTCGAAATCTTCCCGACAGCGGTCTTGGGAAGAGCGTCACGGAACTCCACGGCCCTGGGGACCTTGTACGCCGCGAGCCTGGCCTTGCAGAACTGCCGGATTTCGTCTTCCGTCAGGGACTCACCAGGTTTGAGAACCACAAAGACCTTTACGATCTCGCCACGATACGGATCCGGCATTCCGATGGCCACACCGTCCAGAATCTTCGGATGCTCGTAGAGGACTTCGTCGATCTCCCGGGGATAGATGTTATACCCTCCCGAGATGATCAGGTCCTTCTTGCGATCGATGACAAAGACGTAGCCGTCCTCATCCATCGTGGCTATGTCCCCGGTGTAAAGCCATCCGTCGCGCAGAGCGTCGGCTGTTTCGCTTTCCATCTTCCAGTAGGATTTCATAACCTGTGGACCCTTGACAACCAGTTCGCCGGTCTCCCCCGTTGGCACATCGTCCGTACCGAAGTCGAGGTCGACAATTCGGCAGTCCGTGTCGGGGAGGGCAAGCCCGATGGAACCGATCTTGCGGACACCGGTCAACGGATTGGCATGCGTCACGGGGCTGGATTCCGACAGGCCGTAACCCTCGATGATGACCCCTCCCGTAAGCGCCTCGAACTTGCGCAGGGCTTCGACGGGCATGGGGGCCGCACCAGTGATGCAGAAACGGATGGACGAAAGGTTGTATGCCTGGATTTTCGGATGGTTGGTCAAAGCCGTAAATATCGTCGGGACCCCAGGCAAGAGCGTCGGTCTTGTCTTGTGGATGGTCTTGAGCAGGTCATCCGGGTCGAAGCGCGGCACAAGAATCATGCTGCAGCCGGCATAGAGGGGAAGGTTCATGGCGACGGTCATGCCGAAAACATGGAAAATAGGGAGTATGGACAGGAACCTGTCTTCCCGGTATCTCAAGTCGGGAAACCATGCGGCGATCTGGACGACATTGGCGAGGATGTTCCGGTGAGACAACATCACCCCTTTGGCGATTCCCGTTGTGCCTCCCGTATATTGGAGCAAAGCCAGGTCGTCGAGTTCCACGGAACAGGGTGGAGGGGGATCGGAAGCGGCCTGGATGAGTCGCGAAAGATTGAAGATCTTGGTGTCATCGTAGGGCACAGAGGTGAAAAGCTTCTTGAGCTTCGCCCTGACGGGATAAAGATACTTAAGAGGAAAAGGCAGGTATTCCTTGAGGCTGGTAACGACGAGCTTCTCGACGGCAGTCCGGGGCAGTACTTTCTCCACTCTCGGATAGAGATGATCCAGGATGACCGCCGCTTCGCATCCGGAGTCCTTCCATTGGTGTTCGATTTCTCTTTCCACGTACAGGGGATTGGTCAAAACCCCGACAGCCCCAAGCCACAACGTCGCATAGTAGGTGATGATCGTCTGGGGACAGTTGGGAAGCATGATCGCCACCCTGGTTCCAGCTTTTACACCCAGCCGTCGCAGGGCGGAAGCCATCCTCAGCGTGTGCTCCCAGAACTCCCGGTACGAGTATTTTGCACCGAAAAATTCGATTGCCGGATTCGACGGATAGTCCTTGACGTTCCTTTCCACCAGCAGAGGCAGACTCAGCTCCGGATATGTCAAGGTTTGCGGAACACGTGGGTCATAGCTTTTATACCAGAGGCGATCCATTTCCCTTCCCTTCATAACGGTTCCAATGCCGGAGCCGGTAAACCGCAGTCCGAGGCAGTCAAAAAAGAAAGCCGGACCACGTGGCAAGAGCAGTCCGGCCTGTTGCCCAACCCTATGAGCATGTACTTTTCAGCTTGATTACCTCCTCCTTGAAAGCAGGAACAAACTTGAAGAGGTCCTCGACCACCCCGTAGTCGGCCTTGCTGAAAATCGGTGCGTCCGGATCCTTGTTGACGGCCACGATATACTTGGAATACCCCATCCCGGCAAGATGCTGGATCGCACCCGATATTCCCACGGCAATGTACAGGTTGGGAGTGACCACCTTTCCCGTCTGTCCCACCTGATCCGAGTGCGGTCTCCACCCGGAATCCACCGCCGCGCGCGAGGCTCCCACCGCCGCACCGAGCACCTGCGCCAATTCTTCGAGCATAACGAAGTTGCCGGCCTCCTTCATGCCTCGTCCACCGGACACGATGATTTCCGCTTCCGACAATTCCACCTTTCCCGAAGTGTCCATGTCTATGGACTTCACGGAAGACCGCGCTTCGGGAACGGGCAAATCGAGCATGACTACCTCAGCCTGCCTGGATTCGTCGGGCACCAGGCAATCCATAATGTTGGGACGGCATGACATGAGCGGTAGAGTCCCCTCCGACCAGTCGCTCCATGCAAAGCACTTACCGGCGAAAATCGGCCACTTGGCCCTTATCTTCCCGCCCTCGCAGGCGATCTGCACACAATCCTGTACAAGAGTGACACGAAGCCGGGCTCCCAGCCGGGCTCCCAGGTCCCTCCCGTCCACGGACGCCGGCAGAATGACGGCGGCCGGGTCGCACATCTTCACCGCCTCGGCGACTATGGGTACATAGGTCTCGGCCAGGTAATTCTCCAGCGCCGGATCATCTCTCACAAACACCTTGTCCACACCGTATCTTCCGAGTTCCGCGGCCCTGGCTGCCACTCCCGATCCGACGGCGACCGCACAAAGTCCGATCCCGAGACTGTCCGCTATTCTCCTGCCTTCACTGGCCACTTCAAAAGTAACCCGGCGAAAGTTTGCGCCGCGGAATTCAGCAATCACACAAATGCAATTTCCCATTTCCATTCTCCTTCCCTAGATCACCCTGGCTTCCTCGTGGAGCACTCTGACCAACTCCCTGGCTTTGCCCTCCGTATCCAGGCCATCGTCGATCATTCGACCCGCGGCCCTCTGAGGAGGCATCTCCAGTGACGTGATGCGAATCCGGGCGGTTTCCGGGCCGAAATCGGCCGGATCCAGCCCCAGGTCGGTCAGTTTTCTTGCCTTCAGAGGCTTCTTCTTGGCTTTCATGATCCCGGGCAGGGATGCGTAGCGGGGATTCCAGATGGCATGGGATCCCCCAAGCGTCACCAGCACCGGCAGAGGCGATTCCAGCGTGACCTTGCCACCTTCGATGGGCCGCTCGATGGTCACGACTTTCCCGTCCGATTCGAGGGATACGGCAAGGGGCAGGTGAGGCCAGCCAAGCATTTCAGCCACGATGGCACCACGTTGTCCCTGGTCGTAGTCCACGGCGCGGGAACCCATCAGGATGATTTCCGGATCGCACTCCGTCGCTGCGGCGGCAAGAGCCCTGGTCACACGCAGAAAGTCGGCGGTCTTCATCGCCGGGTCATCCACGTGCACCGCATCGTCAGCTCCCATGGCCAGGGCCGTCCGCAAAGCCTCGACCACCCTCGGAGGACCGTACGTTACCACGGTCACGTTGCCGCCATGCTTCGACTTGAGTCTCAGCGCGGCCTCGATTGCGAATTCGTCGTAGGGATTGATGATCCATTTGAGTCCTTCCGTCACAATCGACTTGTTGTCGGGCGCGATGCGAATGACGGATTCGGTATCCGGCGTCTGTTTGATGATGACAACAATGTTCACGACATCTCCTTCCTCGATTTCTATTTCGCGGAGTCTCTTCACTGGGGAAGCACTTTTTTGACCGGACCAAACAGCGTATGTTGACCGTTAACGTCGTCCCTTAGCATATCCCTATCCGTGGATTCAAGCACAAACGCAGTCGGGATACTATGAAGACGAAAAAAGAATCGACCTTATTTTGCACAATGATATGAGCCAATTAGAAGATGGGATCGTAGTGGAAAGGCGATGGAACGGTGAGAGACGCCGGAGCAGGATGACCGCACACGTATCCCTTGGACCCATGGGAGACTTTTCAGCCTGAAATCCGGGATTTCAGGCTTCCACACGTTTCGCCTTCCCCTGGAGCGGTCAAGTTTCGGCCTATTCTGCTATTTGGGGGCTCGCGACGCCTCGATGTTCCTGCGGCATTCAGGGCAGTATCCCTGGAGAATAACCTGTTGTCGCAAGACCTGAAATCCGCTTTTCTCCTGGGGCACAATCTTCTGATCGATGATCGGAGTATCGGCATCCTGGATCGAGTGGCACTGCAGACAGACGAGGTGGTGATGCGCGCCGAGGTTGGCGTCGTAGCGGGCCACTTCCGTTATTGGACTCACCTTTTCAATCAGTCCCACCTCGTAGAATCTTTCCAGGGTCTTGTAGACCGTACCCAGCGAAATCATCGGAAAGCGCTTCTTAACATGCTGATAGATGACCTCCGCGCTGGGGTGTTCCTTGGTGTTGTAAAGGGCCTGATAGATCGCGAGTCGCTGGTAAGTTACCTGGAGTCCGTGGTCTCTGAGAGTCGCAATGAAATCCTTGTCGTTTTTCCCCTCCATGTTCAAATCCCCCCTCGTCAGAACAGAATTCCAGCCTTCGCTACGGGGTCCTTCCCCTGTAAACGATATCCCATTGTGATTCTATAAGAATGGTCAGGATTCATGCAAGTTTTTTCTTCTGAGAATCCATCTTTAATCATCAATCATCGGCAGGTGTTCCTCGGGTCTGCATCTGGTTTCCGTGATAACGTTTTAGGTAGACAAGCAGGACGGATAAGGCGGCAGGGGTCATTCCAGGCACCCGTGATGCCTGACCCATCGAACGAGGGCGTATGGTTTCGAGCTTTTGCCGGATCTCGTTGGAAAGCCCGGGAACACTTCCAAAGGGGAAATCCTCGGGCACAACCAGCTGTTCGAGCTGTTTAAACCTTGCCACCTCGGCATCCTGCCTTTGCAGATAGCCCTCATACTTGCATTCCACCTCCACCTGCTCCTGTACCCTGCTGCACAAAACCGAGGGAGGCGGCGATATGGCTTCGATGTCGGCGTACGTGATTTCCGGCCGCTTGAGAAGCCGGTCGAGGGATGCGGGCTCTTCCAGGGGCTGTGACCCTTTCAATACCAGAATGTCGTTGACGGATTTGACAGGACGCACGGACGTCTTTCGAAGCCGATGGAGTTCGCTGCGGATGGCGTTTCGCCTTTCCATGAGTTCCTGCCGGGCCGAAGGGGAATGCAGTCCCAGTTCACAGCCTTTTTCGAGCAGCCTGAGGTCGGCGTTGTCCTCCCTGAGCAGCAGCCTGTATTCGGCTCTCGAGGTAAAGATACGGTAGGGTTCATTGGTTCCCCGGGTGACCAGGTCGTCTATCATAACGGCCATATAAGCTTCTGACCGGTCGAGCAGGAAAGGCGGCCTTCCCTGCACCTTGAGCGCCGCGTTGATGCCGGCCCACAGCCCCTGCGCCGCAGCCTCCTCATACCCCGAAGTCCCGTTGATCTGGCCTGCCAGGTACATACCCTGGACGGATTTTGTCTCGAGGGTCGGACGCAGTTGGGTCGGCTGGACGAAGTCGTATTCTATGGCGTACGCCGGGCGCATCACCTCCGCCTCCTCCAGCCCGCATATCGAGCGGACAAGCTTCAGCTGAATCTCGTAAGGGAGGGAATTGCCCGTTCCACTCGCATAGATCTCCTCGGTTTCCAGGCCCTCCGGTTCCAGGATGATTTGATGTACGTCCCGGTGGGGGAATTTCATAATCTTGTCTTCGAGGGAGGGGCAGTACCTGGCGGAAACTCCCTCGATCGTGCCGTTGTAGAGGGGAGACAGGTGAATGTGACTGCGGACGAGTTCGTGAGTTCTCTTACTGGTGCTGCCGATATAGCAGGGAACCTGGGGAAGGGGGATCGTTTCCGTCATGAGGGAAAAAGGGCGGGGGTCGTCGTCGCCGGCCTGCTCCCTGAACCGGGTGAAATCGATGCTGCCGCGGGATATCCGGGCCGGGGTACCCGTCTTCATTCTGCCCAGCTCGAAACCCAGTGCCTGCAGACTGTCCGCCAGTCCGTCGGATGGGAACTCGCCGGCCCTGCCCGACGGTATGCTCCTTGTGCCGATGTGGATCAGACCATGCAGAAAAGTTCCCGTAGCCAGCACAACGGCTCGCGATCCCCAGAACACTCCGAATTGATCCACAACGCCCACCACCCTGGCTCCCTCGACGGCCAGGGATTCCACCAGCACCTGTTTGAGTTCCAGGTTCGGCTGCAGTTCAAGTTTATGCTTCATCAAGGTGCGATACATCACCTTGTCGTTCTGGGTGCGCGTGCCACGCACGGCCGGACCCTTCTTTGTGTTCAGCCTCCTGAACTGGATGGCCGTGAGATCCGTCACCCTGGCCATCTCTCCGCCGAGCGCATCGATTTCCTTCACCAGGTGGCCTTTCCCGATACCGCCTACGGAAGGGGAACACGGCATGTGGGCAACGGAATCGAGTGCTATGGAGAACACCAGGGTTTCGCACCCCATGCGGGCGGCGGCCAGTGCCGCTTCGCACCCCGCATGCCCAGCCCCGACAACAATGACGTCATACTGTTTCATTTCCGGAAAGACCTCTGCGCCGGAACATCCCTTATCCGGCTCTTCCAACGGCAAGCCCTTGCCCGACCTGTAACCACAGCCGCCTGCCCTCTTCCGAATCCGGTTCCACAAGGCCCGTCGGGCAGACGAATCAACGGATCTGCACCCTTTTCCAACCGGCGGCGTGCTGGTATGATATCAAAGGTTTTCATTGATTTCGAGAGGACACCCATCATGCCCGGAACGCACCATGATCTTCACTCAGGCAAAACGAGGCCTTACCGCGATTACAGTTCGTACCTGCGTGAACTGTTCGGCTGCCGCGTCCAGAAGATCAGCCTCGACGCGGGACTTACCTGCCCCAACCGCGACGGATCCCTGGGATACGGCGGCTGCATCTACTGCAACCATCGAGGTTCCGGAACCGCTGCGGCACGGACGAAGACCATCGGCGAACAGATCGCGCAAGGAAAGGCTTTTCTTGCAAGACGCTACAAGGCGTCCCGGTTTATCGCTTATTTCCAGTCCTTTACCAACACCTACGCCCCCCTGCCTCACTTGAAGCAGCTCTACGGTCAGGCCCTGGCCGACCCCGACGTTGTCGGGCTCAATATCGGTACCCGGCCGGACTGCGTGGCAGATCCCGTTCTCGATCATCTCGCGCGGCTCTCCACTCGGCACCTCATCTGGATCGAATACGGCCTCCAGTCATCCCACGACAGGACTCTCCAACTGATCCGCCGGGGCCACGACGTGCAGGCTTTCATCGATGCCGTGCGACGCACCCGCATGCGCGAGATACCGGTGTGTGTACATGTCATCCTCGGTCTGCCCGGGGAAACCCGCGATGACATGCTGCAGACGGCCCGCTTTCTGGCCTCCCAGGACATCCAGGGCGTGAAAATCCACCTTCTCTACGTCATCCGGGGGACCGTCCTTTCTCAATGGCACGCGACGGGGAAGTACCGGTGCCTCAGCCGGGATGAATATGTCCAGGCCGTTGCTGAATTCCTCGCTCTCTTGCCGGATCACGTGGTGGTTCATCGCCTCACGGGGGATCCTCATCCCGAAGAACTGGCAGCGCCCGCCTGGGCCCTCGAAAAGCACAGGAACCTGCAGGAGATTGTGAAATACATGGAACAGAGGTCCCTGCGCCAGGGTGGTGCTTTCCAGCCCGATCCCCCCGGCGAACGCTCGTGATCTCGTCCGGTTTTCCTGTCGGGGTTTCATTGACACCTGGCATGGAGTCAGTTAAATAGCGGGGGAGGAGATGTCGATGCGTCCTGTTTGATCGGCAGCCGGTGATGTACTTCTTCTCCCGTCAATTGAAAATTGCAGTCTCGGAGAGAGATCATGGAAGAATGGAAAGAGGATCGTCTTTTGAGCAGGAGAGGACCTGTCAGGTGCCAGAGAGGTTTTACGCTCATCGAACTTCTGATCGTCATGATTATTCTGGGTCTATTGGCGGCGCTGGTGGCTCCCAAGATGTTCCAGAAGGTAGGCAGCTCCAGGCAGAAAGCCGCTAAAGCGCAGATTTCCATGATAGGCACCGCCCTGGATGCTTACCGGCTCGACTGCGGCAGGTATCCGACGACGGAAGAGGGCCTGCAGGCCCTCATGAAGAACCCGGGGATCGAAACCTGGGACGGCCCGTACCTTTCCAAGGAAATCCCTCCGGATCCGTGGGGCAGGCCTTACTATTACCGCTTTCCGGGCGAACATGGAGAATATGATCTTTATTCGCTTGGCGCGGACGGCCAGGAAGGTGGAGACAGTGAAAACGCCGATGTTTTGAGCTGGATCTGATTCCTACCCACAGTGAACTTGGCCTGCACCTGTTTAATCCGCTTTTCCTTGACATGCCTGTACCAAAATGGTTTTAGTAACGATTTGGGATAAATGTTCGGTCCGTTCGGGCGAGAGTGGCGGAACTGGTAGACGCACTGGACTTAGGATCCAGCCCTGCTGGCAGGATGGGGGTTCAATTCCCCCCTCTCGCACCAGGCCCGGGTAAAAGGAAAAGCTGATCAGCATCACTCCCCGACAGAAAGGTAAAAAAGGTGGAAATGAACGTTTCCGTTGTCGACCTCAGTGCGAACCAGAAGAAGCTTCAGGTGGAAATCCCCGCTGAAAGAGTGCAGGAAGAGATTGAAGGGAAGTACAGGGACCTTGCGAAGAAGGTGAGGATAAAGGGCTTTCGCCCGGGCAAGGTCCCGCGGAGCATCATCAAATCCTATTACGGGCAGTCCATCGAGAATGACGTTTCCTCCCAGTTTATCCGGGAAACCTTCTCTGAAGCCCTCCGAAGAACGGATCTGAAGCCTCTTGTCGAAGCCGATGTCAGTGAATCGCACTTTGCGGACAACGGGTCCTTCACATACATCGCCGTCGTGGACGTCTGTCCTCCTTTCGAAGTCGGAGCATACAAAGGTCTTGCCATCCGCAAACCAGAGATTCATATCGACGAGGCGCAGGAGAAGGCCGAAATGGACCGTCTCCTTCAGCAGCATTCGCAGTTGCGCACCATCGAAGAGGAACGGCCAGTAAAGGAAGGCGACGTCGTTCTTGTCGACTTGACTCCCCTGGTGGACGGTTCGGTCTTTGAAAAGGGAAAGACCGACGACTACATGCTCGAAGTGGGCAAAAAAAGCATCCATCCGCACTTTGACGGCCACCTGGCCGGGCACCGTGTCGGGGATCGATTTTCCTTCGATGTGGATTATCCCGAGGACGCCCCCACAAGGGAGATCGCCGGCAAGCGGGTGACCTTCGACGTAACGGTGAAGGGACTCAAGGAGAAGATCGTTCCCGAACTAAACGACGAATTCGCCCGTACTGTGGGTAGTTTTGAAACGTTGGATGAACTGAAGCAGTCCATTCGAGATCAGCTGCTGAAACGCGAGGAACAGAAGGTGAGCGGCGAGGTCCGCAGGCAGATCGTCGACCAGCTTCTCTCCAAGGTCCAGATCGAACTGTCTTCCAAGGTGATCGAACGGGAAGTAGACCGGCTCATCGAGGGACTTCAGCACCAGTTTGAAAGCCAGGGCCTGAAGATAGACGCGGCGAGATTCAACAGCCCCGAGATCCGCGCCGAATACCGGCCGCAGGCGGACAAGAGCCTCCGCCGCCGCCTGATTCTCCAGCAGATCGCCCGGCTTGAAAACATCGAACTCAGCGAAGACGAATCCGATGAAATCTACCGTGAAGTAGCCCGTCTTTTCCGCATCGACGTCCAGACCCTGAAGACGGAATACACCGACAGCATCGTGGTGGAACAGGCAATGGAAAGGAAACTCGAAGACAAGGTTTTCCAGTTTCTGGAAGACGAAGCGATTATCCAATCTGAGGACGTCTCCCCGGAGGAGACGGACACGGACAAGGAGTAGTCTCCCCATGTCACTGATACCTATCGTCATTGAACAGAGCAGCCGCGGTGAAAGAGCATTCGATATCTATTCGCGCCTTCTCCGTGATCGCATCATCTTCCTCGGCACTCCCATTACGGATGAGGTGGCCAACGTTCTGATCGCACAGATGCTTTTTCTCGAATCCGAAGACCCGGACAAGGACATCCACTTCTATATCAATTCTCCCGGCGGTTTGGTAACTGCGGGCCTTGCCATCTACGACACCATGCAGTACATCAGGCCCGACGTCTCGACCTTGTGCATGGGTCAGGCCGCCAGCATGGCCGCGGTGCTCCTGGCAGCGGGAGTGAAGGGCAAGCGGTACGCGCTCCCACACGTTCGCATCATGCTGCACCAGCCCATGGGAGGCTTTCAGGGGCAGGCGACCGACGTGGAAATCCAGGCAAAGGAGATACTCCGACTGCGAGAGGAACTGAACCTGATCCTTGTCGAACATACCGGCAGGCCCGTCGAACAGATTCAGCGGGACACGGACAGGGACTTCTACATGTCTGGGATGCAGGCCAGGGAATACGGCATGGTGGACGAGGTAATCACCAGCAGAAGCAAGGCGGGTCCTCAGAAATCCTCATGACAACCGTACATCCACCCGGGCAGGGGGCTCTTCCCCTGAAGAGCCCTGCCTGTTCAGCCATTGCTCTTCTCCACCGGCCTGTCCCGGTCCTGTCCACGCACCGATTCTGGATGCCGAATCAGGTTCTTCCGGCAAACTTCCATGAGCCGGGCTCAAAACCAACTGTGAGAACGCACAAAAGACCTGTAAGCAGCTGATCTGCCAAAAAAACGGGCCAAACAGTTCCGGCATTTTCTCATCAACGATTGCCTCCTTCGTTTTTCACGCATATGCTGTTTTCCACGCAAAGGTTCGACGGCATCACAACGTCATCCCTGCAAAATGACGTCGTGGAGGCAATGACACTGCTTTGAGACGGACAACGCTGTGAGACTGACGATGTTGAATAAATGATTTCGTCGCGGGAACGATGCTGTTGCAGATCTCTTCCTCCTTTGTGCGACAATTGTCCGGTTTAGCGACAACTGTCCGGGTACGGGTTTTATGACAGGAGCGTCCAATCAGGCCGCCTGACCCTGTTTCACCGCTTTCCAGCTCAACCCATAATCCAGCCCAACCCCGGCACCGACCTCCGGGACCGTTCCAACATTCCTGTTTCGGATCGTGTGTAATCTTTGCACAAAGATTGACCTTTTTCCGTCTACGGGTTAACTGTTTTTGACCGCTGCCGGTGTCCCGAACGAGCAATTATCGGTAGCTAAAAGCTTTTTCGGTGGTTATAATGCATTTAACTATCGGTATTACTGCAATTCGGGTCTTTCTGCTGCAGTGGAATGCCATATGCCGATCCGAGAGAGTATCGGCTGGATCTATAGTAAGTAGAGTAGCCAAGGAGGATTTTAATGGCTAGAAAGCGCGACGATCGAACAGGGGAATTAAGGTGCTCCTTTTGCGGCAAGAGCCAGGACGAGGTAAAGAAGCTCATTGCGGGCCCCACGGTCTATATCTGTGATGAATGCGTTGAGCTCTGCAACGACATCATTGCCGAGGAATACGAAAGAGAAGAAGCCGCGCGGGCAACCCAGATTCCCAAGCCTGCAGAAATCAAGGCTATTCTAGATCAGTATGTGATCGGGCAGGAACGCGCCAAGAAGATCCTTTCCGTCGCGGTCCACAATCACTACAAGCGCATCGAACTGAAGATCGACAAGAATGAAGTCGAACTGCAGAAGAGCAACATTCTCATGATCGGTCCCACTGGGTCCGGCAAGACCTTGTTGGCTCAGACTCTCGCACGCATCCTGAACGTACCTTTCACCATTGCGGATGCCACAACACTGACTGAAGCGGGATATGTCGGTGAAGACGTCGAGAACATCCTTGTAAGCCTCATCCAGGCTGCGGATTACGACATTGAAAAGGCATCCCGGGGTATCGTCTATATCGATGAAATAGACAAGATCGCCAAGAAGTCCGACAGTCCGTCCATAACGAGGGATGTTTCCGGAGAAGGCGTCCAGCAGGCTCTGCTCAAGATCCTCGAGGGCACGGTGGCCAATGTGCCCCCCAAGGGCGGCCGCAAGCATCCTCAGCAGGAATTCATCAAGATCGACACGACGAACATCCTGTTCATCTGCGGAGGAGCGTTCAATTATCTGGAGAATATCATTCACTCTCGAGTCGGAGTGAAAGGGATGGGTTTTGGAGCGGAAATCAGGAGCAAGGAACAGAAGACGATCGGCGAAGTGCTCATCCAGGTGCAGCCTGAAGATCTGCTCAAGTTCGGAATGATTCCGGAGTTCGTCGGCCGCCTGCCGGTCATCGCCACGCTCAATGAATTGACGGAGGATGAGCTCGTCAGCATCCTCACCGAACCGAAGAACGCCCTGGTCAAACAGTACAAGAAGCTGTTCGAACTCGAGGACGTGCGCCTGCGGTTTACGGACGGCGTGCTGAGGGCCATTGCCAAGGAAGCCATCCGGCGCAAGTCCGGTGCGAGAGGTCTGCGATCCATCATGGAGAATATCATGCTCGATATCATGTACGACCTGCCGTCCCAGCCGGAGATCCAGGAATGCATCATCAACGAGGATGTGCTTCTCAAGCAGGGATCCCCCCTGCTGCTGTATCGAAGCCAGAACCAGGAATCCGCCTAGGAACGCCGGCATGGATCCCTGCGGTCGATCCCGCATCGGACATCCGGGGATATTCTGCCGGGCATGAACCGAGCTGAAGTGGATTCCCAAGAATGAAATCATCGTCTTTTTCAGGGAGAGTCTTTTCATCCATGTTCAAACTGACACGAAACAAGGACGACCAGCAGAGCGGCGCGTCTTTTTCTCTGCCGCTGCTGCCTTTGAGGGACATCGTGGTCTTCCCTTCCATGGTGGTTCCGCTCTTTGTCGGCCGAGACAAATCGGTCAACGCCCTCGAAAAGGCCGCCGGTTCGGACAAGAAGATCTTTCTGGCAGCTCAAACCAAGGCCAAGACCGATACTCCCGGCGAAGGCGACATATACAGGGTGGGCACCGTTGCGACGATCCTCCAGATCCTCAGGCTTCCCGACGGTACTGTCAAGGTGTTGGTGGAAGGTGAATCGCGGGCGAGGATCCTCAACTTCATTCCCAATCCCGAACATTTCCTTGTGAACCTGGAACCCCTCGAAGAATCCCGGGCGGATTCCGTCGAGATCGAGGCTCTGCAGCGGGGAATTCGCGCATCCTTCGAGGCGTATTCGAAGCACAACAAGAAGATCACCCAGGAGATCCTGGATGCCGTCGCCGCCGTGGACAACCCTTCCCGGCTGGCCGATACCGTTGCTGCCTACATGCCCTTCAAGCTCGACATCAAGCAGAAGCTTCTGGAGATTCTCGACATCGCCAAGCGGCTGGAAAAGCTTTTCGGGCATATCCGGTCGGAGATCGAAATCATCCAGACGGAGGAGCGGATCAAGGGCCGGGTCAAGAAGCAGATGGAGAAGACCCAGCGCGAGTACTATCTGAACGAGCAGATGCGGGCCATCCAGAAGGAGATGGGGGAAAAGGACGATTTCAAGTCCGAACTCGAGGATCTCGAAAAGCGCATCAAGCGAAAAAGGCTCTCGCAGGAAGCCGCAGCCAAGGTTCGCGCCGAATTCAAGAAGCTCAAACTCATGTCTCCCATGAGTGCCGAAGCAACGGTGGTTCGCAATTACATCGACTGGATCCTGTCTCTGCCGTGGTTCGACAAGACCAGGGACAAGTTGGACATCGACGAATCCATCCGGATTCTCGACGAAGACCATTACGGCCTGGAAAAACCCAAGGAACGCATCATCGAGTACCTGGCCGTCCAGGCGCTGGTCAAGAAGATCAAGGGGCCCATCCTCTGCTTCGTTGGGCCTCCGGGGGTCGGAAAGACATCTCTGGCCAAGTCTATCGCCCGGGCCATGAACAGGAACTTCATCCGGTTGTCTTTGGGTGGAGTACGGGATGAAGCCGAAATACGCGGGCATCGGCGCACCTATATCGGTGCCATGCCGGGCAAGATCATTCAGAGCCTGAAAAAGGTGAAGACCAACAACCCGGTGTTCTGCCTGGACGAAATCGATAAGATGAGTATGGACTTCCGGGGAGATCCGTCCGCGGCCCTCCTCGAAGTGCTCGACCCGGAACAGAACTTCTCGTTCAACGACCACTATCTCGACCTCGACTACGATTTGTCCGAGGTGTTCTTTATCACAACGGCCAACAATCTTCACTCGATACCCCCTCCTCTGCGGGACCGCATGGAGATCATCCAGATTGCCGGCTACACGGAATTCGACAAGTTGAACATCGGGAGGAATTTCCTCATCACCAAACAGTGCAAGGCAAACGGGATTTCCCCTGAAAACGTGGTCTTTTCGGACGATATCCTGCTTTTCGTTATCCGGCACTACACGAAGGAAGCGGGAGTGCGTAACCTGGAGCGGGAAATCGCTTCCGTGTGCCGAAAGGTGGCCAAGGAAGTGGTGCGCCGGGGTCCCGATGCCCGGATCGAACTCACGGAGGAGATCATCCAGGAGTATCTAGGCATTCCCAAGTACCGTTACGGTGTGGCCGAAGAAAAGGAAGAAATCGGGCTTGCGGTGGGGCTCGCATGGACCGAATTCGGAGGCGATATTCTCGGAATCGAAACCGTGACCATGCCCGGCAAGGGCAAGGTGATCATTACGGGGAAACTCGGCGAGGTCATGCAGGAATCGGCCCAGGCGGCGTTGAGTTACGTTCGGTCGAGGGCTTCCCGGCTGGGTATCGAGCCGGACTTTTACCAGAAACTCGATATTCACGTTCACGTGCCTGAAGGAGCCATCCCGAAGGACGGCCCTTCGGCCGGGATCACCATGGCCACATCCATCGTTTCCGCGTTGACCCGTATCCCCGTTCGAAACGACCTGGCCATGACCGGAGAAATCACCCTGCGCGGCCGCGTGCTCCCCATCGGGGGACTCAAGGAAAAGATCCTCGCCGCACACCGGGGACTGCTCAAGACCGTCCTGATCCCCAAGGACAACGCAAAGGACCTCAAGGAGATCCCGGCCAAGATCCTGGAGGAGATCAACGTCGAACTCGTGGAACACATGGACGAGGTGCTTACCAGGGCACTCGTGCTCGACGGCAAGGACCAACTCTTTGCGGAAACCGAACCTCCGGCTGAGAAACCGGTCATCTTCGATGCCAAGGAACCTGCGCCGGACGAGATCCGGGCTCATTGAAGGCACCTTAAAAAGGCCTTGACTTTCAGGGCTCGATCGAATACAAGATGAGTCTCGCTTGGATCGCAAGCGGGGCAGTACCTGCCCCGGGCATGTAGCGCGAGGGCGGATAGCTCAGCTGGGAGAGCATCGGCCTTACAAGCCGGGGGTCACAGGTTCGAGCCCTGTTCCGCCCACCAAGCAACCCATGCGGGGTCGTAGTTAAGATGGTTATAACGCCGGCCTGTCACGTCGGAGGCCGAGGGTTCAAGTCCCTTCGACCCCGCCAGAATGTTCAGGGGCCGACCTTTCGGGGTCGGCCTTTTTTTCTTGTAAAAGGCCGGTTCGTCACAGCCACTTCTTTGCCTTGAAGGAGGCAAGCATCGTCAGGGCGATCAGGAGCATGACGAGGAGCACGGCGGGATATCCCCATACCCATTCCAGTTCCGGCATGTACCTGAAGTTCATCCCGTAGATGCCCGCAATGAAGGTCAGAGGCATGAAGATGGTTGCGATGATCGTGAGCACCTTCATGACGGCGTTCAGCCTGTTGCTCATGCTCGAAAGGTACAGATCGAGCATGCTCGTGAGCATATCCCGGAAGGTTTCGATGGTGTCGATGATCTGGACCGTGTGATCGTGGACGTCCCGCAGGTAGATGACGGTGGATTCCCGAACAAGAGGCGATTCCTGCCTGCCCAGGGTGCCGATGACCTCCCGCAGGGGCCACACGGATTTCCGAAAGAGGATCATCTCCCGTCTCAGGCGATGCACCATCTGAACCGACGGAGTGGAAGGCCGGCCTATGAGTTCCTCTTCGAGGATTTCGATCCTTTCGCCCAGTTGCTCAAGCACAACGAAATAGTGATCCACCACCATGTCGAGGAGGGCGTAGGCCAGGTAATCGGCTCCCATTCTCCTCAGCCTTCCCCTGCCGCTCTTCAGCCGTTCCACGATGGGGCGAAAGAGACCGGTTTCCCTCTCCTGAAAAGAGAGTACATAGTTCGGGCCGACACCCATGCACACCTGTTCGAGGATCACTCCCTGGCTCGTTTCATCATAGTCGAGGGCCTTGACGAGGATAAACAGGTAGTCGTCCAGGTCCTCGAGCTTCGGCCTCTGGTCGGTGCTCAGGATGTCCTCCAATATCAGCGGATGGATATTGAAGCACTCCCCGAGGTTCTGCAGGTTCTCGACCTGGTGAATCCCCGACACGTTGATCCAGGTAACATCGGTTCTTTTTTCGAGAACCAGGCATTCGTCAACACTTTTCGCGGTTTTTTCCTCGAAGGAATCCCCGTTGTAGCGAATGATGTCGATCCTGGCCTCTTCGGTTACCCTCTCCCCTGTATAAACGAGTACCCCGGGGGGAAGGCCGACCCGATCCGCGATCTTCCCGGTGAACTTGCGCATGAGGAATCGATCTTCCTTTCATCGGCGGTCCAGCAGGATTCGAGGCTGCGCCGCATTGAAGATGCCGTTCCAGTCAGCTGGACTGCCTGGATTTCCAGGTCGGTCTTCCCGCAGGGGGGTGGAGATCTTGACCTCATCGCAGACTTCACCCCCCGTGTCGGCTGGGAAACATCTACCTGGAGTCAGTTTTCTGCACGTTCGAGATGAATCAGGCTTTAATCTTGCATACCAAGACAATCGTCTGCGGACATTCAGCTCGAGGTCAGTCCACCCCCGGACTTCCTGGCTGAATGGACCGCAGGCACCTCGTCTTCCAGATACCGGCCGCTTCGAGGAGGTAGCGGCGATGTCCGAGTGATCCTCCGAGACCCTTTCGGCCGAAGTTGAAATTGATTTCGATAAAAACGGGAGGCCCAGTGTCCGGGAACATGAGGTCAAAACCAGCGACATCTATTCCCGTCTGCCGGCAGAAGGACTTCACGGCATCCACGCCTCTCGATCGGTCCTCCGGCCACAGGCGGCGCTCGATACGCCCTCCCCTGCAGATATTGTTGTAAAACCGGCCGTCACCCACTCGAAAATAATCTACGGTTATCTCTCCATAGACCACCACGCGAAGGTCTCTGCCGCCGTGTTCGACCCAGCGCTGTAGCAGGACGGGTTCATCGCCCGGCAGGTCATCGAGATGTTTTTCGATATCTCGACGACCGTACACCGGAAATACCCGGCTTCCTCCTCCCCCCGAGTCCCCCTTCAGAACGGCGGGATATCCCCAGGGAGACCCACCGCTTCGATCGAGGCAAATCAAAACATCCGCCGGCCTGCTGAACACGA
>JABUEY010000216.1 GCA_013314815.1 Syntrophobacteraceae bacterium
AAGGACCTCGCGAGAGGATGATCGGAGTCGTGAGACTCATGGCTGATGCCGACGTGCTCAAGGCCGAATTTGCCGTTCTGGTAGGCGATCCATGGCAGGGGAGGGGAGTCGGTGCGGTATTGCTGCAGCAGGCCTTGAAGGCCGCGAAGATTCGAGGTATGGAAAGCGTCTGGGGAGTGGCGCTTCCCGAAAATACGACCATGCTTTCTCTTGGACGAAAGCTCGGCTTTACTGTGTCCAGGATCCCGGAAACGAAGGAATACGAACTGTGGATCGATCTCGCAGCATTCAGCAAGAACTGAGCGAAAAGAACCGGGCCTGGCGGAAGGCAGAAGCCTGTTAGAGGCGCACATTCGATCTCCGGTGTCTTTGAGCTGTCCGGGAAAAGGTTCTTCTCATAAACGCATATTCGGACCGTTGTCGCCCAAAGGTGGAATCCACCCGCAACAATGGCATTTGTTGTACGGAGAGGGAGGGGAGATGAGTGATACATCTGTAAAGAAAATCCTGGTGGCAGTGGATGGATCTGAACAGGCCTTCGAGGCGGTGCGGTATGTGAGCATGGTTTTGCCGCCTCGAAAATCGTCGGTGGTGCTCTTCCACGTAATGACGAAGGTCCCCGACTCCTTCTGGGATTTCGAGAAAGAACCGGCCTACCACTATAAAATCATAGACATAGAGGCCTGGGAAGCTCAGCAGCAAAGGATGATCGAGGACTTCATGGACCAGGCGACGAGGGTCCTTGTGAATGCGGGTATCCCGGAAGACAGGATTTCTGTCAAGATCGCGGAGCGGAAGGTGGGCATTGCCCGGGACATTGTCGCCGAATCGGAGCAAGGCTATGATGCCGTCGTTGTCGGCCGCAGAGGTTTGAGTGAACTCAAGGACCTCATGCTGGGCAATATAGCCAACAAAATCATCGAGAAGCTCTCACACACCCCCGTATGGGTCGTGGGCGGCAGAGCCAATTTCGAGAAGATCATCGTTGGGATTGACAGCTCCGAAGGGGCCATGCTGGCCGTTGATCATGTTGCATCGGTGCTGGTTGGCGGCTCCCGTCGGATTCGTGTGACCCTTTTTCATGCCATCCGCGGTATCAATGTATTTCAGAAGCTCTACGGAGAAATGTTTTCCGTGGATGTCGACAAGGAACTGGTCGAAAAGATCCAGAAGGAGCTCGATGATGCCGCTGGAATGCTGCAGCCGGCCTTTGAGGAAGCACGCAGACGATTCCTGGACGCCGGGCTTGCGCCCGATGACGTGGATCAAAGAGTGGTGACGGGCGTGGCAAGCAGGGGAGGAGCCATTGTCGAGGAGGCGGAAAAGGGTGATTATGATACGATTGTCATCGGCAGGCGAGGGCTCTCCAAGGTACAGGAATTCTTCATGGGCCGGGTAAGCAACAAGGTCGTTCAACTGGCCAAGGAAAAGACGGTCTGGGTGGTGAGTTGAGCTCAGGAGAAGGCGGGAATGAATTCAAGGTTCTTCTCCCTCCTGTATCAGCCTGCTTTTTACTTTTTCCTGGTGCTGACGCATTCTCTATGGTTTCATAGTCAGCCTGAGGGCGTTTTCCTTTGTTTCGGCCGTTAACCGTTTCTCCTGAGGTATGTTGAAGTGTTCTCGAATCTAATCCGTGTGGAGTGCCGTTTTTCAGCAAAGGAGTATGTGTATGGAAGAGTTGTCGAGGCTGATAGAGCGCATCATTGACCGCGTCAACATCAATCTCCGGGAAGAGGGTTTCGATGCGGGACCCTACATCCGGGAGTTGATTCCCCTCCCCAAATTCTCCCGGTTTTACGGATTTTACGGCGTTACGACTCATCACCCCATCACCTTTCATTTCAGCCGGTCCAGCCTTGCAGGCAGTCATTTCCTGGGCAAGTGCATCGTCGACCACTCGGTGCTGTACAAGAGTGATATCCGCGGCGACGAATTGAAGCGGAGCGGGGAGATCGTAAAGTGTCGGAACGTGCAGGTGCCACTGTATGACGATGAAGTGATCCGGATCAAGGACAGCTTCCTGGTCAAGAACCTGGTGCACAGCAACAGCCACGATCCCGAGTGCCCCGAGGAATTTCTCATCCAGAACACCGTTTCCATGCATTATGCCAATATTCATGGTTCGCGGGTTGAAGGCAGCTTTCTTGGCCCGTTTTCCACCGTGGACCTGACGACAGTGCATGACTGTGTCGTCGGTACGTGGGCCTATGTGCAGACGGGGGAACTGGATCACCAGGTGGTGAAAGACGGCCGGATCTGGGTGCACGCTCCCGGCGTCTTCGATTTTCAGTACGGTTTCGATCCAGCCGTATTGAAGCGCTATGTGCATTTCGAAACGGGAAGCAAGCCGACAGGGTTGGTTGTGGATTTTCTTCGCGAGAGGAAAGGGGAGTTCAAAGCGATTTTCGATAAGGTCGATTCGATGCCTCCCGTCGAAGAGCCGCCCGGTGCATCCATCAGCCGGTACGCCGTGGTGAAGGGGAATACCCGCCTCGATGAGAACGTGCTGGTGGCCCAGAGAGCCTACATCGAAGATTCATGGCTCGGCAGGGGTTCCAACGCCCAGGAGAACTGCTATATCGTCGGGTCGCACCTGGAAGGCAACGACGTTACGGCTCACGGCGGAAAGATAGTCAGCGCCAGGCTGGGCGAAAAGGTCTTCGTGGGGTTCAACTCCTTCCTCCATGGAAAGCCCGATGCGATGCTGACCATTGGCGGCGGTTGTATTGTCATGCCCCACACCATCGTCGACATCGACGAACCCCTGGACATCCCCGCCGGGCACCTGGTGTGGGGATGCATCCGTGGCAGGGGAGACCTCGATACCCACTGCATGGCTTTGAAGGAACTGGCCGGAGTGGATGGTGAGATCCACAGGGGAGCGATGACCTTCAAGGGGAGTGGCGCAGGTTTTGTAAAAGGCTTTCAGCACCGCATTGAACACATCCTCGAGGCCAACGGAGCCTTCTACAAGGACGGGGCTCATGCCGGACACGCTCAAAACAACCACAACATATCGTTCAACATCATTCAACCCTATCCCGAAGGTCCTATGAAAGGGCTCTTCCCCACCATCGACATTCGGCCCTGATATCTGGAATCAACCTTACCGCCGGGGAGTGCGCCTTCCCGGCGGCGGGGTTCACCGGGATGACGGGAAGGCAGGAATGTCCTGTCCCGGGGTGATCAGGGACCGAAGAACCTTCAGGTTCTCCCTGTCCTCCGAAAGATCCTTGCTCTTGGGAGTTTCCAGTACCATCGGATGTCCTGTGAACCGCGGATCGTTGAGCAGAAGCCGGAACCCTTCAACACCGATCTTTCCCTTTCCGATATGCTCATGACGGTCGACTCGGGACCCCAGGTCCTTTTTGCAGTCGTTCAGGTGGAAGAATTTGATCCGCTCAAGACCGATGACGTTGTCCAGCCGGGAGAAGGTTTCTTCATAAACCTGTTTCGTGCGAATATCGTATCCGGCGGCGAAGGCGTGGCAGGTGTCGAAGCATACGCCCAGGCGATGTGCGTGCTTGGTATTTGTCAAAATGGCCGATATTTCCTCGAAAGTGGATCCGAGATTCGTTCCCTGTCCTGCGGTGGTTTCGATGAGCACCTCGACATCTTCCGTTCTGGAGAGTTCGACGGCACGGTCGAGGTTGGCGGCAAACTTCCGGATCCCCTCCTCGATCCCCTGACCGAGGTGAGAGCCGGGGTGAGTGATGAGGTACCGGATTCCCAGCTGGGAACATCTTCTCAACTCGTCGGAGAAAGCCGAGACGGACCTTTCCACCACCTTCGGGTCCACGGCGGCCAGGTTGATGAGATAGGAGTCGTGTGCAGCCACGGGAATGTTTCCTGTTTTTTCCCACA
>JABUEY010000031.1 GCA_013314815.1 Syntrophobacteraceae bacterium
AAGCATCTTGCAGACTTCTCCTCGCCTGCCGGTGGTTGGATTTGGCAATCAACCAACTCGCCCTTGGGCATCTGGTGGATAGCCGTCGCGCCAACTCGAATGTTATAAATCGATACGACACGGTCTCCTTCGCGGGAATGACGGTGTGGTATTGGACGGAATGACGTTATGATCTTCGCAGGAATGGCGTCGGGATGTCATCGGTCCTTTGCATGAAAAGCACTGGAGACATGAAAAGCCACTGGAGGCACTCCTTTGCTGGACGAACCAAGAATCAACTCGAAGGCCTTGACTCCCGCCACCCTGTTTGCGGATGGATCAGTTTGGCAGGTTCGATACGGGTGACTCTTCAACAGCAATATTCAAATCCCGGCGAGATGCTCGCACATCTATGCCTTCAAAGGAGATGCCTTCACGCCATGCAAGAGATCGATTACCTCATGGAAAGCGCCGAGGAGGTGCTTCGGCTGGATGTAAAGACGGAAAGCACCGTTGTCGAGGGCCAGGCATTGTGGGCCGGGATCAGGCCGGGCATGAGCGTTGCCGACATCGGGTTCGGTTCGGGGAAGACATCCGCCATCCTTCACTCCCTGGTACAGCCCGGCGGGTCGGTGCTGGGAGTGGACGGTTCGGGGGAAAGGACCGCTTATGCAACCTCCCGGTACGGAGACCGTGGAATTCGATTCGTTTCCAGGGATATTCGGAACTCCCTCGATGACCTCGGCCGGTTTGACTTTGTGTGGGTAAGGTTCGTTCTCGAATATTATCGGGCCGAATGCATTGAAATCGTTCAAAACCTATCCCGGATCGTCAAGCCGGGGGGCATTCTCTGCCTGATCGACCTGGACCATAACAGCCTCAATCATTTCAGAATCCCTCAAAAGCTGGAGGAGACTCTGAACCGGATCATCGAAAGGCTTCAAAGCCGGCACAACTTCGACCCCTATGCCGGAAGAAAGCTGTACTCCTGCCTGTACGACCTCGGCTACCAGGACATCGACGTCTCGGTTTCGGCCCATCACCTGATATTCGGCGAATTGCAGAAAAAGGACGCGTTCAACTGGATGAAAAAGATCGAGGTGATTGTCAGCAGGATGAACGATCTCTTCGACGAGTACGACGACGGATTCGAGGGGTTTGTTCGGGAGTTCGAGGCGTTTTTTTCGGATCCGGGCCGGTTCACCTATACGCCCGTCATCTGCTGCCGCGGGCGAAGACCCGATTCGGGAATTCAGGGCTGAGGCTTTCCGTCGCCGCTCTTCAAACCTTCGAGGTAGCGGAAGAAGGCGTCGACGACGCTGCTGTCGAAGTGCTTTCCTCTTTGGGAGTCAATGATATCGAGAGCCTCCTGCACGGGCATGGGTCCCCTGTAGTGTCGCCTGGATGTCAGGGCCTCGAAAACGTCCGCAACGGCGATGATTCGAGCTCCAAGCGGGATTTCATCGCCCTTGAGTCCCAGCGGGTATCCCGTTCCGTCGACCTTTTCATGGTGAGATCCCGCGATCTCGGGCACCTCTTTGTAGAATCCGTCGAAATTCACCTGCTTGAGGATCTCCCGGGTTTTTTCGGCATGCGTTTCGATTTCGAAGCGTTCCTCGGCGGTGAGCACCCCGTTTTTCTTCAGTATGGAATCCCTTATCCCGATCTTGCCGTAATCGTGCAAAAGGGACGCCACCCGGACCATTTCACAGTAGTCCCTGGACATGCCCATCTCCCGGCAGATCCCCAACGCGTACTCGGTGACCCTGGTGGAGTGCCCCGCCGTGAGGGGGTCCCGGGCATCGATACTTGCCGCGAGAGTCTGGAGCAGGGATTTGAACTGGCTGATCTTCGCTTCGATCAGCATGGCATTGTGCATGCTGATGCCGATTTCCTGGGTGACCCCCATGAGCAGGCTGATGTCTCTTTGCAGCAACGGTCTCTTGGTCGTCAGGTTATCTACCGCAAGCAGCCCCAGGGATTCCCCTTCGTAGACGATGGGGCAGCAGATAAATGACCTGGACCCGATCTTTTTTGCGAATTCGACACTTCGGGGAGACAGTTCACCGAGGATCTCATCCAGATCGTTGATCAGGAAAGGCTTCTGCTGCCGCACGCACACCACAAAAACCCCTTTCGAGTCATGCCTGTCCAGGCGAAAGCTCGACTCCTGGAACCGCCTTTCCTGATCCCTGCTGTACCCGTACCCTGTCTTATACTCCAGCCTGGTCCGGTCTTCGTTCACCAGCAGTATCATCCCCCTGTCGAAATCCAGGCGCTTGCTCAAACTCTCTATCACTCCGCTCAAGATCCCGTCCACCTCCATCTGCTTGCCAAGAGCCTGCCCCAGTTCACTGATGAATCGAGCATTATTGTAGTTGAAGTTGATTTGATCCAAAAGGTTTTCGTTGGATTCTCTCAAGTTGGACAGCGCGGCATTCATTTCCCTGAAATGGTGCCGGCTGGAATAGATGTCGATCAGCAGGACGAGAAGTACTCCGGCGAGCCCGTAAAACCCCAGTTCCACCGGATTCAGCGTCGGAAGAAGGACAGCCGAAAGGGCAGCCAGCATCAATGCCGCATAATTCCTGACCTGTCTCCAGAATGCCGAACGGGACTCCTGCCAGGACACGATGTACCGGCACACCTTTCCGCCCTTGAAAAGGCATTCGGGGTGCTCGATCACGGGCAGTCTGTACTTAAAAACCAGGGATACCGCATCGAGATATCCGAGCCGGTTCTCGCACTGATAGGGTTTTTCCTCGGCTCCTTCGACGGGGGTAGCCGTAATCTCGACGGAATTCCGCCCTATCCTGGAGGCTTCGACAAGGGAGGACCTGGTGAAATTGGGAGACGCTCTGCCGATAATCTGGTATGCGGTAGCCGGGTCCACGTGACTCAGAATGTACTGTCTCATCACCCCGATCGAATCGGGGGATGCCGCGAACCGGCCGGCTTCCCTGGCGATATTGGGATTTCCGGTAAGTGTGAGCAGCCTTTCATAAAAGAGATCGGCTTGTTCCTGGGTAAACCAGTGCCCCTCGTCTTCCACCTGGTAGAGTTCCATCCCGGCGTGACTCAACAGTTCGGCACTGTTTATATAGGGATAACGCTCCCGGATCAGCTTTAAATACGTGTTGAATATCCTGCTGTTGTAGAAATGCTGATCGTCCGAACCCGGTGAATTCATGTTCAGCTTTCCGCCGGCTGAGCAGACCCGTCACCGGGTTTCCGGCGTGAGCGGCTCAGGAGAGATTCCATGTATTGAAAGTACCGATCACTGTAGAGGGTGTTGAAAGCCCAGAGTCGATAGATTTTATCATAAGCCAGCGACTGGCTTTCAGCATAACGGACAGGATAAAGGAGAACGGGGATATCTTCGCTGCCGTAGCATTGAATCTTTCGTTTCGCCGCGAACAACGCGGGGAGAAGTTCCCGGGCGGGAAAGTCTTCGCCGTCCAGCACGATGACGTGCATGCAGTTGGTCAGGTTCGATAGGTTGAGGCCAATGTCCGATGCGGTCATCAGAACAACTGCCCTGAGCCTGCCCGCCTTCCTGACGGACAGCACCTTCCGCATCCTCGTAAACCCCGCCCTTCGGTACTCCGCAGTCAACGTATCCACATTCAGCATATCCGGCTTCAGATCCAGCGCGTGGAACAGCAGGGCGGTTTCACTTCCGAAGCAGCTCTCCAGCTCGATCAGATCCCTGCCGGAGCTTTCGGCGACCTCGATTTCCAGCTCGATATCCGGGTTGTCCCAACTTTCCGGTGACGAACCATCCGGGAGGTGAAAATAAGCGAACGGGCTGACGGATGCCCCTTCAGGGTCGTCCAGGTGCCTGGCGAATCCGCCGAACACCCGGTCGGGAAACCTGTTCTCGGGCCTGAAATAGGAGACGATAAAGTGCATATGAGTCGAATAGAGACGGGCAAAGTCATTGACGTAGCGGCCTATCTGTTCGAGCACCACGATTCCCGACTTCCTGAATCCTGAACCCGTAGCCGCATGATGATGAAACAGCCACGTATTTTCGTGGAATCGAACCATGGATATATGCCCGGATATCCTCCCTTTTTCCTGGTATATGAAATGCCTGGCAATCTCGGGGCTCTCGATGTAAAGCTTCTCATACGTCCTTTTCAGTCTTTCCTTCTTGTCATGGATCAATGCATACTTCTTGGGATAAAAGAACCCGGTTTCAAAAAAGAACCTCCACAGTTGATCCATATCGACCCGGTTGCATACGAAAGATCTATCATCCGCCAGACGATGCAGTACGCTTGAAAGCCTCACCTGGTCCTTCATGTCCATATCCAGGACCGCGACTCCACACTTTACGTAACGGCCGTCTTCGCACTGCTCCACCGGATTTCTGTACACGACCTGGGCCTTGCACCTGACCCTGCAGCCGCTTGCAATCTCGATTTCCGCCTCGGGCAGGATAAGACCCGTCATCAACAGCGAATGACCATAGTATTCGACGGCGGAAAACCCTGAGCCGGAGATGTCGTCGAGTTCCAGGCTGACAAGACCGGCCGTAAGGGGATGTCTAAAAACGAGCGAAGGGGAAGGAACGACTTTGTGCCTCCTGCTGCGGAATTCTTTGGGCCTGAACCTGTGGATCCTGTCCTTGACGGGCCTGAGCGCAAAGGCTCTCGCATGCTGTCCGTGACCCTGCCGAATAATTTCACATTCACCCGAGAACACAATGCCTTGTGCACTTCGAAACAGCACGGTCACCGCAGCATTCGGGTTGACCCAGAGGAACGACTGAGGCGGTTCGGCGACAACCTCGATGCGGAATGACACCCCGCTGTACTCGACAAGAACCCCTTTAAAAACCACACCTTCCTGGATCAGTTCCGCCTCTATGTCTCTGCAGCGGTGTCTTTCCACACTTCGAAGGCTGATCCTGTAACCTTCCCCGGGAAGAGTGAAGCTCATGCAGCCTTGGGCTTCCGACTTCACAGGTTCAGGCATGACCAGGATGACGTCGCATCCGTCGGCAAAAAGGAAATGCGCGAACTCGTAAGACAGGTCCTCGATGGCGCCTTCACTCTTGCCAATCAGGATGCAATCCAGCCTCTCGCCCATACAGGGTCGAGGTCTCGCCTGCACGGAAAGGATCGAATGGTATTTCTTGTGCCGGAAATTGAGGAGAATGCTTTCGTCCTGGAAATGCACGTAATTGAGTGCGTTGATCAGATCCTTCCTGGTTATCTTCTTATGCGATTCAATCCCTTCTTGCAGCCTTCGGTTTTGAAACAAGTTGAAGGCCCTGCGCAAGGCCGTTTTCTGCTGGATATCTCGATCGGAGCAATCTGGAAGTGCAGTCGAAATCAACGTGTCAGGGAGCGGGGATGAGCGGGGCGTGGAAGATCCAAGCGAACCCGCGGCCGCATCGACATGATGCCGAGCGGGCATCCGGCCCCCAAAATCATCGGGCGGGCGGGCGCATCGAGGCGGTTCATTTGCCGGCTTTCCCTTTGCCAGAATGGTCTCGACCAGCCGGGAGCAGATCGAAGAACTGTCTTCTCTCGCAGTGACTGTTCCCGAGGGCAGCAAACCGGGGCTGGTCAGGTATTCGATCAGGATATTCCCCAGTGGATAAGGGGTTCCACGGCAGTTGCCGGTCAGATCGAGAAGCACCTCTCCGCCGGACTTATAGACGATCCCCTGAAAAAGAACCCGCTCGAACCCTTCCGTGCTCGCGGCGGAAATGAGCCTGCGAAGATCGCTGCACTTGTCTTTCAGCCGGACGAAAAGGTTCCGCGCGTCATCATCGCTGAAAGAACAGTGATCCTGAAACTGCGGCTCCTCCAGGTGTGGATCGGCATCGGCGAATTCGATCAGGTAAACACAGTGAGGAGTAACAACCAGGACATCGGCCTTCAAGACATGAGTGCCTTCGGGATCCTGGAATGCGATGTCCGGAATGACCAGGTACTCCGAGTCGAGGTTCAGGAATCGCTCCCCGAAACGGACTGCGGATGCCGACGGCAGGTTGTCCAGCAGAAACTGAACAAGCCTGCGCCTGTTTCTGCTCTGCGGCAGATCACCCCCTGGAGGCAGCATCAGTTTCGCCATGGCAATCCCTTCGGCTATGGTGATCGATCCCCTGTACGGCACATCCGGTCAATCGGCCGAATATCCTGCATCATATCTCACCCCCTTCAAACACCGGCATATACCTCGTTTCCCGGCGGGATCCGACCCGGCATCGAAGATAAAGCTGGAAAAGACCCGGTCGGCAAGGACTCGTCATCCGCCCGAAGTTCTCAACCGTGCCGTCCAGGTGCTCCGCCTTCGGAAACAAGGACCACCCGTCCGTATCCGCGCCGCCTGGAACTGCACAAGACTGTCCCTCCAAAAGGCAATCCCTCCGGTCTGCCCTCCACGATATAAACATACCCCGCCCGACTAGAAAGTCGTCCTTTTCACCAAACGGCATGGTCAGACAAAACAATGATGTCATAAGAATTGAGAATCCGGTGTGTTAATAATCCACTGAATGAAAGGAAAAATCAAATAGAATTCCAAAACCGCCTGATCCGGGACCTTCATTTCGACTGTTGCTCGCCATCCCGTTGCATCGAAAACATGTTCCAACTTTCTCCTCCCGCATCCCCATCGTTTATGGTTCATCCCCAAACGCATACCCGAACAGTTGTCGCACAAAGCTGGAATACACCTGGAACATCGTCATTCTCGCAACAACCTCATTCGGCATCTACAACGACAGGGGCAGAGACAACGCAATGGATTGCGTGTCGATGTCTGTCCTGGCGGCGGTTTATACCCCGAGATCCTCCTCGTATGCGCCCATCAATGCCCCATGGGTTTGCGGCGGTATCTCGCAGGGGCATTTCTTCCTTTGGGGGGGATCCCGATAGGGGCGGTTTACGAACCGCCCCTGCAATCATCCGTGATGACAGGGATTTCATGCAAATGATTCGGCGCACCACCCATTCTTCCCGATCTTTTCTTCAACAGCGACCCGGGGATCGGACAGGGAGGCTGTTCACCGGCCCGGCTGTCGATTCACCGGGCATTCGCCGCCTGTCGGAAAGGGAATACTTTTCGAGAACCCATCGAGGCGTGACTATCCAGCCTTTTTAGACGTGGGTTCTGCTGTTTCCTGCCATGACTGCGGACTGCAGGTTCGCCTCCGGTTGCTTCTCACCCCGTCTCGCTGCGACGCAGCTGCCTTCGGCTGCCGGATGAGCCTCGTTTATCGTCGGGTGGTCGCGGGTCAGTGCAAAACAAGCCGACTTGAAATATAAACGAGGCGTCTTATAGTACTTCCATTGTCGTTTTCAGTGCAACGGAATGGACCATCCGGAAGTGTATCGTACTGAAGTGTGATCGATTTGGTTGTATCAGGTGAGCACGGTTTACGAGAAAGTCCTCTCCTGTTTCCGTACCGGAGGTTTCCATGAAATGGTTCTGGATTCTGTCGTGCAGCGTATTGCTTGTGGCTGCCGCCGCGGTTCTCTTTATCCGTTCGGGCAGCTACAATGTTGCGGCGAATGTGCCACACTGGAGTACCACCTACATTGTTCTCGAACAGGTCCGTGAACGGTCCATAATGAACCACGGCAAGGGGATCGAGGTCCCCGGCCTGGACGGACCGGACATGCTGAAAGCGGGAGTGCAGTTTTACCACGAGGCATGCAGGCTGTGCCACGGAGCGCCCGGATATCCCAGCGCCCCCTTTGCCCTGGGGCTCTATCCCAGTCCTCCCTATTTTCCTTCCGGCCATTCGCAAAGGAAAAGAACTGATGGCGAGACATTCTGGGTGGTCAAGAACGGTATAAAGATGACGGGAATGCCCGCCTTTGGTGCCGGCTACGAGGACGGCGAAATCTGGGGAACGGTGATCGCCTTCAAACGCCTGCCCGGGATGAGCAGGGATCAATATGATGCCATCGCCGTCATCGCACAACCCGGAGAAAGTTCCGCCGATGCCCGTCCCCGCAGAGGTTTCCTGGACCTCAACTGAGAATGCCATTGGGGAGACGGTTTATTCGCCGTCTCCTTCTTCAAGCCTCCCCATTGCCCCGGCATCCCCCGGGAATCCGGCCTGTCACTGGGTCGGATCCTCTCGAGTCACAGTGCCGCACGTCCATCATGGCACCTGTTGCTAAAACCCATTGACTATGCTAATAAACCTGCTGTCCCGGTGGACGATGTCCGCTCGCCGGCAGCCCGGGCCGTGCCGCAGGCTATTGCGGGGTCATCGATCATGGAGAAAAGAGAAGCATATGGAATGGAAATATTCGCCCAAGAGCATTGAAAAAAAATGGCAGGAATACTGGGAAAGGGAAAGACTTTTTGAAGTCAGGGAAGATTCAGGCCGGGAAAAGTATTACCTCCTCGAAATGTTCCCGTATCCCTCCGGGCGGATCCATATGGGCCATGTGCGCAATTATTCCATCGGCGACGTTGTGGCCCGCCACCTGCGCATGCGGGGCCTCAACGTACTGCATCCCATGGGCTGGGACGCCTTCGGCATGCCCGCCGAAAATGCGGCCATCAAGGCAAAGACTCATCCTGCCAAATGGACATATGACAATATCGACTACATGCGAAGCCAGTTGAAGAAGCTTGGATTCTCCTACGACTGGTCCCGTGAATTCGCCACCTGCGACGTTTCCTACTACCGATGGGAACAGCTCTTCTTTCTCCTGATGTACAGGAAAGGACTGGCCTACAAGCGCAGCGCCTATGTCAACTGGTGCAATACCTGCCAGACGGTTCTCGCCAATGAACAGGTGGAAGGTGGAGCCTGCTGGCGCTGCGATCAGCCGGTGATTCAGAAGCAGATGGAGCAGTGGTTCTTCAAGATTACGGATTACGCCGAAGAACTCCTTGATTACACGTATAAACTCCCGGGCTGGCCCGAACGGGTACTCACCATGCAGCAGAACTGGATCGGCAAGAGCTTCGGGAGCAGGCTGGTCTTTCCACTCGAATCGGGCGACGGAGAGATCACGGTATTTACGACCCGGGCGGATACGCTCTTCGGAGCCACTTTCATGAGCATCGCGCCTGAACATCCGCTGGTGACGAAGCTGTGCAGAGGCAAATCCCAGGAATCCGATGTGCTTCAATTCATTGAACGGGCCAAGCAGGCAAAGCGCAGTGACCGGGAAGCGGACCTGCTCGAAAAGGAAGGCATCTTTACGGGCAGCCACTGCATCAACCCCGTCACCGGCCTGAAGATACCTGTCTATGTGGCCAATTTCGTATTGATGGAATACGGTACCGGTGCGGTCATGGCCGTACCCGCCCACGATCAGCGGGATTTCGAGTTTGCGGGAAAATACGGCCTTCCTGTAAAGGTGGTGATCCAGCCTGTCGATGCAGTGGATCCCCCGAAGGCGGAAGAACTCACCGCCGCTTTTGAAGAAGACGGCGTTCTCGTGAATTCGGATGCCTTCAGTGGAATGACTTCGGGTGAGGCTCGGGACGCCATCACGGCCTTTCTGGCCGAAAAGGGACTGGGAGAAACGACGGTACAATACCGCCTGCGCGACTGGGGAATATCGAGGCAGCGCTACTGGGGTGCCCCCATCCCCATCATATACTGTGACCGCTGCGGCACCGTTCCCGTGCCCGAGAAGGACCTGCCCGTGGTTCTTCCGACCGATGTCGCTCTTCTTGCCAGTGGAGCCTCCCCTCTTCCCGTGCACGAACCCTTCGTCAACACCGTCTGTCCCGAGTGTGGCGGTCCAGGCCGGCGGGAAACGGACACCATGGATACCTTCGTGGAATCGTCCTGGTATTTCGCCCGCTTCGCCTGTCCCGGGCACGACACCGGTCCGCTGGATTTGAGCAGGGTCGGGTACTGGATGCCCGTGGACCAGTACATCGGAGGTATCGAACATGCCGTGCTTCATCTTCTTTATTCCCGGTTTTTCGTCAAGGTACTCAGGGACATGGGTTACCTCGACGTGGACGAGCCGTTCCTCAACCTTCTCACCCAGGGCATGGTCATCAAGGATGGAGCCAAGATGAGCAAGTCCAAGGGCAACGTGGTGGATCCCGACGAAATGATCGAGGCTTACGGAGCTGACACGGTGCGCCTCTTCTGCCTCTTCGCGTCCCCTCCCGAAAAGGACCTGGAATGGAGCGAACAGGGGGTCGAAGGATCCTTCCGATTCTTGTCCAGGATGTGGCGACTGGTCGCCGAAAACCGGGAAAAACTCCTTAAAGCGGTGAAGTACGACGGAGAAAGACGTCTTCCCACCCACCTTCTGGATCTTCACCGTAAGACCCACCAGACCATCAAGAAAGTCACCGACGACATCGGGGAACGTTTTCATTTCAATACGGCCATTGCAGCGGTCATGGAACTCGTCAACCACATGTACCAGATCCTTGAGTCCCCGCCCGGGGACGATGAACTCTGGCCCGTCTTCAGGGAGGCCGTCGAAAGCATGATATTGCTTGTATCCCCCATCGTTCCGCACATCGCCGAAGAACTCTGGCACTCCATGGGATACACGGAAAGCGTTCTCCTGCAGC
This sequence comes from Syntrophobacteraceae bacterium, assembly GCA_013314815.1. Lineage (GTDB taxonomy): Bacteria > Desulfobacterota > Syntrophobacteria > Syntrophobacterales > Syntrophobacteraceae > JABUEY01. Next base: position 10,513 of record JABUEY010000031.1, read on the forward strand.
CCTGGCCGAAATGGCGGTCGGAAGCGCTGCAGTCCGAAGAGGTGCTTATCGTCGTGCAGGTGAACGGCAGGCTGAGAAGCAGGATTACCGTGCCCGCCGATGCTTCGGCCGACCAGGTACAGCGGACCGCTCTCGAGGACCCGCGCATTCGGGAATTCATCTCGGGGAAGACGCCTCGCAAGGTGGTTGTCGTTCCGAACAGACTGGTAAACATCGTGGTTTGATTGAAACGGCGAATGCCCGGGAACCCGATGGACTGGAATCTTCCCTTAACCCGTTACCGGCAGCAGGGCAGAAAGAGGCTTAGACACCCTCCATGAAAACCGGATTCATTGCCTTAACGGCGTTCGTTTTGCTCGTAACGGGCGGATGCGGTTATCACTTCACCGGTGAAGGACCCGGGCCGCGTCCCGGACTGAAGAGGATATCCATTCCCGTTTTCAAGAACAATACCAGTGAACCGGAACTGGGAGCCATCCTGGCGGGGGCACTGCGCAGGGAGTTTATGAAACGCGGCAACATGCAGTTGGTATCTTCAGAAGAAGCGGAAGCCGTATTCTGGGGAACGGTAACCAACATCTACGCCACCCCGGTGGCTCACCGCGAACTTCCCATCACCTATGGAAAGCAGCTGGCCGTCGAAACCAGGCTCTACGTGGTTCTGGACATACGCTGTGTCGACCCGGGCACGGGGAAGGTGCTTTGGCAGGACCCCAGCTTTACCTACTTCAGAGTCTATCAGCAGGTTCCCGACCCAGACAACCCGAGCACCATCGTCAGCTTCGACAACCGCCGCCAGGCCCTCGAGGTGATATCGAGGGAAATGGCCGTCCGTATCCACGACCGGTTTCTCAGCAACTTCTGACCATGACGTCCCATGATTTCTCAAAACACCTGGAAACGACTCCCCCCGCTCAGGTCTATCTCTTCATAGGGGACTCGAGCCCTCTCATGGAGGAGGCCTGGCAAAAACTGGTCGAAAAAATCGTGCCCGCCGGCGCTCGACGATTCAACGGCGAACGCGTATCGGCGAAAGATTTTTCCGCTTCGGACATGGCGGCTCGACTGAGCACCCTCCCGATGTTCGGATCCAGACAGCTGCTCATGGTCAAGGACTTCGAAGCCTGGTCCAAGGATCAGAAGAATATCCTGCTTCGGTATCTTTCAGCACCCTCCCCCACCGCGTGCCTTGTCCTCACCACGTCCGCAAAGAAGGGAATGGAGAACATCGTCTCAGCCGTGGAAGCCACGGGCCGTGTATTTCAGTTTCGTCCTCCGTCCGGGAGGGATCTTCTCCGGTGGCTTCAGGACAGGGCAAAACGACTGGGAAAGACACTCGATGCGCGGGCGGCCCATTTCCTCGCCGAACATGCCGGTCCGGATCTTTTCGGTCTCGAGAGCGAACTGGATAAGCTTGTGGATTACACCGGAAAAAGCAAGACGATTCGGGTGGAAGATGTACGGCAGTCGGTGAGCTGCCGGCGCACATTCTCGATCTTCGAACTTCTCGGCTATGTGGGCAGGCACCAAACCAGGCAGGCCGTCGAATCGCTCAGAAGCCTCCTGCTGGCCGGTGAGGCCCCCCTGGGCATCCTCGCCCTGCTCACCAGGCAGGTACGTCACCTGTGGCAGGTCAAAGACGCTCTCGAAGCCGGCATTCCCGCTTTACAGATCTCCAGGCAGTTGAATCTTCCCCAGTTCGTCGTGAACACCTGCGCACAGCAGGCTCCCCTGATCTCGACGACAAGGCTGGCCGGAATGCATCATGCAATACGTGAGGCGGATGTGGCGATGAAGAGCACCAGATCCTCACCGGAACTGGTGCTCGAGATGCTCGTCCTGGAACTGTGCACCGAGAGGGACAGACCCGGCGGGTTCTGAGGAAACAAAACGCCCCCGGGAGCGGAACCCCGGGGGCAGGATGGATCTCCAAAGCGCGTCGGGTTAGGATGCGAGCGCGTTTACCTTGCGGGAAAGCCTGGAAATCTTCCGTGAGGCATTGTTCTTGTGAATCACGCCCTTGGCGGCGGTCTTATCGATGACCGCTATGGCTTCCTTCAGTTTTTCGAGAGCGAGTTCCCGGGAATTGGATGCCAGCGCTTCCTGAACACTCTTGATCACATTCTTCATACGGGTTTTGCGCGCACGATTGCGAATACGGCGCTCCTCGCTCTGCCTGGCCCGTTTAATGGCTGATTTATGGTTCGCCAAGTTAAGATCTCCTCTTCATGTGCTTTAAGGTCTTGATTCCCTTCCCTCACGGACGATCATCCCGCGTCCGAAGCGTTCAAACAGACTTGATAATATACCTCTGCCGTCCCACATATGTCAAGCCGGATTTGGCGACCGGAACAAAGGCGGGGATCCGCCCGGGAGATTTCTAATTGTTGACTTCAAGGATTTCGATGCTCCTGATGCCTTTTGGAGTCTGGACCCTGACTTCTTCGCCCTCTTCCTTGCCGATCAGGGCCTTTCCCAGAGGAGCGGTCACGGAGATAGTCCCCGCCAGCACATCCGCCTCGTAGGGTCCGACGAGGGTGTAGCTTGTGACTTCTCCTGTCTCCGCATCCTCCACCACGACCCTTGAACCAAAGATCACCTTACCGTTGTCTGAATCGGACGGTTCTATAATCTCGCATTGCGCCAGTTTCTGGGATATATCCTGAATGCGCCCTTCGATCATCGCCTGCTTTTCCTTCGCCGCTTCATACTCGGCATTCTCGGAAATGTCCCCGTGAGCGCGCGCCTCCTCGATCGCCTTGATGACCGAAGGCCTTTCTTCCTTCTGAAGCCTCTGCAGCTCGTTTTTCAGTCGTTCGTAACCTTCCTTGGTGATCGGAACTCTTCGCATGAACCTCCCCCTTCCTCGAATCATTGCGCATTCATTTAATAATATTATCCTTTTCTGTCAAGTTTGAACCGTATCATCGAATCGCTTTTGCCTCATGCGGTGCCCGTCCGGGCGGCTTTGCCTCCTGCGGAGATTTTGTCTGAATCCGCTGAATTCATTGGCGGTATCCTTTCGTCTCGTGCTAGATTATGCTCCAAAATCGGCGGGATTTTCTTTCTTCAAGAAACGATGGGGATCTTCCATGTCCTTCAAAAGAAAAGACCTTCTGGGAATACGTGATCTCGAAGTCGATGAAATCGAACACATCCTCGAAATGGCGGCATCTCTCAAGGAAATCAACACGAGGACGATCAAGAAAGTACCCACCTTGAGGGGCAAGACCGTTATCCACCTGTTTTACGAACCGAGCACGCGTACGAGGACATCCTTCGACATTGCGGCCAAACGGTTGAGTGCCGACACATACAGCATCACTGCATCGGCCAGTTCCCTCGTGAAAGGGGAAACCCTGCTCGATACCCTGAAGAACCTCGAAGCGATGAAACCCGACATTTTCGTCATCCGGCACACCGCCTCGGGTACTCCGCACCGCATGGCCAGGCATACCAGCGCCTCGGTGATCAATGCCGGAGACGGTATGCACGAGCATCCTTCTCAGGCGCTCCTGGATATGATGACGATCCTCGAACACAAGAAACGCCTCGAGGGACTCAACGTGCTCATCGTGGGTGACATCACTCACAGCCGGGTCGCCCGCTCCAATATCTGGGGACTAGGCAAGATGGGGGCAAAGGTGATCCTCTGCGGGCCGAAGACTCTCATCCCGCCGGAGATCGAAAGCCTTGGAGTCCAGGTATGCTATCGTGTGGAAGAGGCCATCGCCGATGCCGACGTGATCATGGTGCTCCGCCTTCAGAAGGAACGCCAGCAGCAGATGCTCCTGCCTTCCCTGCGCGAGTATTCCATCTATTACGGCATCAACCGCGAGAGGCTCGGCAAGGCAAAACAGGACGTGCTGATCATGCATCCCGGACCGATGAACAGAGGTGTGGAAATCAGCCCCGACGTGGCGGACGGACCTCACTCGGTCATTTTGGACCAGGTGACGAACGGAGTCGCCGTCCGCATGGCTCTGCTCTATCTCCTGGGGCAGAAGTAAGCAATCCGTCTTCCTGTTGAAATCCGTTTCCGTCAAGACCGGAGGTCGGGCGGTGAGCCGACGTCTTCCGGCCTGGTTTCAAGGAGCCTGTCTTATGGTGAATGGAGAAGAACACGAAGGCAACTGGATTCTTCGAAACGGAAGAGTCCTGGATCCTGAACGCGGCCTCGACAAGGTTTGTGATGTTCTCGTCCTGGGCGGCCGCCTCGTGGATATCAGCCCGCATTTCGACCTTCCGTCCGACCGGCTGTCCGAAATCAAGGAAATCGATGCAGCCGGCAAGTGGGTTGTGCCGGCATTTGTGGACATGCACGTCCACCTGAGAGAACCGGGGGAAGAATACAAGGAAACCATCGAAACGGGAACACGGGCCGCGGTTGCGGGAGGCTACGCCGCCGTAGCCTGCATGCCCAACACTCGACCCGTCAACGACTGTGCAGCGGTGACCGAATTCATCCTCGATCGAGCGCGCACTCGAGGCTCCTGTCATGTCTGTCCCGTGGGAGCCATCACCAGCGGGCTAAAGGGAGAAAACCTTTCGGAATTCGGAGAACTGCGGGATTCCGGTGCCGTCGCCGTATCCGACGACGGTCGTCCGGTCATGTCCAGCATGATGATGCGCAGAGCACTCGAATATGCAAAAACCTTCGGGCTCCTGGTCATCAGTCATGCAGAAGACCTGGCACTCTCGGCAGGCGGACTGATGAACGAAGGGCCGATCTCCACCCTGCTCGGACTGCGGGGAATACCCGCGGCAGCGGAGGAAATCATGATCGCCCGGGACCTGATCCTTGCTGAAACGACAGGATGCAGGCTGCATGTCGCTCACGTCAGCACCGAAGGCTCCGTCCGGCTGATCCGCGAAGCCAGGAAGCGGGGAATACCCGTGACGGCCGAAACGGCTCCACACTATTTTACCCTCACCGACGACCTGCTCATGACCTTCGACACGGTGTACAAGGTGAATCCTCCCATAAGGACTTCCAGAGACGTCCAGGCAATCAGGGAAGGACTGGCGGATGGCACCATCGACGCCATTGCCACAGACCATGCACCCCACAGTGCCGTCGAGAAGGATACGGAATTCGAGTATGCGGCAAACGGGATCATCGGCCTTGAATCCGCTCTCCCCTTGATTCTCGCCCTGGTACGTGAAGGAATCCTGTCTCCCCTGGACGCCATGGCCAAGGTATCCTGCAACCCCTCGCGCATCCTGGGCGTGCCTTTCGGGCGCTTTCGAACGGGCGCCGCGGCTTGCGTGACCATCGTAGACCCCGATATATCCTATGTATTGGATGCTGATTCGTTTTTTTCGAAAAGCCGCAACTGCCCTTTCCACGGGCACACCATGCAGGGTCAGGTTGTGATGACTTTTGTTGATGGGAAACTCGCTTTTTCCCGAATATAGAGTTGTGAGCCGTCGGCCTTTTGATCCGACAGGAAACACTCGGTCGAGACAAGCGACAAGAACGATCCGATGCGGTTCCGTTATGCTCCCTGACGTTCATTCCCCTGCAACCGGACCTTGCGAAGAAGAATGAATTCCTGCCAGGCAAACCCCGGGAAGATTCTGATCGTCGACGACGAAAAGAGCATGCGTGAGTTCCTGGAGATCATGCTGCTCAAGGACGGCTACCAGGTACACACGGCAGACAGCGGCCAGAGTGCCCTGGAAGCCATTCAGCGGGACAGCTTCGATATGCTCATCACGGATATCCGCATGAAGCCCGTCAACGGCCTGGACGTACTCAAACAGTGCAAGGCGGTCTCTCCGGGCACGGTGGTCATCATCATCTCCGCTTATGCCAGCACCGAAACAGCCGTGGCTGCAATGAAGGAAGGAGCATACGACTACCTTCCCAAGCCCTTCAAGGTCGATGAAATACGTTCGGTCATCGAGGGGGCTTTCAGGAACAGGGGAGCAGAAAAAGTCACGAATCCGCAGGAAGGGCCCTTCTACTTCGGATGCCTCATCGGAGAAAGCCCGGCCATGCGAAAAGTTTACGAACTCATTCAGCGGGTGGCGGCCACCAACAGCAACGTGCTGATCACGGGTGAAAGCGGCACGGGAAAGGAGCTTGTGGCAAAGGCCATTCACCGCCAGAGCCCCCGCAACGGGGAACCCTTTGTGGTGGTGAACTGTGCCGGGGTCCCGGAATCACTTATCGAAAGCGAATTGTTCGGATACAAGAAGGGTGCTTTCACGGGAGCTTCAACCACGCGCAAGGGCATGGTGGAAACGGCCCAGGGCGGGACCCTCTTTCTGGACGAGATCGGCGAACTGTCCATGGCCCTCCAGGTCAAAATACTGCGCCTGGTCCAGGAGAAAACCATCCGGATGATCGGGGGAACCGAGGATATCTCCGTCGATGTGAGGATCATCTCCGCCACCAACCGGGACCTCGAAGAGATGGTCATCGAAAACAAGTTCCGCGAAGACCTCTACTACCGGTTGAATGTCCTCCCCATCCGGATCCCTCCACTCAGGGAAAGGCCCATGGACATCCAGATCCTTGCTCAGCACTTCCTTTCCAGGTTCAGCAGGGAGTTCGGCAAGGACATCCACAAGCTCTCGTCCTATGCCATGGACATCCTGAAAAACTATGACTTTCCGGGAAATGTCCGGGAACTGGAACACATCATCGAAAGAGGCGTTGCACTCGAATCTTCGAGCATCATTCTGCCGGACAGCCTGACCCTCTCCACGTACAAGCGATCTCGAAACGATCCCCCCCCATGCACCGCAATGAACCTGCCGCCCGAAGGCATCGACCTGGATCGCTACCTGATGGAAATAGAAAGGAAGATGCTTCACCAGGCCCTGCAGGCTACTCGCGGCATAAAGCACAAGGCCGCGGGATTGCTGGGTATCACCTTCAGATCGTTTCGATATCGCCTGATCAAGTACGGAATGGAATCGGGGGAAGAGTAGCTCCGTTCCCATTGACGAATCGGAATGCCCTCGAGATTCCCGATCCAGGCTTTCGGCCGCACAGCCGCCGGCTTCCCGTTTTCCGGGCCGGGTTTTTCCCGTGTCCTTCTCCCCCGAACTTCCCGTTCCGTTCCTCGATCGGCGGTCTTGCACGCCTAGGCGAATATCGCCAGGACAGCGCTGTAGGTAAACGCCGATCCCAGGGTAAAGACAGACACGCTGGTGGCTGCCAGTTCAGGGTCTCCCCCCAGCTCGATGGCCATCACGTAGGTGATGGTGGCAGGAGGAGACGCAAGAAGGATGATTGCCGGGAGGATCAACGGATCGGGAACATGGGCGGCGGTCATGAGCGTGTACCCGGCCAGGGGCAGGAAGGCGAGCTTGAGGACGCCGATGCCGACGATTTCCTTTGCCACCAGGTGAAAGGACCCGAAGGAAAGACCTGCCCCGATGAGCAGCAGCGCCGTCGGGAAAGCCATGCCCGACAGGATTTCGAGGCCCTTCTTCATTGGCGGCGGCAGGTTAAAGCCCAGTGCGGAATAGATGATGCCTGCCGCAACGGTCGGAATGATGGGATTTTGAATCACCTGTCGGACGAAGGTCCATCGGTGCTCTTTCCGGCTGGATCCTCCTCCGAAGGTCACAAGAGCCCACACGGCGAGCAGGTTCTGGCCCACCATGAGAAAGCTGCTCATGATGGCCATCCTGGCAAAGTGGCCTTCCCCCAGCGCGAAATAGGCCACGGCATAAGCCATGTAACCGATGTTGCCGTGGAAACTGCTTTGAATAAACGTCGCCCGCCGGCTATCGGGTATGCCGAGGATCCTGATGCAGAAAAGGCCTGCAAACAAGACCAGGCCCAGTGCGCCGAGAATGCACAGCACCGCCGTCAGATCGAAGTTCTCTTTGAAGGGAGCCTGAACGATTTCGTTCAACAGCATGGCGGGAATAGCCACATTGAACACGATCTGGTTCGCCGTTCTCGCGAACGCCGCATCGATGGTCTTTCTCCTTTTCAAGAAATAGCCCAGAATGATGATGCTGAAGATCGGAAGGATCGTGTTCACGAGGACGTGGAACATAGTGGACCCCGATGGATGGGTGCCTGGTGACGGTAAGGCGCGAAGATCGGGCCAGTACTTAACAAGTATGGGCGGAAATGATCCGGACGACTCGATCCGGCAGGACGGCCGGGGCACCTCCGGCCATCGAGGCACAGCGCGGCGGCATGCGGTTTCGATGAATTAGCTTGACCTTTGCGCAGAGTTCTAATACACGGAACCTTTGTAAAAATAAAGAGGAAAACGGAGAGACAAGATGGTTAAGAAGAGCATGGACGACGACCAGATGATGGAAGAATTCGATGACGAAGGGAGCCTCGAATTCGACCAGGGAGATGAACTCGATTTTACGGGCGAAGATGAACTGCTGCTCGAGGAAGGCGAAGAGGAGGAGGATCTCATTCCTTCCGTTCTGTACAAGGGGGTTTCCAGGCCCAAGACAGAGGACGACTGGCGGCAGCTGCTTCTCGAGGCCGGCAGAGAAGGAGTGCCCACCTACCAGATGGGAGACACTTACAGGGAAGGCGACCTCCTGGTTCATCCCGTTTTCGGCCTCGGTGTCGTGAGCAAGGTCATCTCCCCTCGCAAGATGGAAATCGTCTTCGAATCCAGCAAGAAACTGCTCGCTATGAGCATCACCCCTCCTGCATAGTGCACAGGCGGGGCATGGCGGAGGCTGTGCGGCTTATGGACCGATGCGTTCAGATCATGCCCGATTCGAGGGCCGGCACGAGGGAGGCCTGCACCTGTTCCAGGAGAAAAGGATATACCTCGGCAGTGCCGCCGACGATGTGACCGTTGTAAAGGAATTCCTGTTTTCCCCAGAAGTCGCTCACAAGGCCTCCGGCTTCCCTGGTAAGCAGGCCGCCCGCGGCGATGTCCCATGCCTTGAGTCCCACTTCCCAGAACCCGTCCACTCGGCCGGCGGCCAGGTATGCGAGGTCCAGTGCGGCCGATCCTGCCCTCCTTATTCCACTCACCTCCTGGAATATGCTCCTGAAGCTGTTCAGGTACGGTTCCAGGACACCTCTTGATCGAAAGGGAAAACCCGTCGCCACAAGGGCGTCGTTGAGTCGAACAGTATTCCTCACCCGGATGCGCCTCCCGTTGAGAAAGGCGCCCTCTCCCCGCACCGCGTGGAAAAGCTCCCCTCTCACCGGATCCAGCACAAGCCCGAGCACGGGTTCCCTGTCCAGGCAAACGGCAATGGACACCGCGACAAACGGAAACCCGTGAATAAAGTTCGTCGTTCCGTCAATAGGATCGATCACCCAGGTGTACCCATCCCGAAGCCCGTCGTTGGCCGTCTCCTCGGACATGATGTGATGGCCGGGAAATCGCCTGCGGATTTCGTTCATAATCAGGGCTTCGCAGTTCCTGTCGATCTGGGTGACATAATCGGACGGCCCCTTGCTGTATACATGGGCGGAACCTACCGTACCCAGGTGCTCCCGGATCATGTCCCCCGCCCGTGCGATGACCTCCCTGGCCACCTCCTCGATATCATGGATCATTTGTATGCCTCGGTTCTTTGTTGAAGACACGCAGCGATGCTTCTGTTAAGCAAGAGATAACAGATCGCCTTTCGCGTTGCACGCGGAAAGAAAAAACAAGGGCAAAGGAGACGAACTCCGGCATGCGCATCGACGTGCACACCCACATATTCCCTCCTGTCGTAGCGGCGGCAAGGGAGCGTTTTTTCCCGAACGAACCGGCGTTCAGGACGCTCTATGATTCACCGTCAGCCCGCCTGGCAACAGCGGAATCCTTGATCGAGGCGATGGACCGGGACGGAGTAGACCGGTCGGTGGTTTTCGGCTTTCCCTGGCACGAAACGGCTCAAGCGGCCAGGCACAATGACTATGTGCTCGAATCCGCCGCAAGGTATGCTCCGCGCCTTATCCCCCTCGCGTGCGTGAGTCTGCAGGTCCCCGAGAGCATAACGGAAGCTCGAAGATGCCTCGATCAGGGGGCGAAAGGGCTTGGAGAACTGGCGGTATACGGCGCATGCCGCGAACAGGACGTCCTGAACATCTTCAGGGACCTTGTCCCATGCTGTGCAGCCGCAGGAGGCGTCCTCCTGGTTCATGCCAACGAACCCGTGGGACATGCCTACCCCGGCAAGGCACACCTCGGACCTCACTTCTATTATGCCCTCGCGCGGCTTGCCCGGGGCGTGCCCCTTATACTGGCTCACTGGGGAGGAGGACTCTGCTTCTACGAACTGCTGAAGAGAGAAGTTGCCGACGTCCTTTCCTCCGTCTATTACGACACCGCAGCGTCACCTTTTCTCTACAGGCCTGAGATCTACCACCTGGCCGCGAGGATTCTCCGGCCCGGCAGGATCCTTTTCGGAAGTGATTTTCCGCTCCTGCCTCCACGACGATACTTCAGCGAGATGTCGCAAGCGGGACTCACTCCCGAGCAGATAGATGACCTGTGCGGCGGCAACGCTGCAAGGCTTTTCTCTCAGTACTTGTGATTACATCATCATGGCGGAAGAGGCTGAGAAAGAAAGTCCCGTCCTTTTGAGCATCGGTCACTCGACGCGAACGATCGAAGTCTTCACCGGCCTGATCGAGACCCACGGCGTGACGCTCCTGGTCGACATCCGTACGGTTCCCGGATCCAGGCACAATCCACAGTTCAACAAGGAGACGCTCCCGGGAAGGCTCAAAGCAGCCGGGATTGGCTACGAACACCTGGCTGCCCTGGGAGGCCTTCGTCATTCCAGGCTCAAAGATTCACCCAACACAGGCTGGAGGTCACCGGGGTTCAGGAACTTTGCCGATTACATGCTGTCGCCGTCGTTCGAAGACGGCATCGAGAAGCTCATCGCCCTTGCCCGGGACAACAGGGCGGCCATCATGTGTGCCGAAGCCCTGCCCTGGCGGTGCCATCGGATCCTGGTGGCCGATGCGCTCACCGTGCGAGGCGTCCGGGTCGAGCACATCATGGGCCTCGGCAGCCCGCTCAAACACGAACTTACCCCCTGGGCCCGTGTCGACGGGACCACGATCACCTATCCGCCACCGCCCGACGAAAACACAAGCCCGGAAGAATGAAGACCTCTCCATGATGAACCGGCCGGAACGGTCTTCCTACAGGTACGAACCGAGCAGCACGATAAACAGCATGACCGGCGGGTAGGTGCTCGCACGGTTGAACAGGGTCGAAGCCAGGGCAGGATCTTTCGAGGCATACAGGCGGTACGCCGGCACAAGGAGAAGAAAGATACCCGCAAGAAGTGACCCGGAAAAATAGAAGGCCGGATTGAGCCGGGCGGGAGTAACGAAAAACAGGACGAGACTGAGAAGGACGGCCAGGACGAGTGAGACCAGTATGATGATTGCGGCGCCGCGGGTTCCGAACCTCACGGGGATCGTCTCGGCTTGAAGTGCCCTGTCCTCGTCGGCGTCACACCAATCATTGGGAACGTTCTGTCCCCCGATCTCCCAGAAGAACAGCCACAAGAAAAGGAAGAACACGAACGTAAAGGAAGGGTGGGAAGCCACCGCAAAAACAGCGGCCACTCCTCCGACCGTCTTCACGCATCCGCTCACGAGTGTACGCAGGTAACTGACGCGCAGCATGAGGCAGTAAACGGCCTCCGCAAGACATCCTAGAAAAAAGATCAGGGCGCACACCGGGTTGAGCGCGTAGGCGCCGATGAGGGCAACGGCAGCCCACGCCACGGTCCAGAGTATGCCTTCTCTCAGGCTGAGCAGCCCCTGGGCCAGGGGATGGCGGGCATATACGGCGTCCAGGTCAGTGTTCGAACAGGGCAGGCCGCATTCCCTGAACTTCTCCATGTCGGACCTGTAGTCCACAACGTCGTTGAGAGCATACACGGCCGTGTATCCGGCAAATGCGGTCAGCAGGCCCAGCGCGATGATCTGTCCGGAAGGCATCCCGCCGAGATACAGCAGTGCCCCCAGTGCTGGAGTGGCCATATCCAGAAGGCCGTGAGGCGTCCTTGACAGGGCCATGAAGAGCTTCAGCCTGGAGATAAAGGAGCCATCGGCCACTGAAGTGGAATTCAAACTCTCCTCCTGTCTCGGTTGCCCGTCGCGGTCCCACGCGGCGGGCAATCATCGCGCCGCTTTCCGAAAGACCGGCATCAGGCGGCACAGTGTGCTCTATACAGTTCCGTGAAATATCTCGTCAAGCTTTTCAGCCGGGAGTATCCCGTCCGCCAGCACCACGTCCCTGATCGTCCTGCCCGTTTCAAAGGCCTTTCTGGTGACGGCAGCCGCCCGGTCGTACCCGATGTGGGGAACGAGGAACGTGGACAGGGCGAGGCTCTGCTCGATATTGGCCGTGCATCGTTGTCTATCTGCGGTGATACCGTCGATGCACCGTGTTGAAAAGAGCGCTGCCGCCGAAGACAGAATCAATATGGACTGGAGAAGGTTGTGAGCGATCAGCGGGAGGGCGGTGTTCAATTCGAAACGGCCCGTCTGGGCTCCCATCGCAATGGCCGTGTCGTTTCCCACCACCTGCGCCGCCACCTGGATCACCATCTCCGGGATCACCGGGTTTACCTTTCCCGGCATGATGGAGGATCCCGGCTGGAGAGAAGGAAGCCGAATCTCCCCCAGGCCGCATCGAGGACCCGAGGCCAGCCACCGGAGATCATCGGCGATCTTGAGCAGGCTCAACGCCACGGTCTTCAATGCTCCACTCGTCTCGACCGCGGCATCCTGGGCCGCCTGTGCTTCAAAATGGTTCGCCGCCTCCACGAACGGACATCCGGTGGTATCCGCAATCAGGGCAATGACCCGGGAAGCGAATTCGGGGTGAGTGTTTACGCCCGTCCCAACGGCTGTGCCGCCGAGGGCCAGTTCCACAAGAGTCTGCTCGACGTTCCGAATCCTCACGATCCCCAGTTCCACCTGGCGCGCGTACCCACTGAATTCCTGCCCGAGGCTCATCGGAACCGCATCCTGTAGATGCGTTCTTCCGATCTTCATGACATCCTTGAATTCCATGGACTTTCTGACCAGGGCGTCCCTGAGCATTTCAAGGGCAGGGAGCAGTTCGTTTTCAAGGGAGGTCAACGCGGCGACATGGATGGCCGACGGGATGACGTCATTGCTCGACTGCCCCATGTTGACGTGATCGTTGGGGTGGACCGGGATCTTGCCGCCCCGGCGGCCGGTGAGCAGTTCGTTGGCGCGCCCGGCGATCACCTCGTTGGCGTTCATGTTCGTGGACGTCCCCGATCCGGTCTGGAAAACATCGATGACAAAATGACCGTCCAGTTTTCCTTCCTCGACTTCGCCCGCAGCCCTGATCACCGCGTCGGCTGTTGCCGGATCGAGGAGCCCCAGTTCCCGGTTTACGACGGCGGCGCACCTCTTGATCAGCCCGAGGGACCGAATCAGAACCGGGGGCAGGGTCATGCCGCTCACGGGAAAGTTATCCACCGCGCGCTGCGTCTGCGCGCCGTAGTAGGCATCCGAGGGAACCGGAACGGTCCCGAGGGAGTCCTCTTCTTCCCTGGTGTTCACAGGAATCATGGTTCTTTCCATACCTCGACGGGATAAAGTGTTCCCCTGCAGGCCATCGCTGCCAGGCCGTTCACTCGGTCAATCCGGCCTGCGCGGAAAGACTTTCTCGATGGCTCTCTTGATGGTGTTTATTGATCTGGTGACCGGTATGCTCTTGGGGCAGACCCGGGTGCACTCGAAGTGATTGACACACGCCCATGCTCCGTCGGGGAAATCCACCCCTTTCAGTCGTTCCTCGAATCCGCCGTCTCTCGAATCGAATATGAACCGGTAGGCCCACACCAGCGCCGCAGGACCGATATAGTCCCTGTTTTCGAGCATGACGGGACATGCCCCGGTGCAGCAGGCACAGAGAATACAGCGGATGACGTCATCCACCTTCTTCCTGTCTTCGGGGCTCTGGAACCTCTCTTTTTCGGGAATATCGCCGGTGGACAGGAGATAGGGGTGCAGGCGCCTGATGCCTTCGAGAAACTCTTCCATGTCGACGACCAGGTCCTTGACGACCCGGAAGAACGGCAGCGGCTCGACCAGCACCTCCCCGCCCGAGTAGTCCTTTACGAGCTTCTGGCACGCCAGGGCGCAGACACCGTTGATTCTCATTCCGTCCGATCCGCATACGCCGTGGCCGCAGGACATTCGATAGCTCAACGTCCCGTCCTGCTCCCACCTGATCCTGTTCAAACAGTCGAGAATACGTTCACCGGGTTCGGCGGACACGTCGTATTCCTGGTACCTGGGCCGACTGTCCACTTCCGGGTCAAACCGGAAGATCTTGAATTTCATGTCCATATCAATAGGTCCTGGGCTTGGGTTCAAAACGGGTGATGGTTACCGGTTTGTATGACAATTCGAGCACTTCTCCGGCTGTGTGAACCAGTGTGTGCTTCAGGCAATTCTCATCGTCCCTTTCGGGATAGTCTTCCCGGAAATGGGCTCCCCGGCTTTCCTTTCTGCCCGAGGCGGACACAACGACGGCTTCGGCCAGGTCCAGGAGCCCTTCCAGTTCGAGGGCGTCGAGGAGTTCCATGTTGAAGCGGGAACCCCTGTTGTCGATGCGGACCCGGGAATACCGATCCTTCAGTTCACGGATCTTCACCGCGGCCCGTGCCAGAGTCTGCTCCGTACGGAAAACTGAACACAGGGCGGTCATGGTCTCCTGCATGGCGCTCCGAACATGGGCGGTCTTCTCGCTTCCCGCGCCTTCCATGAGTCGTTCGATGCGTTCGCGTGCCCGGTGTTCCGCATCACGGGGCGGGTCGACCCATGACAGGTCTTCGAGATCGGCGGCCATCCTGCGGCCCGCGATCCGGCCGAAGACCACGAGATCGAGCAGGGAATTGCATCCGAGTCGATTCGCACCGTGCAGGGACAGGCAGGAACATTCGCCGGCGGCATACAATCCGGGCACGGATTCCCCGGAAGGCCACAGCACCCGGCCTTCGACACTCACGGGTATGCCGCCCATCATGTAATGGCACGTGGGCTGGATGGGGATGAGTTCCCTGACCGGGTCGATGCCAAGGTAGATCCTTACGAAGGAGGAAATGTCGGAAAGCCTTTCGGCAAGCTTCTTTTCCCCGAGGTGCGTCAGGTCGAGATGCACGTAGTCTCGACCTCCGATTCCTCTTCCCTCGCGGATTTCCGTGGCGATGGCCCGGGACACCATGTCCCGGGGGGCAAGATCCTTGATGGCCGGAGCATACCGTTCCATGAAGCGCTCGCCATTCGAGTTCCTCAGGACGCCCCCTTCGCCTCGGGCCGCTTCACTGATGAGTACTCCAAGCCCGTAGATTCCCGTAGGATGGAACTGGACGAATTCCATGTCTTCGAGGGGAATCCCCAGCCTGCAGGCCGCGCTGACCCCGTCGCCCGTGCTTGCGAAGGCGTTGGATGTCGTCTTGTAGATCTTGCCGAATCCTCCCGTTGCAAGCAACACCATCCTGCTGTGAAAGAGATGAATCTCCCCCGTGGCCAGTTCGTAGACAACCAGTCCGGCAACCTGTCCGTCCGCCATGACGATATCGAGCATCTGGAATTCAGGAAAGATCTTGATTCCCCGCCTGACCGCCTCGAAATAGAGAGTATCCATCATAACCCGCCCGCTGCGGTCCGCTGCGTAACACGCCCTCTTCACCGCCGCCTTACCGAACTCCCTCGTATGACCGCCGAAAGCCCGCTGAGCGATCTTTCCTTCCGGCGTCCTGTTGAAGGGGACTCCCATGTGTTCGAGTTCGAAGACCGCACGGGGAGCGTCCCGGGCCAGCACCTCGGCCACATCCTGGTCCGTGAGATAGTCGCCCCCCTTCACGGTGTCGTACATGTGCCATTCCCAGGAATCGGGTTCCTCGTTCCCAAGAGCCGCCGCGATGCCTCCCTGGGCGGCACCTGAATGCGACCTTGTGGGATATACCTTGCTGATGACGGCCACATTCAGACTGCCCGCCAGTTCCAGGGCCGCCCGCAGACCTGCCAGGCCTGCACCCACGATCACCACGTCGTGTTTGAAAGACACGGAATCCCTCCTCCACAGGGCACTCTCACCCTCGTCCACAGACCCACGGGATGCTTCAAGCCCTCAGTTCCACAGGTTCGTAACTGCACCCAATCGCTCCGCAATAATGCCCGACATACTCGGCTTCCGGCCTGTACAATGCCGGCTTTTCCTGTGCCTCCGCGAACTTCTCCTCGATGACATGGGAACACCAGCCGGCCACGCGCGATATGGCAAAAACCGGAGTCATAATGTCCACGGGGATACCCATCATCGAATAGACCGAACCGCTGTAGAAATCCACGTTCGACTTTATGTTGCTCTTGCCCCTTTTTTCGAACTCGCGAAGCCCCTCTTCCTCGATCCTGGTCAGAAGACGGTACCAGGAGGCGTGGCCCGTCTGATCCCCGAGACGCCTGGACATCTCCTTGAGTATCTTCGAGCGCGGATCAAATGTTTTGTAGACGGCATGGCCCATACCCATGATCTTCTCGCCTCGTTCGATGCGGTCACGGACCCAGCGGCCCACGTCGTCCTCCGACTTCACTTCCCTTTCCACCTGGAACAGCATCTTCATGACCCGGGCATTGGCCCCGCCGTGCAGACTCCCGGAAAGGGCCCCCACTCCTGCAGCGACTCCGGCGTACATGTGCGCCTGGGTCGAAACGACTTCCCGACATGCAAAGGTCGAGGCATTGAACGTGTGATCGGCGTGCAGAACCAGGCACACATCAAAATCCCGGGCCATATCGGCGGGTGGTTTCTCGCCCGTGAGCTGCCACAGGAAGTTGGCTGCATGGGTGAGTCCGTCGTCGGGTGGCAGCGGTTCCTTTCCCTGCCTTATCCTGTTCCATGCAGCCACTACCGCGGGCACCCTTGCAATGAGACGGACGGCCTTGCGCACATTCGCCTCCCTGGATTCGTCCGCAAGATCCGGGTCGGCCATGCCGAGCAGGGGCACCGCAGCCTGGAGGACATCCATGGGATCGGCCTTCACCGGCAGGGTCCTCATGGAATCCACAATGAACCCCGGAAGATGCCTCGCAGCCCTGATTTCATCTTCGAATGCCTCAAGCTGCCCACGCCCGGGAAGAACCCCGTTGAGCAGCAGATAGGCTGTTTCCGGAAACGTCGACCTTTCGGCCAACTCCTCGATGCGGTACCCGCGATAGATGAGAATTCCGTTTTCTCCGTCGATAAAGCTGATCCGGGTATCCGCTACCTTCACTCCCCGCAAGCCCGTATTCTTTACTCGAACCTCTTTCTCCATATCCGGCCTCCCCTTGTGTCGGCATCAAACCTGCCGGTGCAGCGCCTTCCTGACGACATTGAGCGCCCCGCCGGCGATCAACTGCCTGCGTTGCCTTGCTGAAACGTTCAATAGAGTCATAACCGTCTTCCCATCCACCCGGACGGGAATCTTCACATCTCCCCGTTCGATCCTTTCCCGCACCTCGGGCAGCACCACCCCGGTTCCCTTGTGGAAGAGCCCGTAATCGGCCGGGTTTTCAAACGTGAGAGGCAGGATGCCGAAATTGCACAGGTTAGCCATGTGAATCCGGGCAAAACTTTTGGCAAACTTGGCTCGAACCCCCAGGTACCGGGGAGCCAGAGCGGCGTGTTCCCGGCTCGAACCCTGCCCGTAATTCTCCCCTCCCACAATCACCACGGTTCCCTTCTTTCTGCACTCAAGGTGAAAGTTCGGATCTATCTGGGAGAACACGAACTCGCTGATGGCGGCAACATTGGAACGCAGGGGCAGTACCCGGTTGCCGGCGGGCATGATGGTATCCGTGGACAGGTTGTCGCCGACCACGAGTACGACTTCGGCCTCAAGGGTATCCGGGAGCGGGTCCATCTCGGGCAGAGGCATGATATGGGGACCCCTTACGACCTCCGTCTTCTTCAATTCTTCTGAAGGAGCAATCACGGAACCTTCGGGAACCAGGTACTTCTCAGGGTCCATTACACGTGGATAATCCATTTCGGAAGCCAGGTCCCGGGGATCGGTGATGACTCCTTTCAGAGCCGCCGCGGCGATGGTTTCCGGTGAGCAAAGGTAGACCTTGTCGTCTCTGGTTCCGGAGCGGCCCGGGAAGTTTCGAGGCATGGTCCGCAGACTGACTTCTCCGGTTCCTGGCGCCTGGCCCATTCCAATGCAGCCCAGGCAACCTGGTTCATGGATACGCGCACCGGCCATGAGAAAGGAAAGTACCCCTCCATGCGAAGCCACATTCTGGAGTACCTGGCGGCTCCCCGGGTTCACATGGAACGAAACCCATGGTTTGCAGTGCCTCGTGTCCACAATCCGGGCCACCACCATGAGGTCCCTGAAAGACGAATTGACGCTGCTGCCCACAATCACCTGGTCCACCCTGATACCGGCCACATCCCGCACGGGCACGACGTTGCCGGGCGAAGACGGGCACGCGACGAGCGGTTCGAGTGTCGACAGGTCTATTGTGTCCGCTTCATCATATTGGGCACCTTCGTCCGCACTCAGTTCGACCCATGCATCTTCCCGCCCCTGGGCCTTCAGATACCTGCGAGTATTGTCGTCCGAAGGAAAGATCGAACTCGTCGCCCCCAGTTCCGTACCCATATTGCCGATCGTCTCCCTGTCCGTGGCGGAAAGGGTTCTCACTCCCGGCCCGTAATACTCGACCACCTTGCCGACACACCCCTTCACCCCGTATCGCCGAAGCATTTCGAGTATAACGTCCTTAGCGCTGACCCAGTCGGGCAGTTCCCCCGTCAGTCGTACTCCCAACACCCGGGGGCAGGGGAGATAATAGGGAAGACCGGCCATGGCCATGGCCACATCGAGGCCTCCCGCTCCTATGCCGAGCATGGACAGGCCTGCAGCGCCCGGAGTGTGACTGTCGGCGCCCAGGATGGTCTTGCCCGGCATTCCAAATCGCTCCATGTGCACCTGGTGGGAGACTCCGTTTCCGGCAGGGCTGAAGTAGATGCCGTACCGGGCGCAGGCGGTTTGCAGGTACCTGTGATCGTCGGCATTCTTATGATCTGTCTGGAGTATGTTGTGATCCACGTACTGAACGGCCAGTTCAGCCTTTACAGCATCGAGGCCCAAAGCCTCGAACTCGAGCATGGCCATGGTCCCGGTGGCATCCTGGAGCAGAACGTGATCGATCTTCAGGGCAATCTCCTCGCCCGGCACAAGGCGCCCTTCCACCAGGTGGGCTTCGAGAATCTTGTGAGTAAGGTTTCTTGCCATTTTCCGCCTCTGTGCTGTGTAGTTCATCAGAATAATAATCATGCTTCGACGCGGGAGCATCCACCTGACCGACTGCCCGGCTTCCATGAGCCGGCCCGGCACTCCCTGAAGGCAAGAACGGCTGTGTGTTCGGAATGTGCAAAACGTACCCGTGGAATCACGACGACACGACGGTGAAAGGTCTTCATACAAAGAAGGATCGCCGGTGCAAAGCCGCCGGCAGGCCGGGACACACCTCGCTTTGCGCCGGATCGCCCGATGTCCGGCAACTCGGTTCACTCCAGGGATTGAACTCCAAGCCGGAAAGAACCCGGGCATCTTTCCTCGCCCCGCCAGGGACAGCGCTCCGTTGCCCGGAGTATTCCCTGGGGGGCGCCGAGGCAGGAAGAAACCCTGGTTCAGATGGAATGTTCGGGAGAAGAGCCTTCGGCACGAAACAATGGCGGGGTGCGCAACGGAAATGACCCTGTCCGGTGCCGTTCAGGGGATGGAGGGGACCGGTGAAAATGCGGGCGTGCTCGGGTTCCCGTGAGCACGAAAATACACCCGGGTGGCAGGCAGGGTTGCTTGTTGCTTTTCACCGACGATCCCCCCGAATCCTTTTCAGATTCTTCTCACATGAGTGGGACTCACCCGGTACGGCAACCCTACTTGACTTTTTCGCTCAAGCTCTTGCCCGGCTTGAACTTGACGACCTTCGAAGCGGGAATGCTGATCTTCTCTCCCGTCCTCGGATTTCGGCCGTCGCGGGACGATCGTGAACCGACGACGAAAGTGCCGAAGCCAACCAACGTCACCTTCTGACCCGTTGCCAGAGCATCGGATACCGCGGCGACAAAACCGTCCACGGCCTTCTCGGCCTGCGCCTTGGTCATGCCACTGCTGCCTGCAATCCTGGAAACCAAATCTGCCTTCGTCATACCCTTTCCTCCTCAAGGTGCTGTACAACCCCTTTTCCCATGAAGCACTCTCCAGAACCGCTTTCCACCACCCCCTTTCATGCATGGAGAAAGAACCCATCCTGAAACCGTGTATCCGGAAGACCGGATGAATCATCCATCAGAGGCACCTTGCAAACCATCAGCCGCGATCCGAAAAGGACCGGGTACTTTTCGATACGAAGACAGACCAGATGGCACGCCAGAAAATTATAAAAGAAAAAAGCAGGCACATCAGGGCAGCACCTTGGCGAAAGCTGCCATAAATCTACATTTAGCGGCATTCTAAGGCCAATATCCATGAAAGACAATATTTTTATAGCCTGCTGCCTCTGCAGACACATATTTTTTCAATAGTGCCATCGGGCTTTCTTCCGCAGACCACCTGGCGCGATGTTGCTTTTTGCAGGGGAGAGTCTTATATGGAGTTTGTGGAATTGATTCGTATAGGGATCTTGAATAGTTAACCTTTTTCACAAGGAGGCGTGCCATGACGATTCGAGTGCTCATCGAAAGAGAGGTCGAACCCGGTCAGGAAATGAAACTGCAACAGCTGATGATGCAATTGAGATCCAAGGCAATACATGTGAAGGGTTACATCTCCGGAGAGACACTTCGAGCCTTAGACAATCCGAACAGGTTCCTTGCAATAAGCAACTGGAACAGCGTGGAAGACTGGAGAAACTGGGAAAAGTCGCCGGAGCGCCAGAAGCTTCAGGAGGAAATCAGGAAGCTTCTCCATGGCAAAGAGTCCTGCACGGTATATACTCGGTTCTAGAACCGGACATGGCCATGAACCTCGTTGCCTGACAGTGTTCCCGGTCTCCAGGAGCTCCCGCATCCGCTGCATCTGACCGCCTGATGTTCATCGCTGTTTTGACGTGTCGACAAACAACAAGGCAGCAACCCCCCCCCAACACCACCCGGGCAGGGTCGGCAAAATGCTCTTCCCGGGTGAAGCTTTCTATTCCATGCTTCTCTGCACGCGGAAAACGCCTTTTTCCGCTCTCAAGGCAGCCATGACACGTTGAAGGTGCTTGGTATCCTTCACTTCAATTCGCAGCCTGCACACACTGCAGTTGTTGCCGTGCGAGTCGACCTGGATGTCGATGACGCGGGCGTCCAGCTGGCCGAGTACTCCATTGATGGCGGCCAGGATTCCCTTGTCTCCCGAATGGACAATGCTGATGTCCACGGGGTAGAGCTGGTCTTCCCCGGAATCCCAGTGGACTTCGATCTTCCGATCCGAGTCACCCCGCACCAGGTTCCTGCAGTGCAGCCGGTGAACCGTGATACCGCGCCCCCGGGTGATGTAGCCTATGATGGGCTCTCCCGGCAAAGGATTGCAGCACCTGGCCATGCGAATCAGGACATCGTCCACTCCCTTTACCTTGATGCCCTCGTCGGGCGGTCCGGACTTTCGCTTTTCTACGGCGATGATGTCCTCTCTGCCCGGTTCCTCTTCCTGGATCATGCAGGAGAGCTTCCCGATGACCTGGGAGGGAGTGATCTTTTTGTACCCGACGGATGCCAGCAGATCCTCGATGCCTCGAAGAGAGAAACTTCGAGCCACCTCCTGCAGTTCCGCAGAATTGACGAAGTTATTGAAGTTCAATCCTTTCTTCCGGAATTCTCGCTCGAACATCTCGCGCCCGAGGGCGATGCAGCGCTCCCGCTCCTCCGCCTTGATCCAGTGACGGATGCGGTTGACCGCCTTCGTGGTCTTGACGATCTTGAGCCAATCCTTGCTCGGACGATGGTTGGCCGTGGTCAGGATTTCGATGGTATCCCCGTTTTTCAGTTCATACCGCAGCGGCACCAGTTTGCCGTTCACTCTTGCCCCGACACATCGGTGCCCCACTTCGGTGTGCACTTCGTATGCAAAGTCTATGGGTGTCGCGCCCCGGGGAAACGCCTTGACATCGCCTTGAGGGGTAAAAACATAGACTTCGCCCGGGTAGAAATCGACCTTCATCGCATCCAGGAAGGCTTTCGGATCCCGCCATTCCTTGTTCCATTCCATCAATTCGCGGAGCCATGAGAAGCGCTGCGTTTCCTGCTGATCGACCTTTTCGAGAGGTTTGCCTTCCTTGTACAGCCAGTGGGCGGCAATACCTTCGTCCGCAACCCGGTTCATCTCCTCCGTCCGGATCTGGACCTCCATTCTCTCACCGTAGGGTCCGATCACCGTCGTGTGAAGGGACCGGTACATGTTGGACTTCGGCTTGACGATATAGTCCTTGAACCTTCCCTGTACGGGCTCCCACAGTGAATGAACCATGGCAAGCGCCTCGTAGCACGCCTTGACATTGTCCACGATGATCCGAAAGGCAATGAGGTCATAGATGCGGTTGAGGTCGAGGTTCTGCCTCATCATTTTCAGATAGATGCTGTAGAGGTGCTTCGGGCGACCGATGACGCGCCCGTTGAGTCCGAGTTCCCGCAGGTGGCCGCTGAAAACGCCTTTGACTTCCTCGATATACCGGCTCCGTTCTTCCTGCGTCTTCTCCAGACCCTGCAGAATCTCCTCGAACTCCCTCGGATGAAGACACCGGAAAGCCAGGTCCTCGAGTTCCTGCTTCATCCAGTCGATCCCCAGGCGGGCAGCGAGAGGCGCATAGATGTCCAGGGTCTCCTGCGCCCGTTCCACCTGCAGTTCCCGGGAAAGGTATCGGAAATGTCTCATATCGTGCAGCCGGTCGGCGAGCTTGACCAGGACGACTCGGATATCCTGAGACATGGCAAGAATCATCTTGCGTACTCGCTCCGCCTGAATCTCTTTTCTGCCGCCGACCTCGATCTGGCTGAGCTTCGTCACTCCCAGCACGATACGAGCGACACCCGTACCGAAAAGATTACCGATCTGCTCCTCCGTCGCGAGCTTCTCTTCTACAAGGTCGTGCAGGAGTCCGGCGGCGATACTTTCCTCGTCCAGGCGCATTTGTGCAAGTATTCCGGCCACGGCAAGAGAATGGTCCAGGTACGCTTCCCCCGAAAGGCGGACTCGTCCCCTCTGGGCCTTGGCCGTGAAAATATAGGCCCTTTCGAGAAGAAGATGATCAGCCATCGGGTAATAGCTGAGCACTTGGTCCCTGATCTCAAAAAAACGCACCCTGCTTCTCCTGTAACAACGTCTTCCAGGCCGATTGCCACTCGGAGCCCATCCCCCGGTCTTCTCTTTACTCGCCTGTTACGTCGATCGAGGAATCTTTTCGCCCGTCATGGTCTCGATTTCGGCAAGCAGCCTGCCAAGGAGTTCCTGTTCCGCCACGGTATCGACCCGTTCCCCCTTCTTGAAAAGGATGCCCTTCCCACGTCCTCCTGCAATCCCGACGTCCGCCTCTCGAGCCTCTCCCGGACCGTTCACCACGCAGCCCATGATAGCCACCTTAAGAGGGGTGCGGACCGTTCGCAGCAGGCGTTCCGCCTCCTCGGCCATCGGAATGAGGTCGATTTCCGTGCGGCCGCAGGTGGGACAGCTGATCAGCTCGACTCCGCGCTCCCGCAGTCTGAGGGACCTCAGGATGCTGTACGCAACGGGGATCTCGTCCTCGGGGTTCCTCGTGAGAGACACTCGAAGCGTGTCCCCGATTCCGTCGAACAGCAGTATGCCGATGCCCAGTGCGGACTTGATCGCCCCGTTCAGCAGCGTTCCCGCCTCCGTAACCCCGAGGTGCAGGGGATAATCGGTCCTCTCGGACAAGAGCCGGTAGGAGGCGACCGTATCGACGACATCGGAAGACTTCAGCGAGATCTTGATCAGGTCGAAGCCGTGGTCCTCAAGAAGTTCGACATGCCTCATGGCGCTCTCGACCATGGCTTCCGGAGTGGGCCGGCCGAACCGGGCCAGCAGATCCTTTTCCAGCGAACCGCTGTTCACGCCGATCCGGATCGGAACACTCCGTTCCCTGGCGGCCTTTGCCACCTTGCGAACCCGGTCCGGTCCCCCGATATTGCCCGGGTTGAGTCGAAGGCCGTCCACACCCGCAGCCAGGGCATCCAAAGCGAGCCGGTGATCAAAATGGATATCCGCAATCAGAGGGATGCCGATGGCAGCCTTGATCCTGGCAAGACTCTCCGCCGCCTCCCGGTCCGGGACGGCGACTCGAACCATCTCGCACCCGGCCGCTTCCAGGCGCCTGATCTGAGAAACAGTTGATTCCCAATCCCGGGTGTCCGTGTTGGTCATAGACTGGACCACAACGGGAGCTCCCCCCCCACCGGGACCCCTCCCACAACAATCCGGCGCGTGCCGCGGCGCACTCGAAGATCCAATGTAGTCACTCCTTG
>JABUEY010000032.1 GCA_013314815.1 Syntrophobacteraceae bacterium
CCCCACGGTCTATGTCCCTTCCGCATCTGCCCGATGATCGAGTTCGTCAGCCCGTCTTCCTCTTTTCCTGACGTCTTTGTTGATCCTGGAGCATCCACATGACGAAGGATTCTTACTCCGCCCTGACGCAGCTGGGCAAAAGAGTCGATATACCCGCAAGCCCCGCAGAAGCGACGATCGAAACGTTCGAGAACCCTCATCCGGATTCGGATTATGCGGTACGTCTGACCGCGCCCGAATTCACCACCCTCTGTCCGCTCACGGGTCAGCCGGACTTCGCCGTTCTCATCATCGATTATGTCCCCCGGGACAAGCTTGTGGAAAGCAAGTCTCTCAAACTCTTCCTCGGAAGCTTCAGAAACATGGGTACCTTTCATGAAGAATGTACCGTGTATGTTCAGAAGCGTCTGAGGGATGCAATGAACCCGAAATACATACGAGTGGTAGGGCTGTGGAATGTTCGGGGCGGCATTACCATCGATCTGGTCGTCGAGTCTGGAGCGGTGCCGTCCGGGTGTACTCTTTTACCGTTGGGTAAGATCGATTACAGGGCAGGGCGGGAATAGCCCGTTTCGTTCACGTTTTCTTCACAAAGTCTACATGCTGCCGCCATGATTCCCGGAGGAGATGGAGTAGTATCGCTTTCAAGTCCCTTGCTGCGCAACGCAGCAAAAATCTTCCCTCTCCCCGCGGAAGCCGGATTCCCCCTTGATCCCGGCTTCCGCTTCCCTGCAGGATACACTGTGCCGTCTCCCCCGGGTTCCTTTGCCTTGAAGTCGTCGTGCGTCCGTTCGTGATGCACCTGGACAACGAATGCCCCCGGTCTGTCGTTGATTCAAAAACGGTAGACGTCGCCGCATGCGACTTCTGCAGGCAAAATTTGCATTGGGCTCCAAAAAATGAAATACTTGTGAGGTAGTATGTGCCGCGTTGTATTTTCGATGGTTCACAAGGATTCGCAAGGTAATGAAGAATAGGAGAATCGGCGTCTATCTGATCGGTGCAAAGGGATCCATATCGGCCACGGTGATGGTCGGAGCCATGGCCCTGCGAAGGGGGTTGGCAGCTCCCACCGGTATGATTACTGTGACAGCCCCGTTCGATGATCTGAGACTTGTGGATACAGGTTCACTGCATTTTGGCGGGTGCGATGTCAGGCAGGGGACGGTTGTTGAAGCGGCGCATCGTCTTGCCAATGAAACGGGGGCCGTAGGCTGGAAGCTCATCGAGGCGGTGGAGGAGGATCTTGCTGGGATCGAGCCGGACATCGAACAAGGGACGGTTCTGAACTGCGGAACCGCGATAGAAGACCTTGCCTGCCGGGGCGGCTGTGAAACCTCCTTGCGCGATGAGGTCTCCCGCCTGCGCGAATGCCTCGCGCGTTTCAAGTCAAGAAAGGCGCTGGACGAGTTGATCGTGGTGAACCTTGCATCGACGGAGCCTTCTTTTCATTTGGAGCCCTGTCACGAAGATCCTGCTGCCTTCGAGGAGTGTCTCGACCGGAATATCTCGGGGGCGCTCAGAGCGAGTACCCTCTATGCCTACGCGGCGGTCAGGGAAGGATGCCCTTACATCAATTTCACTCCATCCGCGGGGGCGCTGATCCCCGCCATCATCAGCCTGGCGGAAAAGGAGGGCGTCCCCGTAATGGGCAACGACGGGAAGACGGGGGAAACGCTTGTCAAATCGGCTCTGGCTCCCATGTTCCTGTGCAGAAACCTGGAGGTGCTCAGCTGGGAGGGCTTCAATCTTCTGGGAAACATGGACGGCTGTGTCCTCGATCATCCCGAAAACAAGCAATCGAAGATAAGGACCAAGGACCAGGTCCTTTCGAGGATCCTCGGGTATGCTCCACATTCACGCGTCCACATCCATTACGTGCCGTCTCTTGACGACCAGAAAACAGCATGGGACTTCATCCATTTCAAGGGATTTCTCGATGCCAGGATGTCCCTGCAGTTCGTCTGGCAGGGCTATGATTCGCTCCTTGCAGCGCCTCTCGTCCTCGACCTGGTCCGGCTCGCCGAACTTGCCGCAAGACGCGGAGAAAAAGGGCTCATGCCTCATCTCGCCTCCTACTTCAAGGATCCCCTTGGCGTTTCCGAATACCGGCTGACCGAGCAGTACCGAATGTTGATGGACTACGCCATGGAAGTTCGAAAATCACTCGGCGCAAACGCGGACACCTAGCCGGAATTTCACTCGGCATGCATCATTGGGGGGTATCCGAGCCTTGGGAATCAGGTTGTCTTTCAGTACGAATGCATATGTCCGGTTTTCTGTTTTCGAAGCGGTGGAGAGAATCGGCGCTGCAGGATACGAAGCCGTGGAAATCCTCGCCGATGTGCCACACCTGTACGCTCCTTCGGTTGACGATGCGCTCCTCGACGATCTCAGAAGGCGGATCATCTCAGCAGGGCTTCGCACATCGAATATCAACGCCAATACCGCCGTCGGCTTCTATGGCCGGCCGTTCTGGGAGCCGCTTTTCGAACCGTCCCTGGCAAACCCGGATCCGACTTTGAGGAAATGGAGGATCCATTATACGCGGCGCTGCATCGAGATGGCGTCCCGGCTCGACTGTCTGAACGTGAGTATCACATCGGGTAGAATGGTTTCCGGGATCCGGCCCGAGGATTCGCTCGACCTCCTGAAGTTCTCCCTCGAGGAACTCCTGCCCTTCGCGGAAAGACACGGGGTGCGACTCGGTGTCGAATACGAGCCGGGGCTGCTCGTGGAGTGCTGCGATGAACTGACGGCGCTGATCGAGCAAATGGACACGGAGTGCCTGGGAGCGAACCTCGATCTCGGGCACAGCCACGTGCTGGGTGAAGATCCTGCCGAGGTCGTTTCGAACCTCGGGGCAAGGTTGTTCCACGTTCACCTGGAAGATATCAAGGCACGCAAACACTATCATCTCATACCCGGCCAGGGAGACCTCGACTTTCGGGCTCTTTTCGATATCCTGGAGAGCAGCGGGTATGACGGGTATGCCTCGGTGGAACTCTACACCTGCCCCGATCGCCCCGATCATGCCGCGGCGGAATCTCTGACATATCTCGAAGGAGTGATGAAAAGCGGCGGGAGGACGAAAGAATGAAACTGGCCTTCAGTTCCAATGCCTTTACCGGCTGCGGCCTGGACCGGACAATCGATGTTCTGGCATCCATCGGGTACGACGGCATCGAGATCATGGCGGATGTGCCCCATGCCTTTCCTCTTCACCTGAGTGAAGACGATATCGAAGGCATCAGGAAGACGCTTGCCGCCAAACACCTGGAAATCTCCAACATCAATGCTTTCATGCATCACGCGGACGGCGATACCTACCATCCGTCCTGGATAGAAAAGGACCCGCTTTTGCGAGCCAAACGGGTGGATTATACTCTGAGATGCATCGACCTGGCTGCGAAGCTCGGAGCACGAAATCTTTCCACGGAGCCCGGAGGCCCGCTGGACGGAATGAGTGCCGGGGAGGGCATGCGTCTGTTCAGAGATGGACTCGATGCCGTGGCGGGAAGAGCGCGGGAGATGGGTATACGAATATTGATCGAACCCGAACCGGGCCTGCTCATCGAAAACAGTGCTCAGTTTCTTTCCCTGTTCGAAACACTGGATTCCACCGTGTTCGGGCTGAACTTCGATATCGGGCATTTCTTCTGCGTGGGGGAAGACCCCGCCCGGCTGGTAAGGGAACTTAAAGACGTGACCGGTCATTTTCACCTGGAAGATATCGCCGATTCCAGGGTACATCACCATCTCATGCCCGGCCGGGGAGCCATTGACCTGGCCGGGGTTTTGTCGGAGATCGATGCCGCCGGCTACACGGGGTTTGTGACGGTGGAACTCTACACCTACGCGGACAGACCGGAAGAAGCGGCCAAAGAGGCCTTCGACTACCTGACGGCACTGAGGGAATGGCGGTAGGCGCGGGCTGCCGGCGTCACTTGGCTTCACGAGCGCAACGCCTCGTGCCACACCGACCACATCATCATTCATGTCGGATTAACCGCCCCCAAAAATGGTCCGTCGTGAACCCGCATATCCCGCCGGGCGCACTCAACCCCACCCTCGTATCCATTATGGCAGGCAGACCAAACGGTGTGCGTCGGAGGTACTCGTTTTATGAGAAAATGCCGGATGAACCAAATTCCTTGAACCCAACTTTTTCCAGGAGACGTGACTGGATCGAGAATGCCTCTTCTGTCTCTGGATCTTATTATCTTACCCGGATCCTTGTGGACGTGACGATTGCCTCGGTCTGGTCTTCGGATAAGGAACGGTCGTTGAAACGGTTCAGGTCATAGACGAGTCTCGTGCGAACGGTGTAGCTGCCGGTTGCAAGATCGGGTGTCCATTTGAGTATTCGTTCTTCTCCTGCACGAAGCCCGGGTTCATGCTGGCTCCCGGCGGCCGAAGCCTGCTGGATGGCAGGATCGTCGGGGGGTGGGCGGCGCGTATCCGAGTGATCTTCAAGAGTCGGAGCAAGAAGCCATTCCCGGGACCTCAAGATCTTGCCGGTGTCGTCGAGGGCTTCCGCGAAGACAAAGAGCCCTCTGCGGGTTGAACCCGTTGGAACGGAATGCCCGGCCCCGATGTTGATGATGTGGATTTGCAGATCGGGCTTGCCTTCATCGGGCTGTACCATCACGACGCTCAAGGCTCCCGAAACCCTCTGCTTTGAATGCCCGCCCGTCCAGATGTGCCTGGCAACGGCTCTGTTCGGAACGTTGTATTCTTCAGCCGTCTTTCTGATGGTTCTGGGCATGTGGCAGTCCTGGCAATGTTGAATGCCCAGGCCCGGCCTGTGGAAATCGTCGCGCCACTCCAGAAAAGTCTGCGTCTGCTTCCCCACCTGCCTCCTGCCAAGGCTGTGGCAGTAGGCACACATGGCCGATGTCTGGATTCGAGGATCTGCGACGGTTTCATGAGGGGCCTCGACCCGATAGGGTCCCCGGATCTTTCCGTCCGGCGTCAGGTGACATCCCGTGCAGGTGACGCCCCCTGCTTCCCTGCCGGGAGGCCGTGGCCTGGGTCTGCCGGTTTCCGGGCGGTCGAGATCGGGGATTTCGAAGTACATGGGGAAATGGCAGACGCTGCAGGACTCGCCTCCCATTTCCACCTCCCGCGCGTGGCCTGGGAAAGTGTCGGCGCCTGCCAGGGAATGTCCGGTTCCAGCATACGAAACATGGGAAGGAAGAGCAACCGAATCACCGTCGATGGACCGATCAGCCGTCCCGGCTTGCTCGATATCGCCTCCAAAACCCATCGAGTACTCGCGATAGATTGCCTTATGGCAGGCCCCGCACTCCTCGGATGAAATGTAAGCGCCCCGCGAAAGATCCAAGACGCGTGTCTTGCTTCGGTCCTCCGATGTGTTGCCGTTCCCGGGCTGGCAAAACGCTGCAAGAAGGGCAAAGAGAAATATTCCGATTCCGGGCATGATCAGCCCTCGATTCGCCTTTGCCTGTTCCGACATAAACCCTGTTACTCCCTTCCGCTGCAAGCGCCTCTCCCGGAACCGTCCTCATCCGTCCACGAACCCTGCGTGGATAGCGGACGGAACCTTTCTCTTGCACGTCCTTGGAAGAAAAGTGGAATCGCCTCCATCGAGAATACAATGACCTGGATTCTGACAACATCAGGACTGGGTTTATATCCTGCAAGGAGCCGTAAAGGAAAGCAAGACTCTAATCTCGGTTTCTGTGGAGTGCGCGTGCCATGGGAACCGGCACCGACCCGACACGCAAGTATCCTGGAGAATTCACGGAGGACGCCGCGAAGTCCAATGCCGGTGATACGAAATTGAGTCATCCGATCTTCTCTCGGATTAAGCCTGATGGGGACGGAAACACGCCGATACCCGCCTGAAAAAAAGAAGGAAGCACCGGGGAAGGAGGGGGGAACCCGGCACCTCCTCCAGGAGAAAGGCCTTTTCAGCCAAATGGTTAAGGTTTGGATAGGACTTATTCTCCCATTCCATTTTATCACTGGCCTCAAGCCGAGAAAAGGGGTGCGGGAGAATTTGTCCAGCTGCCGGCGACTCAGGAAGGGGTCGAATCTCGATGCTCCCTTTGTAGATGGACCTTCCCGGTTTCTTCCGGCAGATGCGTGCCCGGACAGTCGTCGCACAAAAGCGGAATATACCCGCAACAACGTCATTCCCGCCTTTTTGCGGGAGTGACGATGCGGAGGGACTGACCATGAAGAAATGCCGGAACTGTTTGACTTGTTTTTTGTGAGATCAGCTGATTAAGAGTCTTGTGTGCGTCTTCATAGTTGGTTGTGAGCCGACGGCTCATGGAAGTTTGCCGGATGATCCACCTTCCCGAGGTAGGCGGATCGCCAGAACGAGGCGTCTTCTTCCGCGGGTTGCGGCAGGTGGATATCATCGATTTCACGCACCGGCATGATTCCCATGAGCGAGTTGACTACCCAAACCGTCTCGGCTTTCTCGAAATCTGACGGCTTGCATTCTTTATCGAGAACCGGCATTCCGGTGAGTCGGAATAGTTCCGATATATACCCTACTGTAACTCCTGGAAGCTTGTGAGGACTTGACGGGATCCACCAGCTTCCGCCGGTTCTGGCAAGGAGTGATCCTGCCGAGGTTTCAGTGACACGACCGAAAGGGTCGAGCACCACGGCTTCATCCGCATTCGCTTGCAGAGCGGCCTGCCTGGCTTGAAGAAAATAGAGGTAGTTCAGGGTCTTGTGATGAGCCAGCGGAGGTGAAAAACCGTCGCGAAAGACATGAAGTCGCCAGCCTCGCCGGTAGGCATCCCGGGAGGGCGGCGAGTACTTGCGAACCGTTATGCATACGGTGGGATGGCGAGGGGCGGGCAGACCCGGGGAGTCCGTCACCCCCCGTGTGACCAGTATCTTCACGGCTGCGGAATCCTCCAGAAGATGGTTCCTGTCCAGCAGCTCACGGGCTGCATTTCCCCAGTTTGATCCGTCGTTTGAAGCGATACGGAGGGCAGATAGAGTTCGACGCAGCCTCGCCAGGTGAGCCTCGAGACACAGGATTCTCCCCTCTTCGGCTCTCATGGTCTCAAAAACACCGTCGCCGTAGAGAAAGCCGCGATCGAGCGGTGAAATACAGGCCTTTCCCAACGGCATGAAACTGCCGTTCAACCATATGATCTCTGCGGCTTGTGCCGAATCCTGATTCACGTGGACCTTCCTTTCGTGCTCTCCAGCCATTGGAAAAGGGTGCGCGCCTTATGGAGGGTCTCGTTGTATTCATCTGCTTCGTCCGAATCATACACGATACCGCCTCCGACACTGTAATAGAGGACTTGTCTGTGTGCAATGGCGGTGCGAATGGCCACATTCAGATCGAGGTTCGCATGGGCTCCGAGATACCCGATGGCTCCGGTGTAAACGTGCCTTACGTGGGGTTCCAGTTCGTCGATGATTTCCATGGCCCTGATCTTCGGGCACCCCGTGATCGATCCTCCGGGAAAGGTGGCTCGCAGAAGCTCTCCCCAGGTAACCCCGGGGCGTAAGGATCCGGTAATGATGGATACCAGGTGGTGTATGTTCCGGTATGACTCGAGCCGCTTATGGTCCGCGACCCGGACGGTGCGAGGCACGCAGACGCGTCCGAGATCGTTGCGAAGCAGATCGACGATCATGGACAGTTCGGCGTCGTCTTTGGGGCTTGCCAGGAGGTCCCGGATCAGCTCGCTGTCTTCTTCCACCGAGGGGCCGCGCCTGCGGGTTCCCTTGATGGGTCGGGTTTCCAGGTAATCACCTCTCCTGTACAGGAATCGTTCCATGGAAGTGGAAAGCACCTGGTGATCTCCTGCGTGAATGAAGGCATAGAAAGGGGCAGGGTTCAATTCAAAAAGCGTTATCCAGAGTTCGAAAGCATCCCCGCTGAAAGGAAGGTGGTAGCGCTGGGAGAGATTGACCTGGTAGGCGTCTCCATTCAGGATGTATCGGCGGACCTTTCGCACCGCATCGAGATATTCGTGCCTGCTGAAATTGCTGCTGAGTGTTCCCGGGCTCATGTCCGGGGCCACGAGTGCGGTCGGCTGTTCAAGAAGTCTGACAGGCGGCAAAGACTCCTCTCCCGTGGACAGCCGCAGAAAGGTCAGCTCTCTTTTCAGTCGGTCATGCACGAGGATGCGTTTGGGCCAGAGGAGAAAAACGTCGGGGAGGTCCAGGTCGTCGGAAGCCGTCTGGGGAAGGTGTTCAACCAGGTTCTTGAGTTCGTACGCAAAGTATCCGACGGCGCCCCCGGAAAAAGGGGAAACGGCCAGGGCCTGTTCGTGTTCCAGGTTTTCGGTCAACAGGTCGAGGATATCGAAGGGGGAGGCATCCAGGAAAAGGGTTTCTTTCGGAGTCAGTATCCGGCAGCAGCGCCCCTTGCTTATGAAAACTGCCAGAGGATCCCAGGCTGCGATGGAAAACCGGTTTTCGCCATCGGGCCGCAATGGCCCGCCACTCAGCAGCACTACACAGGGAGGACGAGTGGCAGTTGCCCGGGCATGAACGAGAAAATCCCGATCCGGGGCATCCACTGCAACGACCTTCCTGTCCTGAATGCGGACGGTCCGATGGATGAAAGAAAAGCCTGTCATGTCATCCGCCCCGGGAAGGGACAGTGGCGAGCGACAGCGTGTGGTCGGCGTGTTGTCGAGTCAGAAGTCAAGGGCGTGACCTCCACGTGATCCATGGCACCTGGCAATGGTTGCTCCAGGAAGTTTCTTGCGATCTCAATGCCGTGTTCGCTCATAAAGGATTCCGGATGAAACTGGACTCCGAACAGCGGCCACAGTTGGTGCTCAATGGCCATGATCACGCCGTCGGGGGAATAAGCAGTCACGATGATGTCTTCCGATCGGGGCTGGATGCACAGAGAATGGTATCGGGCGGCCAGGAAAGGGGATGGAATTCCGGAAAGGATGCCCCGGCCGTTATGGTCTACTCTTGTCCTCTTTCCATGGACCGGGACGGGCGCCTTGAGAGTTTTGCCTCCGAAGACCTCGTTGATCACCTGCATCCCCAGGCAGACTCCAAGTATAGGGACGCGGGGCGCGAACCTGCGCACGGTTTCCCGGCTGATCCCGCTGTGCCGGGGGTCTTTGGGTCCGGGAGATATGCAGATCCATCGAGGTTCCATGGTTTCGATCTCCTCGATGGACACCCTGTCGTTGCGCAATACCGCCACCTCCAGGTCGAACTCATAAAACAGCTGGACCAGGTTGTAGGTGAACGAATCGTAATTATCGATCATTACGAGCCGCATGGGAGCCCTCCAAACAAAAAAGCCATCCCGGCCGTATGAGTCGGGATGGCTTGCGCCTGGCATAACTCACTTGATGAATCGCGTTGTTCACCGCACCCTATCCGGATAGACCGAGGGGAGTCAACCGAAAAAGTGCCGCGAAGCGTAGTTTTGAAAGGTGAAGTCCGATCAGCGGGGGGTGAGTCCCAGGAAGGAAAGAAACTTTTTCAGCACCGAATGTGCCTGGTTCCTGGACGGCTGTACTGGTTCGCGGGGAGATAAGGATTCGCCGTGGATGATTCGAAGGGGGTTTTCTGAGACCAATCGCCATGCCTCTTTTCTTCCCACAATCTGTGCCGCGATCTCGAATGCGTCGGAAAGCCTCGGAACCCTGGCCTGCAGGCCGTGTGAATCCGTGGCAATGACATGTACCATCCGGTGATCCAATAGAAGGACGGAATGTTCCTGGATTTCGGTTCCGAACAGACCGAGAAGGCTTGCCGCCGTAATCTGTACCAGCACACCCATCTCAACCCACCGGTAAAGGTCGGCGGGTTCCTGCATCAGGGGCATGTGCCTTTCCGGGTGGGCGAGTATGGGAGTGATGTCCTGGCTTTGCAGTTCCCAGAAGAAGTTTTCCATGTTTCGAGGCAGGATTGCATCGGGAAATTCGATGAGCGCGTAGCGGCCGGTGTCGTTGAGGGTAAGCACCTCTCCGGAAGCGATCCTGTTCGCCAGTTCGAAATCCAGCCGCAGTTCCGTGCCCGGGTATAGTTGAAGCGGGATGCCGTTCTCCTCCAGCTTCTCCTTGAACTGCTCCACCGCTTTCAACACCCGGTTTCGAGTGTTGTCGAAGGATCCGTGCACCCAGTGGGGAGTGCACACGACACCCCTGATCCCGTCCTGGAGCGCAATCTGTGCCATGGCGAGGCTCTGGCTCCAGTTGCGGGCGCCGTCGTCCAGTCCGGCGAGAATGTGGTTGTGAAGGTCATACATGCGAAGGCCCGGCCCGTACATCCTGTCCACACGACATATGGGCGCTCGACGGACGTCTGCCCCGAAAGAGGCCTGCCTGAGTTGTTCAGATCGTTGTATCCGGGCGCGGAACATCCGCACCCAAGCTCTTATGCCTATTCGTTTATACCCTATAAGCATTTTGCCAGGAATAAAAAAGGGGAAATGAAAACAATGTTGCATGCATTTCATTCTGTGGTTAATATTGGTCAAATGAAAAACGGACGTTCGGAACGGCAAGCTCTTCACTTTCCTCCTCGAGTTCAGCCGCATCTTGTTGGTGAGAATCCACCGCTGCAGTAAAGAAGTCGGAATTACCCGATCAACCGCCACCAGAACACGACGGGGCAAAGATGAACCCGCGGAAGGTGTACGCCCGGCTGTTGGAACGCGGAAGGGAGATCTCGCAGCTCGAGTCCATCCGGGCTCTGCTCAGCTGGGATCAGAGGACCTCGATTCCACCGGGAGGCCATGCCCATCGTGCGGCTCAACTGGCAACCATCGCCGAACTGCTCAGCATCAGGGTGGCCGATCCTGAAATGGGCGAGATGCTGAACCGGATGGAGGAGTCGGAGCTGCTGAGGGATCCTTTATCCCCGATGGCAGTCAATGTGCGGGAATGGAGAAGAATGCACGACCGTGCGGTCAAGGTCCCACGCCGGCTGTCGGTCGAGCTGGCCAGGGCTTCAGCGGAAGGAGAGATGGCCTGGCAGCAGGCGAGAGGCAGGAACGACTGGGCTTCCTTCTTGCCTTACCTGGAAAGGATTGTGGAACTCAAACACGAGGAAGCCGGATTCCTGGGTTTCGAAGATGAGCCCTACGATGCACTCCTGAACGATCATGAACCCGGGCAGACGGTCCGGAATATCGAGCCCGTCTTCAGGACGCTTCGCGAGGCCTTGGTGGAACTGCTCGACAGAACAGCATCGAGTCATCGGCGCCCCTGCCACGGAATACTCCGTCGAAATTTTCCCTTATCCGCACAGGAATCGCTTGCCAGGACGGTTGTCAGCCGGCTCGGCTACGACTTTCACTCCGGCCGGCTGGATACCACCGCTCATCCTTTTTCCGTGTTTATCGGTCCGGGAGACGTACGCATCACAACCCGCTACGATGAAACCTGTTTTCGCATGGCGTTTTTCAGCGCCATACACGAAGCAGGTCATGCTCTGTACGATCAGGGTTTTCCCGCCCAATACTGGGGCCAACCCATGGGGCGGGCTCCTTCCATAGGCCTGCACGAATCCCAGGCGCTCCTGTGGGAAAATCTCGTGTGCCGATCTTTCGGCTTCTGGGTACATATCTATCCCGAGGTATCGAAGCACTTTCCGGAATTGAACGGTTTTTCTCCGGAGGAGTTCTATTTCGCCGTCAACGAGGTGCGCCCGAGCCTCATCAGGACCGAGGCCGACGAGGTGACCTACAACCTGCATGTACTGATGCGCTTCGAGATGGAACTGGCGTTGATGAGGCAGGAAATCGATGTCATGGATCTGCCCGGGGTCTGGGATCAGAAGATGAAGGCCTACCTGGGCATCGTGCCTCCCGACCTGGAAAGCGGGGTCATGCAGGATGTCCACTGGGCGGAGGGAGCCATCGGATACTTCCCGACGTACACCCTGGGAAACCTTTACGCGGCACAATTTTTTGCGGCAGCCAGGCGCGACCTCGGGGACCTCGATGAACTGTTCACGAAAGGTGAATTCCGCCTTCTCCTTTCCTGGCTTCGAGAAAAGGTCCATTCACACGGCAGCCGCTACCGCCCTCGGGAGCTGCTCGTCGCGGTCACGGGGGAAGATCTCCAACCCGAATACCTGGTGGAGCATCTCGATGCTCGATACGGCGCACTTTACGACTGTCGCCGCTTCCCCCAAGCCCGCCGCCGACAGGTTCCCCCCGTTAACGAACCCGAACCCGACCGGGATTGCTTCGAAGCTCTTCCCTGAAAGGACATCTCAGGTCCTCTCGCCGCTCGGACCATGCCCGGCAAGCGAAGCGGCGGTTTTCACAAGCCGCATGAACCACTGCTCTCGAGGGCGGCCCTGTTTCAAGTCAATTTCCCCGATGGCATCGGCCAGGCTGTAAACGGATATCCCCCTTCCTCTCAGGCCGATGACCTCCACTCCAGTCTGCCCCTTCTCCATCGCTTCCGCCAGTCTGAATGCGGCTGTCGCTCCCATGCGGCTGGCCGTGATCCGGTCGAATGCCGTCGGCACTCCACCCCTTTGCACATGGCCCAGCACCGCCGTCCGGACTTCGAACTGGCCCTTGCTCTCCTCTTCCATGAGGCGGCGGATGAAATCCGTCGTGTAGTGGTACGACGAGTGTTCGTTGCGCATGAAGATGACGAGCCGCTTGCCGCTCTCGAAGCTCCGTTTGAGGTTCTCGACGTCCAGGTTGAGCTCCGCCAGGCTGATGCCCGTCTCGGGGATGTAAGCCTTCTCGGCCCCCGATGCGAGGGCGCTCATCAGGGCCAGAAACCCGCACTGTCTTCCCATCACCTCGACAATAAAGGTGCGCCGGGTGGCCCCCGCGGTGTGCCGGATCTTGTCGACGGCTTCGATGATGTTGTTCAGGGCGGTATCCGACCCGATGCTGAACTCCGTGTATGGCAGGTTATTGTCGATGCTTGCGGGAACCAGGATCATGGGGATCTTGAAAGCAGGATAGCGATCCCGCAGTCCCGCCAGTCCGGCCACCCTCAGGTAGGTTCCCAGGCCGCCGATGGCGATGATTCCCCTGATGTTCCGGCGCAGAATGGTCTCGGATATCTTATCGTAATCGTTGTCGTGAAAATCGAACCGCGCCGTCCCGATATTCGAACTGGGCCGATTGACCCACTCCACTAGTTCATGCCAGTCCAGTTCGATAAAATCCCCGCGTATCATGCCGTGAAAGGCGTCCCGGGACCCGAAGACGGGAATTCCCTGGTTGAGCAGGCAGCGTGCGGCGACGCTCACTGCGGCGTTCATACCGGGAGCATCCGCGCCCCCCGTCAACACCACGACTATGCCGTCGTCCCGCTTTTCCTGGGCGGGAGTGATTCGCGTAAGCGTCTTCACCAGGGACAGGGTGTTCTTGAAGCTTTCGCCACGCAGTTCCTGCGCCTTGATGTAGTTTCCCTTCTCCACTTCCTGTCGAACGGCCTGGCTCTTCTCCACTACTTCCACCAGCGGTGTGGCCGTCACTTCATTCTTGACCAGGCCCACCATGTGGCGATGGAGCGTATCTGGTTCGTCCAGAAGCCTGTCCACGGCGGCGACTCCCAGTCGGGTGGCCAGTATCCGGTCGAATGCCGTGGGAGACCCCCCCCGCTGAACGTGCCCGAGTACCGTGACCCGGACTTCTATCCCCAACCGCTCGCTGAGGATCTTCTGGATATCACCGGAACTGAGGTTCAGGCCGTCCGGATGCCTGGCCCCCTCGGCCACGACGACCATCTGGTGAGGTCTGCCGATGTGGCGGGACTTCTCGAGAGCCGAAACCATTTTCTGGTGCCAGCGCAGTTCGAGTTCCTCTTCGGGAACCAGCACCCACGACGCCCCGCCTCCCAGGGAAGCCGCAAGGGCCAGGTAGCCGCAATGGCGCCCCATGGTCTCGATGATGAAGGTCCTCTGGTGAGACGCAGCCGTCGAGTTGAGGTTGTCCATGGCGTGAATAATGTGATTGAGGGCCGTGTCCGCTCCGATGGACATGTCCGTTCCGTGCAGATCGTTGTCGATGGAACCGGGAAGACCTATGACCTGGAGCGGCGGGACTTCTCCGGCAGGGATCATGTCGGGGTGCAGCTTCAGGATCTGTTCCACGTGTTCACCCCATTCTTCGGCGAGGGTGTGGGCGCCCATGAGCGACCCGTCGCCGCCGATGACCACCAGTGCCTGGATTCCCCGTTCCAGCAGGTTGAATACGGCCCGCTGCCTTCCAGGCTTCGTCCTGAATTGCTCCGACCGGGCGGTTCCGAGGAAGGTTCCCCCCTTGTCTATGATTCCGCCGACGTCTTCCCAGTGGAGCGGCCTGATGCTGTCGCCTCCACTGACCAGACCCTCGTACCCGTAGAAGATCCCGCAGACCTGGATCCCACGATCCAGAGCGCGCCGAACGACGGCTCTCACCGCTGTGTTCATTCCCGGTGAGTCTCCTCCACTTGTCATGACGGCCAGGGACTTGATCATTCCCGCTTCTCCTTCTCCAGCGTCTTCTTTCACGGAACGGTACATCGCGTTGTGTCCCATCCTGGAATCGAGTCGAAAAGGCGCTGTGGATAATAGCTCAGCAGCACACGAGTCCAGGAGTATACGTTCCTGGATACTATGGCAGCATCAGGCATTCATCTCAACTCTTTTCAGCGGGAAGTCCGTTTTGAGCGAACCGCACCGATCTTCACCCTGTTTTTCGCCAAAACCATGACGAGTCCGGCCGTTCATGGCTGCAGGTGAATGCTGGCGGGAATATTCAGATAGTTGCGGATCAATCACCTTGACTTCGCTTATGCACTGGTTTATGAGACACAAGTACTTCTTTGTATCTCCGAAAAGCCATTGAAAGGTAAGGATCCTGGGATACGAGACCTGACAGAGGCGGGCAGGGTAGTTGAAAGCCCCAGGCATGGGAAGGCATCTTCGAATGAATGTTTTTTTCATTTTAGATGATTTCTCGTACTCCGGGGCTGGAAATTTAGCCGCTAATCGTGTTAAACAATCCGATGGTCGGTAGTATTCCTGTTTGCCGTATGCTGCAGCGCTGACGCACGAGTCCACGGATTTGGACCGGTTGCGGGTCCTGATGACGGATATTTTTTGCATTTTGAGCAAGATGATGTATATTAAAAAATTTTGTGATTGTCGTCACAAGCAGTTCGGAGGTGTGTGGGTGTATGGAGAGGCATGGCCTGGTCATGCGCGAATGGAATGTTTCGTGAGGCTTTCCCGGAAAAGGCTATGGAGTGAATGTTCATGAGTGAAAAAAATGCTTTGAGGCCAGTAACTGGCGCAGTCATGGTGGTCGGAGGCGGCATCGCCGGTATGCAGTCGGCTCTCGACCTGGCGGATTCGGGCTATTATGTGTACCTGGTGGAGAAGGAGTCCTCCATCGGCGGAGTGATGGCACAACTGGACAAGACATTTCCGACCAACGATTGTGCCATGTGAATTATCTCGCCCAAGCTGGTCGAGGTCGGCCGGCCTCTGAACATCGAGTTGCTCACTTTGACCGAAGTACAGGAGATTTCCGGG
Source organism: Syntrophobacteraceae bacterium (assembly GCA_013314815.1). Classification (GTDB taxonomy): domain Bacteria; phylum Desulfobacterota; class Syntrophobacteria; order Syntrophobacterales; family Syntrophobacteraceae; genus JABUEY01. The sequence goes on from JABUEY010000032.1 coordinate 15,484, forward strand.
GAGCCGGGAGACTTCAGTGTGAAGCTCATCGAGAAGCCCCGCTTTATTGACCTTTCCAGGTGTACGGGCTGTGGTGAATGTGCCCGGGTCTGTCCGGTCGTAAAGAAGAACGAATACGACATGGGGCTCAGCGAGCGCCGTGCGGCATTCAGGCGCTACGCACAGGCCGTCCCGGGGGCGTTTTCCATCGAGAAGCTGGGTATCTCTCCCTGCAAGGCCACCTGTCCCGCCCATATTTCGGTTCAGGGATACGTTGCCCTGGCGGCTGAAGGCAGGTACAGCGAGGCTCTGAAGCTTGTGAAGGAGCAGAATCCTCTGCCGGCCATCTGCGGCCGCGTCTGCCATCATCCTTGTGAATCGGCCTGCAAGCGGGGTGAGGTTGACGAACCGGTGGCCATCGATTCCATCAAGCGATTTATTGCGGATCTGGATCTTCGTTCTGAAACGCGGTACGTGCCCGAGATCAAGCAAAGGCGTGAGGAGAAAGTGGCCGTGATCGGCGGCGGGCCGGGAGGCCTGACGTGCGCCTACTACCTGGCTATCGAGGGCTACCGGGTGACCGTGTTCGAGAAGCTGCCCGTGCTGGGCGGGATGCTCCGGGTAGGCATTCCTTCCTACCGGCTGCCGCGCGACATCATAGAAGCCGAGATCCAGGTCATGCGGGACATGGGGATCGAGTTCAGGACGGGAGTCGAGATCGGCAAGGATGTTACCATTTCCATGCTTCGCAAGGAGGGATACAAGGCCTTCTTCATGGCCGTCGGTGCTCATGAATGCAAGATCTTGGGAATACCCGGCGAGGACCTCGAAGGAGTCTACCCGGGGGTAAATTTCCTGCGGGACGTGAATCTTGGAAAGGAAGTGAAGCTGGGCGACCGAGTAGCCGTGGTCGGCGGCGGGAATGTGGCCATGGATGCTGTGAGGACGGCTCTCCGCAACGGTTCATCCAAGCCTTTCATCATTTACCGTCGAAGCATCCATGAAATGCCCGCCAACGAGGAAGAGATCGAAGAATGCCAGGAAGAGGGCATCGAGATCATGACTCTTACCAACCCCAAGCGAATCATCGGGGAAGGTGGCAGGGTCAAAGCGGTGGAATGCGTGAGGATGCAGTTGGGGGCTCCAGATGCCAGCGGGCGGCGTCGTCCGGAGGTGATCCCCGGTTCGGAATTCATCATGGAGGTGGATGCAGTGATTCCGGCCATCGGCCAGGAATCAGACTGGGCGTGCCTGACGGATGAATGCGCTTGTCAACTGACGGACTGGGGGACCATGCGGGTCGATCCCCTGACGCTTCAAAGTCACGACGAAGACATATTTGCCGGCGGAGACGCCGTGACAGGGCCCAAGACGGTGATCGAGGCCATTGCTGCGGGCAAGCAGGCGGCTATATCCATCGACCGGTTCATCCGAGGTGTGGATTTGCGGGAGGGTCGGGAGAAGGAATGGAAGGCGATCGAGGAGGTGAGAACGGAGGGCTACGACCGGATTCCTCGTGAGCGAATGCCTCGCCTTGCACCCGGGGAACGCACCTCTGGCTTTGACGAGGTGCAGCTGGGTTTCAACGAGGAGCAGGTGCGCAAAGAGGCGCAGCGGTGTTTGAGTTGCAGTGTGTGTTCGGAATGTTACCAGTGCGTCGAGGCCTGTCTGGCCAATGCGGTGGTGCACGAAGACCGAGCCAGGGAGCGCGAGGTCCGCGTGGGTGCCGTGATAGCGGCTCCAGGATTTCAGCCCTTCGATCCCACCCTCTACGACACGTATGCCTATTCGAAGTTCCCCAATGTGGTGACTTCGATGGAATTCGAACGGATTCTTTCCGCTTCGGGTCCGACCCAGGGGCACCTGGTAAGGCCTTCCGACCATCGTGAACCCAAGCGGGTGGCATGGCTGCAGTGCGTTGGTTCGAGGGACATTCACCACTGTGACCACAAGTACTGCTCGGGTGTGTGCTGCATGTATGCCATCAAGGAGGCGGTGATTGCGAAGGAGCATTCTCATGGGGATCTGGACACCGCCATTTTCTTCATGGACATGCGCACCCACGGTAAGGACTTCGAGAGGTATTACAACCGGGCCAGGGATCAGCATGGAGTCCGTTTTGTGCGATCCCGGGTGCACAGTATCGAACCCGTTCCCGGTTCCGACGATCTCGAGATCAATTATGCGACCGAAACAGGCACTGTCCAGAGCGAACAGTTCGACATGGTTGTGCTGTCCGTCGGATTCGAGACTGCGAATTCCGTGGTGGACCTCGCCGGGCGGCTCGACCTCAAACTGAACGACAACCTCTTCTGTGAGACGTCGTCCTTCGAACCTGTTTCCGGAAGCCGTCCGGGTATCTTTGTTTGTGGAGCCTTCCAGTCGCCGAAGGATATTCCCCAGTCGGTGGTGGAAGCCAGCGCTGCGGCCGCAGCGGCAGGCAGCCTGCTTTCCTCCGCCCGCGGTTCTCTTGTCAGGGAAAGGGAGCTTCCGCCGCAGCTCAATGTCGTTGGGGAGCGGCCTCGAGTCGGTGTTTTCGTCTGCCACTGCGGGATCAACATCAGCGGCGTGGTGGACGTTAAGGGTGTCCGGGATTATGCACGTGATCTTCCCTTTGTCGAATACGTGTCTGACAACCTCTACACCTGTTCCCAGGATACCCAGGTGGTGATGAGGGAAGCGATCGAGGAGCACAAGCTCAACCGTATTGTCGTTGCAGCCTGTACCCCTCGCACCCACGAGGCTCTTTTTCAGGAAACCATGTCTGACGCCGGCCTCAACAAGTACCTCTTCGAGATGGCCAACATACGGAACCAGGATTCATGGGTTCACAGCACCAACCCCGAGATGGCGACCGAGAAGGCCAAGGATCTCCTGCGTATGGCCGTTTCCAAGGTCGTGCTCCTCGAACCGCTCCAGGAACCTGAGTTGAGCGTCAACCAGAAGGCTTTGATCATCGGCGGCGGTGTTGCAGGGATGGTGGCTGCCAGGACCATTGCGGATCAGGGTTACCCCGTGTTCCTGGTGGAAAGATCAGACCGCCTGGGCGGGCAGGCACTCAGCCTCTTCAAGACCTGGAAGGGTGAAGACATTCAGGGATACCTGAAAGAGCTCACTCGGAGCGTGATGGACCATCCGCAAATCACGGTTTACCTCTCCACCTCCGTTACAAACGTGGAAGGGTTTGTGGGTAATTTCAAGACCACTATCCTCAACGGGGGGACTCCGGAAGTGCTCGAACACGGTGTTGCCGTTATTGCAACGGGCGGCAAGGAACACCGGCCTACTGAATATCTGTACGGCGGGGATCCGCGGGTGATCACCCACCAGGAACTGGACCGCAGGTTCATGAACGGGGATGCCGCGCTCAAGGATGTGCGGACTGCTGTTTTCATCCAGTGTGTCGGATCGCGTGAGCCTGACCGGCCCTATTGCAGCCGGGTATGTTGCAGTCATACTCTGGAGAGCGCTCTGGAGCTGAAAAAACTGAACCCGGGCAGTGATGTCTACGTGCTTTACAGGGATCTCAGGTCTTATGGGGAGCGGGAGGCTCTTTACCTGGAAGCTCGGAGGAAAGGGGTGATGTTCGTTCGCTTCAACCTGGATGACAAACCCAAGGTGGAAGCAACCGACGGGAAGCTGGTGGTCACAGTAAAGGACCATGTACTCCAACGGCCCATCAGGTTGACTCCGGACCTCCTGACTCTCGCCACGGCCATACTGCCCAACGAAACCGAGGAACTGGGACAGTTCTTCAAGGTGCCTGCCAACGAGGACGGATTCTTCATTGAGGCCCATGCCAAGCTGCGGCCGGTGGAATTTGCCACAGATGGTGTCTTCCTTTGTGGACTTGCACACTATCCCAAGCCACTGGATGAGAGTGTTGCCCAGGCGCAGGCGGCTGCATCGCGTGCGGCCACCCTTCTGGCACGCCAGACCATTCAGTTCAGCGGTATGGTTGCCGTTACCAACCAGCTGCTCTGCAGCAGTTGCGCCACCTGCGTAAACATATGTCCGTATTCTGCTCCTCGTTTCAACGACAAGGGAAAGGCGGAGATCAACCCCGCTCTGTGCAAGGGCTGCGGTCTGTGCGTTGCGTCGTGCCGATCAGGTGCCATTCGTCTGCGCGGGTTCGATGACGCCCAGATCTTTGCAATGATCGAGAATATCTAGCAGGAATGCGGTCGGAAGGCGGGGAATCGGCTTGGCGTTTCAACAGCCGGTCGCCGCCTCCCAGCCTTCCTGCTCTGGTAAAATCCAATGACAGGAGACACATAAATGTCCGAGTGGGAACCTAAGATAGTCGCCTTCTTGTGCAACTGGTGTTCGTACGGAGCAGCGGACCTTGCCGGAGTCAGCCGGTTGCAGTATCCGGCCAATATCCGAATCATAAGAGTTCCGTGTTCAGGCCGGGTAAATCCCAAGTTCATACTGGCCGCGTTTCGAAGCGGAGCGGATGGAGTATGGGTTTCAGGTTGTCACCCTGGAGATTGCCACTACATCGAAGGCAACCTGTATGCAAGGCGCAAGTTCGCTCTCCTGAACAGCCAGCTGGAATATACGGGAATAGTGGAACCGGGACGGCTTCATTTCTCCTGGATTTCCTCCGCGGAAGCGACCAAATTTGCAGAAGTGGCTCGAGGAGTTATTGATGCGGTGAAAGCGGCAGGCCCTGCCCGACATTTCATCAAAAAGCAAGCTGAGGTGGCATAGATGCGAGAATATACCGAAAGGATTAGAGAAGCTGCAAAGCGCCTGTTATCCGAGCAGCGGGTGGATACCGTGATCGGTTTTCGAAGAGGGACCGTTCCTTTCATGAACGAGCCTTTTCTGGTAAAGAGTGTCGATCAGGTGGATCAGCTCTACTGGGACAGCAACTGCGGGATCAACCTGGCCAACTATCTGCCTAAAAGGACGGACAGGGTTGCCGTCGTCGCCAAGGGATGCGATTCGCGCAATATCGTCGTTCACCTTCTCGAAAACCAAATCAAGAGGGACCAGCTTTATATCCTGGGGGCACCCTGCCGCGGCATGGTGGACAAGCGCCGCATGATGGCGGATCTCAAGGGAAAGGAACCCCTGCATGCGGAAGAAAACGGTAAGGAAATCAAGGTGTCCGGTCGCGGCTTCCAGGTGACCTTCGACCGGCAGACCTACCTTCAGAGCAACTGTGCCATCTGCACTCACCGCAACCCGGTCGTCTATGATGAACTCCTGGGCGATCCGGTCGAGGAACAGCAGGGCGTCGACCGGTACCCGGACGTGAGGCGGATCGAGGCGATGTCTGTGGACGAGCGGTGGAGGTATTTCCAGGAACTGATTGCTCCCTGCATCCGCTGTTACGCTTGCAGGAATGCCTGCCCTCTGTGCTACTGCCCCACCTGTTTTGTGGATGAATCCCGGCCCCAATGGGTTGGCAAGACCATCGACCCCACCGACACGCTCACCTTCCATTTTCTGAGGGCCTATCACGTGGCGGGGCGCTGCACGGATTGCGGGTCCTGTGAGAGGGCCTGCCCGGTGGGTATCGAGGTGCGAAAGTTTACCAAGAAGCTGGAAAAGGAAGTGAAGGAGCTTTACGGATATGAAGCCGGCGTGACTCCCGATCAGCGGCCTCCGCTGGACACCTTTAAGCCGGGCGATCCTGAACCCTTTATCAAGTGATACGCCATGCGGAAATCACGAACATCAACAACGATAAGGAAGGGATGAATCCATGTCGGATATCTATATTTCCAGGGGCAAGTTCCCCGAAATCATAGGGCAGCTCATGGCTCGCTACCGGGTATACGCGCCGGTGCTCAAGGGAGAGTACCATGAGTTTGCCAAGATAGAGAAGACGGAAGAGGCGGACCTCGGTTACCAGAATACACGCCTCTCGCCCAAGGGACTCTTCCATCCTCATGCCGAAAGGATGTTTGAGTATTCCCTGGTCAAGGATGATCCGCAGGCGGGAATATTGAAAGAGGCCCCCAAGGATTTCTCGCCGCGGGTTGTATTGGGGATTCGTCCCTGCGACGCGAAGGCGTTCCAGCTGGACGACGTGAACTTTGATACAACCGCGTACCAGGACCCTTGGTGGGTAAGGAGAAGACAAACGACGACCCTCATCGGCCTGGCCTGCAACGAACCCTGCGGCACGTGCTTCTGCACATCTCTCGGCACGGGCCCCTTCGACACGGCCGGCCTCGACGTTCTGCTGGTAGATACGGGAGAGGGTTACACCGCTCAGGTGCTCACTCAGAAAGGCAAGGATGTCGTCGGCATCACCTCGGGATGGGAATCTGTATCCAGAACCGTATCCGAAAAGATGGAAGGCCTCAGGAAATCCGCTGAAGACAGTCTCGGCAGGCAATTCGACTTTGATCCCATCAAGCAGAAGGATATGCTGGAACTCTTCAATGCGTCTTTCTGGGACGAAGTCCAGTTTGCGTGCATCAATTGCGGGACCTGTACTTTCCTCTGCCCCACCTGCTGGTGTTTCGATATCCAGGACGAGGTTTGGGGTGATAAGGGAGACCGCATAAGGTTGTGGGACTCCTGCATGTTTCCTCTTTTCACCTTTCATGGCTCGGGGCACAATCCACGAAGTCAGAAACTGCAGCGGGTCAGGCAGCGCTTCATGCATAAACTCAAATACTATCCAGACAAGTACCACAACGGTGCGGCCTGTGTGGGATGCGGCCGTTGCGTAAAATTCTGTCCGGTCAACATAGACATACGAGAGGTAGTACGTCGGATGTCGGCTACCTGCGTATGTCCGGCTTAGCATCGGAAGCACCTATAATGGAGGAATCAAGGTGAACAACCCTTACTTGCCTTATCCGGTACGCATTGATTCCGTTGTGACGGAAACGGAAGATCGTAATCTGAAGACCTTCAAGCTTGTCTTTCTCAATCCGGAGGACGAGCAGAAGTTCAAGTATAATCCGGGGCAGTTCGCGGAACTGTCCATTGCCGGTCTTGGAGAGATCCCCATTGGTATCGCTACATCCCCCACGGAGAAGGGATTCATCAAGTTTACGGTGAACAAGGTCGGCAAGGTGACCAACCATCTTCATAACATGAAGGAAGGGGATATCATGGGTGTGCGGGGGCCGTTGGGCAACTGGTACCCCTGGGATGCCCTCGAAGGGAAAAACGTGGTGATCATCGGCGGCGGTTTTGCTTTTACCACCCTCCGGTCATCCATCGTGTACATGCTCGACCCTGCCAACCGAAGCCGCTTCGGGGATATAACGGTGGTATACGGAGCGCGTTCACCCGGACTGCTCCTTTACAAGGACGAACTGGCGGCATGGGAACAGCGCAAAGACATCAACATGCACATCACGGTCGACGGCACAGACGATCCCAACTGGAAGTACAACGTGGGATTCGTCCCCGCTGTAACCAAGCAGAAGGCGCCCAGTGCCGAGAACTCCTATGCGATCATTTGCGGACCCCCAATAATGATCAAGTTTACCCTGCCGGTTTTGACCGAACTTGGGTTTCCTCCTGAACGGATCATATCCAGCCTGGAAATGCGGATGAAATGTGGAATCGGCATATGCGGCCGTTGTAATATCGGTTCCGAATATGTGTGCAAGGATGGGCCGGTCTTTACTCTGGAACAGCTGTCCAAATTGCCCAACGAATACTGAGAAGCATCGAGATGGGAGAGAAGTCGTATTCCGCCTGCCCTTCCCGGGAATACCGCCCGGCCCCTGACGGCTGTGATCCGGTGGATGCAAGTGTGCACGGCGACTATCTTCACGAACCTCCGACGCTCCCTGCTGCTGAGAACTGAAAATTTCTTTTAAAAGACAGACCGGTATGTTACAAAAACCAGAAGTATTATGCATTCAGAGAAAGATTAGGGGAGAAAACTTATGGAGCCATTGTTGCTAACCAAGCGTGAAAAACGCAAATTGGCCAGCCAGTATGCCGACTTGTGTCTTACATGCGGCACCTGTGCAGGCGGCTGCCCGGTTACCGGCGTCGACGGACTGGATGTCCGCAAGGCCGTGCGCCTGGCATTGCTCGGCATGGACCAGGAACTGATCGATTCCAAGTTTCCCTGGGTTTGTACGTTGTGTGGCCGTTGCGAATATGCCTGCCCGATGAACATCGACCTGCTGGCCCTGCTCAGGTCCGCCCGTGGCATGCGGGCCAGGGACAAGGTGCCCGGCGTGCTGCACAAGGGTGTCGAGATGTGCCTCAAGACGGGCAACAACGTCGGGATCCCCAAGGATGACTTCGTGTTCCTGCTGCAGGATCTGGGTGCGGAACTGGCTGAGGAACTCCCCGGTTTCGAAGTTCCCGTTGACAAAAAGGGAGCCAAGTACCTGTTCACGATCAACTCCAAGGAACCTTTCGCCGAACCCGAAGACATGATGTACTGGTGGCGAATCCTTTATGCCGCCAATGAATCCTGGACCACCACATCCGAAAACTGGGAAGGGGTCAACTGGGGGCTCTTCACCGGAGACGATGCGGCCATGAAGGAAATCGTGGGGCGTATCGTCAAGAATTACAAGGAACTCGGCTGCGAGTACCTCGTCTTACCCGAGTGAGGGCACGCATACTATGCGACCAGGCTTGGTCTGCAAAAGTGGTATGCCGACGAGGGTGTGAAGTTCGTGAGCATTCACGACCTGCTGAAACAGTACATCGAAGAGGGTCGTATCAAGCTCGACAAGTCGATCCATCATGAACTCACCACCTATCATGATCCGTGCAATTACGGGCGCAAGGGTGAACGCGCATTCGGTCACGGCTATTACGAGGAGCCGCGTTGGGTGACTCAGCAGTGCTGCGAGAACTACGTCGAAATGTATCCCAACCGGGCCAACAATTTCTGTTGTGGGGCCGGCGGTGGCGCATGGGCTGCGCCCTACGTCGAGGAAAGGATTTTCTACGGCCGGGTAAAAGCCAAGCAAATCAAGGATACGGGGGCCAAGCTGCTGATCGCTCCCTGTCACAACTGCCGTGACCAGATCATGAAGAGCCTCCGCAAGGAGTACGACTTCATGGACGTCGAAGTCAAGTACCTGTGGGAGCTGGTAGCCGATTCTCTGGTTATGGAACCTCGGGAAGAAGCGGAAGAAGAGTAGATCCCGCGGTTGTCCGAAAAACAGGCCCCATCACACGTGAACGTGGTTGTATGGGGCTTTTTTCTTTATTGCCTGCAGTCGCGTCTGCGCAGAGTTGTGAGACATGAACAAGAAGAAAGAAGCCAGGAAGAAGGGGAAGAGCGACATCGAGCTGAGCGTCGAAGAATCTCACGAACTCGGTATGATACTTGACCGATTGTCCGTGCAGAATCCGGAAGGTGAAAGCCTGAACAGCTATCTCGAATCACTCGGTAAGACCCTCAGGAACCGGGAAAACCTCGCCGCCGCCCTCATCGAACGGCTCAGCCGAAACCCGTCGGAGGTTGGATACCGCACATTCATGTGGTTTCGGGATTTGCCGGCGGATCCCAGGGCGAGACGCATCGTGAAACAGGCTGGATACCGCTTTTTGCAAAAGGGTTTCGCCGACGAAGCCGATTCGGTGCAGACGGAAAAGGTGGTCCTGATCCAGAAAGAAGAGAGAACTCCCTCGGCTCATATGCTGCCTGTTCCGGGCGCCTTCTTCCTTCTTTCGGCACTGGTGTATGAACCTGGCAGTCCGGCCCCCACGGCGGTATCGGTCTTTGCCGAAGACCGTTTCCGCATGCTCAATGCCAAAGCGACGGAGAGCTCTCAGCGCCTGTACCGTGATTATCTGCGCAACATCGCCGCTCACGCGGAGAAGAAGCCCTGCAGGATTCCTCTCTGGCATGCGGCCCGCGTCTTTTTCGATATGCTCGGTTTTCACGGAGGCGAAGCGACCTCCCCCGAAGTCTCCATCGCAAGGAGAATATTCGACGATTTCCATGATCCCGGCAGGAAACCGTATGTTTACGAACTGATGCCTCGTTTGGATCAGCCCCCGGAGTCGCTTCGAGCCATGGATCCGACGGAACTGCTCCACGCGGTGGATTCTCCCTGGCTGTATTTTACACGGGATGAACTGCTCCCTTGGAGGCAGAAGATCCAGGAACTGGAGAGCCCTCTTCTTGTCGTCCCAAGGGAGATTCAGAGGGAGAGGGTCAAGGATGAGCTGGTCCGGGCGGCGGATGATCTTTGTTCCGGAAGGACCCGGGTGATGTTCCAGAGGTTTTTCGAAGAGTACGCCGTATACTTCAAACTGTCGGGCAAAGAAGAGTTGGCTGCGGATGCACTGGCAGTGGCCGATCATCTGCGGGGCACGGCGGATGCCGGTGAGAACCCCGCGGTTTTACGGCTCGTCATCCTCTCCATGCACCGTTACTGGCCCGAGGACTTTGAAGGGCAGCAGGAGGACGGCGAAGGGGATCTGCGGCGATCGGAGTCCGGCCTGATCCTCCCCGGGTAGTCGGAACTTTGAACATCCCGCCGATATTGCAGTGGAGAACTGGTTATGCTCGAAACGGTACAGGTGAAAACTCCAGACCATAGTGCGATAGTCGACGTTACGGATCCGATATCCGTGAAAGTGCGGGAAAGCGGAGTGAAAAGCGGCATATGCGTTGTGTATGTTCCCCACACCACAGCGGGGATCACCGTCAATGAAGGTGCCGACCCGGCGGTGGCAGACGATGTGCTCGACATCCTGGACAGGCTTGTGCCGTGGCGCGGCGGCTACAGGCACGCTGAAGGGAATTCCGCGGCCCACCTCAAGGCGATCCTGGTGGGAGGAAGCGCCCAGATCATCATCCACAACGGCGGCCTTCTCCTCGGGACCTGGGAGCGGGTGTTTCTGTGCGAGTTCGACGGACCGAGGACGAGAAAGATCTATGTCAAGATCATCCAGGGCTGACGACCTCATTGGTTTCGTGCCCGTCGAGGGCTTCACCCGCGGCTTCCATTCCGCCCGGGATGACAGTTCGATGCCCCGCGCGGCAGGGATGCGACTGCTTGACAAAGTGAATCGTTAGAGGAGGTTGGTGCATGGACAGGCTGGATGCCATTTTTTCTCCCAAGTCGGTTGCGGTGATCGGAGCTTCCACCAAGCCTGGAAAAGTGGGGCATGACATCTTTGTCAACATCCTGAAGGGAGGATTCCAGGGAACCCTTTATCCGGTCAACCCTCAGGCCAGGTCCGTCCAGTGTGTCAAAGCCTATCCCACCATCCTCGATATTCCCGACCCCGTGGACCTTGCCATCATCATTCTGCCTCCCGCCGAGGCTCTGAAAGCGGTGGAGCAGGCTCCGCAAAAGGGTGTGCAGGGCATAGTCATCGTATCGGCCGGCTTCCGGGAAGTAGGGGGAGAAGGGCGCAGGATCGAGGATGAGATCGCCGCCCGGTGCAGGCAGGCGGGCATAAGGCTCGTCGGCCCCAACTGCCTCGGGGTCATCAATCCCCACCCTTCCGTAAGGCTCAATGCCAGCTTTTCAGCCCGCATGCCCGCATACGGGCACATTTCCTTTATCTCTCAAAGCGGCGCTCTATGCACGGCGGTGCTGGATTTTGCGGCAGACAGGGACTTCGGCTTCTCCAAGTTCATCTCCATCGGTAACAAGGCCGACGTAGACGAACTCGACCTGCTCCGCTACTTCCACAAGGATCAGGACACCGAGGTCATCATGATCTACCTGGAAGAGTTGCGCAGGGGAAGGGAGTTCATCGATGAAGTGCGGGAGATCACCTCGGGGGATCGTCCGACTCCGATCATCGCCGTGAAATCCGGGCGCACGGCTGCGGGGGCGAGGGCCGCCGCTTCTCACACGGGATCCCTTGCGGGCACCGAAGGCATCTATGAAGCGATCTTCCAACAGTCCGGAATCCTTCGCGCCGAATCCATCGAGGAACTTTTCAATTATGCTCATGCCTTTTCCGGCAAGAAGATCCCCAACGGAAACAAGGTGGCCATCATCACCAACGCCGGAGGGCCGGGCATCGTGGCCACGGACATGACGATCACTTCGGGCCTCGAACTCGCTCATTTCAAAGAAGAAACCATCGAGGCACTGGCAAGCCATCTTCCGGCCACAGCCAACCTCCTCAACCCGGTGGATGTTATCGGAGACGCATCCCAGGACCGCTATGAGAATGCGCTGGGAGCCGTCATCAAGGACGAAGGGGTCGACGGAGCCCTCGTCATCCTGACTCCCCAGTCCATGACCAATGCCCTGGGCACCGCTGAAGCCATAACCCGCATCGCCAACCGAACGTATAAGCCGGTTCTTTGCTGCTTTATGGGCATCGTGGATGTGTCCGAAGGCGTCAAGTACCTCCAGGAAAGGGGAATTCCCGTCTTTCGTTTTCCGGAACACGCCGCCCAGGCCTTCGGCGCCCTCTACCGCTATTCGAAATGGACCAGCCGCCAGCACCTTGCGCAGTTCGAATTCAAGCACGACGTGGAAAGGGCATCGGAAATCATCCGGAAGAACCTGTCGGAAGGCCGGCTTTACCTGGGCGAGGCCGAGGGGATCGAGATCCTCAACGCGTACGGGTTCCAGACACTGCCGACCTTCCTGGCCAGGACGAGGGAGGAGGCCATGGACTTTGCCGAAAGCATGGGCGCTCCCGTCGCCATGAAGATCGTCTCCCCCCAGATCATCCACAAGACCGACGCCGGAGGCGTCAGGCTCAATCTTAAAGGCCGGGACGCCGTCAAGAAAGCGTATGACACCATCCTCGAGAACGTTCTGAAGTTCGATCCCAATGCCGTGGTGGAAGGGGTCCTGGTGCAGAGGATGGCTTCTCCCGGAGAAGAAGTGATCATAGGCATGAGTCGCTATCCGGAATACGGCCCGCTGATCATGTTCGGCCTTGGAGGCATCTTCGTGGAGGTGTTCAAGGACGTAGTGTTCCGCCTTGCTCCCGTGGGGCGAAACGAAGCGCGCCGCATGGTCAAGGGCATCCGCGGGTATTCACTCCTCAAGGGAGTCCGCGGAAGGCCGCCGAGGGATATCCGAGCTCTCGAACGCTGCCTGGTCAGACTCTCCGACCTTGCGGTCAACCACCCCGAAATCAAGGAAATGGACATCAATCCCCTGATTGTTCATGAAAAAGACCAGGGCGCTGTCGCAGCCGACTGCCGGATTATCCTCGAAGCGCCCGGCGGTAAAGGAAGCTGAACCCGTTTCACATTGCATACCGGGAAGGATCCGCCGGCGATGAAGCCTCTTCGTGGATTCATCCGTCCATTTGTTGTTTGATCTCGCTGTTCAGAACTCCTCCCAGTAGGATCATGAGGCCGATAAGGTAGAGCCATGTGAGGAGTGCAACCACCGCTCCCAGTGTACCGTAGAACCTGTTCAGGTTGGCCAGATTCTTGATGTAGAAACTGAAACCCGCCGAGGTGGCGAACCAGCCGGCCATGGCAAAAATCGCTCCGGGCAGGATAGGCTTGCGATCCCTTTGGTTGTTGGGCGCAAAGCCGTAGATGAGTGAAAAGGCCAGGATCATGGCCAGGGAGACCACCCCAAGCCGGATCAGCCTGTAGGTGAGGTGAACGGTGTGGCTCAAGCCCAGATGATGAAGAATGAAATCGCTCACGATGGGGCCGATGACGAGAAGAATGAAGGCCAGCATGTAGATGATGACCACGGTCACCGTGAGGCTGAGTGCGATCACCTTGGTTTTCCAGAAGGGGCGTGTTTCCTGGACTTCGTAGACCCGGTTGAGAGAGATGATGAGGCTCGATACGGCTCTCGACGCCGCCCAAAGTGCCAAAAGAAGCGTTCCCGCGGCGATCAATCCGCTGGGCTGGATGAGGAGACTCTTCACGGTGGGTGTAATGATATCGAACACGGAAGGTGGAACGAATCGCTTGAGAGTCTGCAGCGCGGTGTCGTGCGAAGTAACAATGGGCAGCAGGCTGGATATGGCCACAAGGAAGATGACAAAGGGAAAAAGAGAATAAAGGGACCAGAATCCCACCTGGGCCGCCAGGCCGGACAGGTCGTTCCTGAAGAAGTTCTTCCACATGTTCACGATGAGTTTTGTAAACCGGACCCGGCGATATTGCTGTGCGCGGTGATTCAGCTTCATCCAGGTTCTCCCCTGAAAAGAATGTCCTCAACCTTAACTATGTCGTTTTTTCACCGCAGTCAATGTCCGTCGGCCCGATTGTCCGCCAGCCGATAACTTTCGCGGTGCGGAATGCCCTCCCCCGATCCCCCTGAAAACAGGTTCTTCTGGCATATGCCTACCCGGACAGTTGTCGAACAAAGGTGGGATGCCTTCAGTAGATACCCGTACAGAAGCTTCCATTGCCTTTCGAGTTTGGGGAGTGCTCCTCGGAGCCGGTGTTCAATCCTATCATCAATTGAGCAGCCAAGTCTTGATTGTAGACGTTTCATCATTAGGATTATGGTTATAAAACGGGAAAGGAGGAATCGGTATGAGTGTTGATCGAAATAAGTTGGCTTTGAAGCTCAAGGAGATGTACCCTGAAATCGTTCAGCATGGTTTGGACCTTGCCCTGTGTTTTGACGATAAGAAAGACGCCTGGGTTGTGGAGTTGAGCAAGGGGCTGCACAAACTGACGACGCACATCGAGAGGAAGGATGCGGAGGCTTGCCTGGAAGGGGTGCAGTGCATCTACTTCGGAGTCCAGGTAGGGCAGTTTGTCAAGAATTTCGAGGCATCGGGATAGAATTTCGCCTTCCCGGGGACAGGACGAGCGACATCAGGACGGGAGGATTGACCTCGTATCCGTTTGATGATACGTCAAGGTGCGCACTTGGGACAAAGATCCCGGTTTCGTTCCGATTGCATCGATTCCAATAGGGCAGGATCTACCCGGCCCCGCAGGTAGTTTTATGGAAAATAATGAGAGGCAGTCGATCCTCTGCCCCAACTGTCGTCACCTGATCAGCAAGTCCGAATCCCGCTGCCCCTACTGCGGTATCTCCAACCCGGCCTCCTGGTGGAAGAACAATCCGCTGATCGGCGCTCTTCACAGCGCCGATCAGATCATTAAGGTCATCATCGCCGTCAACGCGTGCATTTTTATCTTTTCCCTCGTGCTGAGTCCTCAGCTTCCGAGCCTGTCCATGAACCCGTTCATGTTCCTGTCTCCGGACAACAGGAGTCTTCTTCTGCTGGGTGCGACGGGAACCATACCCATCGATCGGCTACATCGCTGGTGGAGCCTGGTTTCGGCCAGCTACCTGCACGGCGGAATCCTGCACATCGTGTTCAACATGATCGCCCTGCGCCAGATCGGTCCGCTGGTTGTCCAGGAGTACGGCGGGGCGAGGATGTTCACGATCTACACGCTGGGAGGAGTGTTCGGTTACCTGGTGTCCTATTACGCGGGTATCACCTTCACGATCGGCGCGTCGGCAGCCGTCTGCGCCCTCATAGGCTCCGCGCTCTACTACGGCAAGAGCAGGGGCGGCTATTACGGCCAGGAGATCTACAGGCAGGTGGGCGGCTGGGTGGTAGCCATCTTCGTGTTCGGCCTGCTCATGCCCGGTATCAACAGCTGGGGGCATGGAGGCGGCATCGCGGGTGGAGTCATCCTCGGATTTCTGCTCGGCTACCAGGAAAAGGTACCCGAAAACCTCCTGCACAAGACACTTGCCGCGGGATGTGTCGTTATCACCGCGTTGATCCTCGCATGGGCGGTCTTCTCCGGAATCGCCTACGTCTTCTACGGGTAGCCCGGAACGGCCTTTCGCCGAGCTGTACATCTGCGGCGGGAACATATCGACAATCAAGAAGAACAGGCGGCGGAGCTCGATCAACGGAAGGGGGGCTTTGCCCTGTGAGACACAGCATACGGTGCTTCAAGTCCTCATCCGAGCCGACCCGGCCAATGGCGATCCGCTTTCTGTAAGCGCGTACCGACTATCCGGACGGATCCTGAAAAAACCTCATCCCCTGCTGCTTTTCATCGGACGAGGCATTACGGTCGTCGATTCCTTCCCCTCTGCCGGCGGGAAGGAAGATGACTCTGTCGGATCTGTCTGAACAAGCTGCTGTCGAACACAGGTAGGCGCGTGAAAGCCTGAGGAAGTTCCAGATCCTGTCTTCGAGAGTGGACAAGGTTTCCATCGGGAATCCTCCTTCAAAACGATCCAAAACGAAACCATAACAGACTGCCAAGCCGGGAGCCATCAGCGGAGCAGGAGCTGCTGCCTGGGCGAAATCAGGTGGAGCGGCAGGAAGATGAGAAGTGTGATTTCAGGTACAATCTCTCATCGGCCTGCCGGGGGCTCAATCGGGTGAGTCATGTATTTCCGCTGGAATTGCGCGGTATTTGGGGGGCGCATGCATGTACTGCCACCTCCGGGGTATCTGCGTCCTCTTGATGTTTGCCCGACCGGGATTAGTTTTAAAGGTGACTGAAAAAGGGGGATTTATCCGAAGATGATCTGTCTTGCGCATGCGGGCCGCAGCGGCAGTGGACACCCGGAAACACCGCTCAATCGTGAATCGCCGGACCGGCTTCCTTGAAGGCGAAAGGGCAATCGTGGCATGTCCACTGTGGAAAGATCAGGGGCGTAGGCCGGCTATGAATCGTCGATCCGGTTGGAGAAGAGGAATCTAAAGTCCGTGAAGAAAGAAAAGGGATCTTCGGGGATAACGGAGCGCGATGACGGTTATGAAAGGGAGCTCAGGCTCAACGTCAGCCCGGACGGATGGGTCAATCCCGATCCGGCGCCGATATACGACCTGGTGGTTGTGGGAGCCGGTACGGCGGGGCTCGTGGCGGCGGCCGGCGCTGCCGGTCTGGGCGCGCGCGTCGCACTCGTCGAAAAGCACAGGATGGGGGGAGACTGCCTGAACACGGGCTGTGTTCCGTCCAAGTGCCTCGTCAGGTCGTCGAGGGCCGTGGTGGACGTCCGTAACGCAGTGCTCCACGGGATCCAGGCGGGATCGACGCCGGAAGCGGACTTTCGTGTGGTCATGGACCGGATGAAGCGCCTGCGTGCAAGAATCAGCAGGCACGACAGCGTCTCCCGGTTCAGTGCACTCGGTGTGGACGTGTTCCTGGGGGAGGCGTCTTTTTCGGGAAAGGCCGCCGTAGAGGTTGCCGGGAAGACGCTTCGTTTCAAGAAGGCGGTGATAGCGGCCGGGGCGCGCGCGGCACATCCGCCCATTCAGGGCCTGGCCCGGGTGGGATATGTGACCAGCGAAACAGTCTTTTCGTTGAAAGAATGTCCGCCGGAGCTTGCCGTGATCGGAGCCGGCCACCTGGGATGTGAGTTGGCCCAGGCCTTTCAACGGCTCGGCAGCCGGGTGACCATCCTGGAAAAGGCTCCCCGGCTGCTCGAAAGAGAAGATCGCGACGCGGCGGCAATCCTGTACAAGACATTTGTGTTTGAAGGGATTGGAGTGGTGCTCGGCTGCGATATCAGGGAGGTCGAACCCGCGGGGGGCCGGAAGAGAATTCTTTACCGGGCGGACGGTATCGACCAGTCCGTGGAAGTCGACGAAATCCTGGTCGGGGCCGGACGCGTCCCCAACGTGGACGGACTGAACCTCGAATCGGCTGGAGTCGACTATGACCGTACGAACGGGGTGATCGTAAACGATTTTCTGCAGACGGCGAATCCTCGAATCTATGCCGCGGGTGATGTCTGTCTGAGCCGGAAGTTTACCCACACGGCCGATGCCACGGCACGCATCGTGATCCGGAACGCTCTTTTCCTGGGCAGAAGACGGCTCAGCACCATGTTGGTTCCCTGGTGCACGTACACCGACCCGGAGATCGCTCATGTGGGCATGTACGAAGGCGAGGCTCTCGCCCGGGGCATCCGGGTGGATACGTTCACGAAGTATTTGAGCGAGGTCGATCGTGCCATCGTGGACGGCGAGGAAGAGGGGTTCGTAAAGGTGCACGTAAGGCACGGGACGGACAAGATACTGGGTGCAACCATCGTCGCGCGGCATGCGGGCGAGATGCTCAATGAAATTACTCTGGCCATGGAGGCGGGAGTGGGCCTGAGAAAGATCGCCGACGTCATTCATCCCTATCCCACCCAGGCGGAAGCCATACGTCAGGCTGCGGATCTTTACAATCGCTCCCGCCTCACCGCGACGGTACGGAAGATCTTGAGCCGTTGGCTGGCGTGGAGGAAGTAGGGGCGGGTATCCGCCGAGACTCCGGCATGACGCGGCCGGGCTTTCAGCTTGACTTTTGGGGGCTTGATCTTAAATTCCTGCTACTGTATTGTCTTGAGCAGCCTTCATCCGGGAGGCAGAGACACTGCTGCCTGCAATGAAACACCTTTGCCGTAATCATATCCACACCGCCGCAGCTTACGGCCCGTTCAGGGAGCACGCATGGACTCGATCCCTCAAGGAGCGATTCAAGCCCTGTCCCCATGGGAGCCGGGTATATTCGGCTTCGTGGTCTACTTCATCCTGGTGACCGGTCTCATGGCCGTCATACTGTTCCTGTCCGGCTGGCTTGGAGTAAAGAAGAAGAACGCAGAAAAGACCCGGCCCTATGAGAGTGGCATCCTTCCCACGGGTTCGGCGCGATTGCGCTATCCGGTTCCCTTCTTTCTCGTTGCCACCTTTTTTCTCATTTTCGACGTGGAAGCGGCCTACATCTTTTCGTGGGCGATTGCTTTCAAGGAACTGGGCTGGGCCGGCTGGCTGCAGATTACGTTCTTCATTGTCGTGCTTGCGGTGAGCCTCTTTTATGTCTGGTTCAAGGGAGGACTTGAGTGGGGATCGACGACCCGAAGGAAATGAGCCATTCCGGAAGCGCGATCCTGAGTCGTCTCGACCAAATCATCAACTGGTCGCGCAAGAACAGCTTGTGGCCGATGTTCTTTGGACTGTCCTGCTGCTTCATTGAAGAGGCGGCGGCGTTCACGTCTCGCTACGATATAGCCCGGTTCGGATCGGAGGTGTTCCGCGGATCCCCGCGCCAGGCGGATTTGCTCATCGTCTCCGGCACCGTCTTCAAGAAGGTCGCTCCCGTCGTCCTGAGGCTTTACGAGCAGATGGCGGAACCCAAATGGGTCATTTCCAT
>JABUEY010000033.1 GCA_013314815.1 Syntrophobacteraceae bacterium
GCACGTCTTTCTTGCCAAAGATCGTCCCCGCCACGAGATTGTGATCTTCGGATGTCTTGACGTGTATGCTGATGAGGTTCGTGAAGTCCTCGGCCTCGCTCCTGAAAGACTCCGTGACCTTGATATTGCGTTCACGTACGTGGACAGGTACGTTCACGAAGTTGACCATGTCCCCGAGAATGGGCGCCAGCATTCCTTTGAGGATGGAATAGGTAAGGGGTTGAGTCACCAGCGAGGATGCTTCTCCTATGTACTCGATGGAAACCTTTTCAATGGCTCCCCGGGTAATCTGGGTCAACACGCTGCCAAGCTTTTCGGAAAGAGTAAGATAAGGCCTCAGCCTCGCCAGCACCGCACCGTCTATGTTCGGAGCGTTCACTGCATTGCGGATGGTGCCGCGAAGCATATAATCGATGACTTGATCAGCCACGGCGATGGCCACGTTCTCCTGCGCCTCATCCGTGGAGGCTCCCAGGTGAGGCGTCGCAATGACCTGGTCCAGCGCAAGAAGTTCGTTGCCAATGGGAGGTTCTTTCGCAAACACGTCGAGGGCCGCTCCACTCACGATGCCCGACCGGATGGCGTCGTAGAGATCCTGTTCGTTCACTATGCCGCCTCGTGCGCAATTGATGATATACACACCCTGCTTCATCTTCCTGAACGCGTCCGCATTGAGGATGTTGCGGGTTTCCTGGGTCATGGGAGTATGAATAGTGATGTAGTCGGCCCTGGCCAGCAGCTCTTCGAAGCTGACACCCTCGATGCCCAGCGAATGGATGGCTTCCGTGCTGATGTAAGGGTCGTAGGCAATCACGTGCATTTTAAAGCCCATGGCGCGTTCCGCTACCACGCGGCCGATCCGCCCGATCCCGATGACACCGAGCACCTTGTTGAACAGCTCCCTGCCCCTGAAACGCTTCTTTTCCCATTTCCCCGACTTGAGGGAGTTGACGGCCTGAGGGATGCTCCTGGTCAGGGAGAGCATCATGGCCAGTGTGTGCTCGGCCGTCGTGATGACATTGCCCTCGGGCGTGTTCATGACCACGATACCGCGCTTGCTCGCGGCTTCTATATCCACATTGTCCAAGCCTATTCCGGCCCGGGCTATAACCTTGAGGTTGTCGGCCGCCTCGATGACTTCACGAGTCACCTTGGTCCCGCTTCGTATGACCAGGGCGTCGTATTCCTTGATGATCTGCCGGAACTCCTCCGGCGTCAGGCTCGTGTTCACTTCCACATCAAACGACGGCACCGCCATAAGCCTTTCAATGCCGGACTCCGCCAGATTATCGCTGACCAGAATCTTCATCTAAACCCTCCGGGAGCGTAAAGGGGTTGATTCCATCCGCTCGTCAATTCTCGTTTGTCTATGAATGTTGGTATCTTATCGCAATGAAAAACGACGGTCGATAAAGCTAGCACCACTTGGACGACATCGTCAAGCAAGAAACAGGGTTCATCCGGCAAACAAGTACCTCCGGTGCTTTTCACGCAAAAGACCAATGGAATCACATCGTCATTCCCGCCTTTTTGCGGGATTGACGTTCTTGCGGGATTGACGTTCTTGCGGGTGTATTCCAGCTTTGTGCGGCAAGTATCCGGGTACGCTTCTGCCGGAAGAACCGGAAACAGGAGCATACGGAATCACCTCTGAATGAGCTCTCATGGGGCGGAGACAGTACTCGACGGCCGGATGACCAGGTCCGGCTTACCGGGATTTGTCCTTCGCCTTGCCCAGCTCCTCGTTGATCACCTCCTCGAACTGCTCAAAACTGAGCCCACCTGTCATCAGCCTGCCGTTGACGATGAAAGAGGGTGTTCTGTCGAGGCCCAGTCGTTCGGCCTCCTGAAGGTCCTTTTGGACCGCTTCCCCGAATTTCCCGCTCGAGAGGCATTCCTGAAAAAGCTCACCGGACAGCCCCAGGTCCACCGCGAATCTCTCCAGGCTCTCCGGGTTGAATTCCTCCCGGGAGGAAAACAGGATATCCTGGTACTCCCAGAACTTACCCTGTTCACCGGCACAGCGGGCCGCTTCAGCCGTCATTCTCGAGTTCCTGTGCTTCCTGAGAGGATAGTCCTTGAACACCCACCTCACCTGCTCGCGGTAGTGATCCTTCAACCTGCGCGCCACAGTATGGACACTCCGGCACACGGGGCACTGATAGTCGGAAAACTCCACCACTGTCACAGGCGCATTGGAACGCCCGGTGGAATAATTCCCGTCGATGCGGACATCCATGAGAGGGATACGGGGCTCTTCGAGATACACGACCACACCGTACTTGGGTTCCAGCGTTCGGGCATATTTCACCAACCCGTTGAGTCTCCTTTCCTGTTCGAGGAAGCCTCTTATGCGGACCTTCAGGTCCTCCATCGATCCCTTCCAGTCCTTCAGTTTTGCCCGGTTTGCCAGGTAGTAGTCGTCGACCTCCTCGTCCGTAACAGGAGTGACATTGGGCAGTACTTCTTCATTGAGCAGCTGTTCGAGGGGTATTCCCCGGGCATTGGCTTCCTCCTGGAGCACCCTGTCCACGATCATCTGCTCCAGGCGATCGCGCTTGAGCCGGTAGATTTCCTTTTCCAGTTCAAACAGGCGGTGCCCGATCATCTGAGCGAGCCTCTCCTCGGTCACGATCTGTGATCCGAGCCTTGCAGCGATATCATGCCGGCCGCCGGGAGCCCCGAAAGACAGGCCCTTGTTTTGCTGGGGAAGCAGGAATACGGCGAGGATAAAGAAGAGGAGAGACACCGAAAGCATCTGCCAGAGGAAGCTCTTTCGGAAAGAGAAGATCACGAGGAGCAGTACAACGAAAAAATTGGCGACGCAGAAAACACACAGGGCCTGCATGGCGATCATTATCCACGCCAGGGCCGCTTCGATCCCGAACGCACCGGCTGCCGGAAAAACCATCCACTCGGGGAATCGCCAGAGGATCAGCAGTGCAAGAACGTAGAACAGAGCTCCCCACAGCCACAGGGGGACGCCGAAAAGCCCCACTCCCGCCGTGTCGCTGCACCCGTCCGATACACTTCCGCACAAAGCCTGCAGAACCGGCAGTTTATCGTACAGACCGGAAAGAATCGAAATGAGAAGACCTGTGGAACAAAGAGCCAACAGAACCCGGAATCTCGCCTTGTCACTCACCATTCCCGAAACACCCTTCATGAACTTCCAACATGAGTATGCTCTGCCACCGCCGTTTCGCCTCTACCTGCGAGCCTGCTGATGAGCTTCCTTCTGCCTCTTTTCCGCTTCTTTCAGGGAGCGATCGAGTTCCGCCGTCTTTTGAGGAGAATCCCTGAGAACAGCCCTGGCCTTCTTATAATGCACAACGGCAAGTCTCCAGTCCTGCTTGTATTCGTAGTAGCGTCCGAGGTAGTAGTGCGCTTCGCCGATCCTGCTTACCTGGCCCAGGATAATCCCCATTTCGTAGTCGATGTCCGGGAACATGGGAGAGAGCTGTTCGATGCGTTGAAGATGCTTGAGAGCCTCCTCGGTTTGTCCGAGGTCTCGAAGCACGAGGGCGAGCCTGAAATGGACGATGGATGCGGCCGGATCCATGAGCAGCGCCGTATCGAGAACCCTCTTCGCATCGGACAGCTTGCCCTTTCTGTGATAAACGGCACCCAGGCTGCTCAGCACAAAAGCACTCGTGGGCTTGCGTCGAGCCGCTTCCTGCAGGTTGGTGAGCGCTCCGTCGAGATTCCCCTGCCTGAGATAGAGTCTGCCCAGGCCGAAAACAGCCTCCGGCTCATTCTTGCGCACTCCGGCGCTGAACCGGTCCATAGCCCTTCGCGGGTCCGAATAGTCCGCCACAAGAGCCGCCTGCATGATCGAAAAATCACCCAGGGATTCGACCCTCGCTGTCTTGCCTCCCTCTCGTTTTTCCTTTTTCACCATGTCCTCGAGATGCTGTATCCTCTCGGACAGCGCGGGATGAGTCGACAGGTAACTGGGCAGCCTCGAGTTGGTGAGCCACTGGGCCTGGGAAATCCGTCGCATGATATTGACCATGTCCTGGGGAGGATAGCCGGCATCGACGAGAAACCGAAATCCCATCTGGTCCGCTTCCGATTCGTTGTCCCGGCTGTACTTCAAGGCAAAACTTTGAGCGCCCGCAAGGCTTCCCATGGCAAGCGCCGATCCCGCCCCGCTTCCTCCACCGAGGAAAATGCCCGCAAGCATTCCCGCCAGGGCAGCCACACTGAGTATCCTTCCCTCCTCGGAACGGCGCTGAATATGACGTGCGTGGATGTGAGCAAGCTCGTGGGCAAGAATGCTCGCAAGCTCCCCCTCCGTCTCCATCATCTCGATCAGGCCCCGGTAGATGAAGATGTAGCCCCCCGGAATGGCAAAAGCGTTGGGCACCGACTGGTTCATGACGAAGAACTGGAATTCGTAGGGAGTCACTCCCAGCTGCCTGGCAACGCGGTTCCCCACGGACTGTACATAGGTCAGGACTTCACCGTCCTCGACAAGGGGCATCTGCTCCTTGATTTTTTCGAGGATCTTCCGCCCCAGTTCCTTCTCCTCGCTCAGGCTGAAAGCCCACGAGTCGGCGGGAGGCACAACGGTCGCGGTGATGAAGGCGGATAGGACGACCAGAACACACCACGCCTTCGTGCGCCGTGCAAAGAGGTGGACGAGTGTCATACAGGTCCCCTAACTGCCTCGCGGTCGAATCAGGCGGGACTCTCTTCCCACTGCACCTTCCTCGCATCCGACCACAGGCTTTCAAGGTCATACAGGTAACGCACGGGTTCGTAGAAAATGTGGATGATTACATCTCCATAATCCATCAGGATCCACTGTCCGTCCCGGCGTCCTTCTATTCCCAGCGGTTTGAGCCCCTGTTCTTTCATCTCCTTTTCGAGATTATCGGCGATGCCCTGGACCTGCCTGCTGGATTTCCCACTGCAGATGATGAAGTAGTCGGCAAAAGACGAAAGCCCTGTCACATCCAGAAGCACGACATCCAGGCCTTTGTATTCCGCCGCATGGTGAGCCATGAGGACGGCCTTGCCCGTGGAGCTTATCGATCCCTTTGGATCGCTTGTATCGTTTTCCCCGCCGTGTTTTCCCCTCTTTTTCGTTTCAGGCATGGAATCCCCTACCCCTCGATCTCATTGAACCGGATTGCTCAGACCCCGATAAAGTTTGTTCTTTTCAATATAACGCAGGACCTCGGGCAGGACCAGATACCGAATCGACCGCCCCTGGGAGGAAAGCCGGCGAATGAGTGTGGACGATATCTCGAGATGCGTGTTCTTCATGCAATGGACGGGGAGCAGAGTGGGATGTGTGAAGGAGGTGCAATTGCGATCCATTTCATAGAAAGGGGAAACCTTTCGAGCCAGGAACAACCCGACATCCTCCTCTTCGTAGCCCGGCCGGCTGAGGACCACCATTCTTGCCCGTTCGAACAGTTCCCTGTAGTTCCACCAGGTGTCCAGTTCGACAAAGGCATCGAGTCCCACCAGGAAATAGAGCTCTGCTTCAGGGCCGTATTCCTCCTGCAGCCTCCCCAGTGTAATCACCGTATAGGACTTCCCCGGCAGCCGCCCCTCGAGATCCGAAACCCTGAATTTCGGATGCGCGTCTACGGCAAGTTCTAGCATGCGCAGGCGGTGTTCGAACGCCCGGAGACTCTTCTCCGTCTTGTGTGGGGGGTCCGCCGCAGGAATGAAGAGAAGCTCGTCGAACCCGAAGGCCTCCAGGGCTTCCTCCGCCATTCTCAGGTGACCGATGTGCACGGGATCGAATGTTCCCCCCATCACTCCGATTCGCTTGAGCATGTCCAACCGGGCTCCATGTGCAAGTTCGCACTGTCAGGTGCGAATCTGTCCGTTGCCCAGAGCAATGAACTTCGTGGTCGTGAGCTCCTCGACTCCCATCGGGCCGAACGCGTGAATGCGCGACGTCGATATTCCGATTTCAGCTCCCAGGCCGAGCTGAAACCCGTCATTGAAACGGGTGGAAGCATTGACGAGAACCAGCGACGACTGAACTTCCTGGAGGAACCGGTGAGCCTTCTCGAAATTCATCGTAACGATAGCTTCCGTGTGCTGTGATCCATAGGCGGCAATGTGCCGGATGGCCTCCTCCATGCTGTCCACTACCCGGACAGCCAGGACCAGGTCGAGATATTCCGCATACCAGTCCTCTTCACCGGCGGGCTGACAGTCGGGCACGAGGAGCCGCGTCCTTTCGCATCCGCGCAGTTGGACTCCTGCCTCTCTAAAGGCGGCAGCCATTCGGGGCAGGAACCTGTCGGCGATGGCTGCATGCACCAGCAGGGTTTCCATGGCATTGCAGACGCCCGGACGCTGCACTTTTGCATTCAGGCATATTTTTTCGGCCATGTCGAAGTCGCCTTCGTCATCCACGTATACATGGCATACGCCCTTGTAGTGCTTGAGGACGGGCATTCGGGCGTTTTCCGCAACGAAGCGGATGAGTTCCTCGCCTCCGCGAGGGATCATCACGTCGATGTAATCCTCGAGTTTCAGAAGATCGAGAACCGCCGCACGGTCTGTGGTTCCGACAATCTGGACCGCGTCTGCAGGGAGGTCTGCCTGCTGAAGCGCCTGCCGCAGAATGCGCGCAAGGCACGTATTGGAATGGAATGCCTCCGATCCGCCCCGCAGCACGACCGCGTTCCCGGCCTTGATGCAAAGAGCCGCCGCATCCACCGTAACGTTCGGCCTCGACTCGTACACGATGCCCACGACTCCGAGTGGAATGCGCATCCTGCCGACACGAAGGCCGTTGGGCCTGGTCCACATGCGGGTGATCTCGCCCACAGGATCGGGCAGGGCAGCCACTTCCCTCAACCCTCCCATCATCTCCCGCACAACCTTCTCACTCAACCGCAACCGGTCGACCTTTGCGCCGGAAAGCCCCTTGCCTTCCGCCTCGTGAACATCCAGATCGTTGGCCTCCCCGATGGCTCTCCGCTCCCCTTCCAGCGCTCGAGCCATGAACTCCAGCGCCTCGCGCTTCTGATCGCTGCCGGCCCTGGCCATGGCCTGAGCGGCCTCTCGAGCCTTCCTGCCCAGGGTCAGAATCTCCTCACGCATCCGATCCTCCCTCCATCCCTTCCATCATCTCATCGACCAGCACGAAGTTGTTCCGGTGAATGACTTCGTCCGAATGCTTATACCCGATCAACCTTTCGATCTCTTCCGTGTGATGGCCCTTGATTTCCTGGATCTCGACCGATCTGTAATTGGTCAGCCCGATTCCGATTTCGTTTCCCGCTTCGTCGACGCATCGCACCGGCGATCCCACTCCGAAATTCCCGCGCACTTCGCGCACCCCGATGGGGAGAAGAGACTTGCCGCGCCGTTGAAGCGCCGCAACGGCTCCCTGGTCCAGAACGAGCTCCCCCACGGGCTTGGGAAGATTGGCCAGCCACAGTTTCTTCCCCTGATAGATCCGCTTCCTGGGAAGGAACAGGGTGCCCATCGATTCGCCGTCGAAAAGTCTCAGCAGTATATCACGTTCCTTCCCCGGGGCAATCACCATGGGAATGCCCGAGGCCAGGCATTTTCGCGCAGCCTTGATCTTGCTAAGCATGCCTCCCGTACCCATCGAACCGGGCAGAGGCGTCGCGCACGCGAGAGTTTTCGAATCCACTCCGTGCACAACGGGGATGAGGCGCGCTGTTTCATGGACCCTCGGGTCGCAGTCGTAAAGGCCTTGAGTGTCCGTCAGGTTGATGACAAGGTCGGCGCCGATCAGTCCGGCTATCATGGCCGAGAGGTGATCGTTGTCTCCAAACTTGATCTCGTCCACCACCACCGTATCGTTCTCGTTGATGATGGGCAGTATCCCCCAGGAGAGGAGTGTCTCGAGGGTGTTGCGGGCATTGAGGTAGCGGTGCCGGTGGGCCAGGTCTTCGGTGGTCAGAAGCACCTGGGCCACGAGCAGATCGTACTTGTCGAAAGCGACCTCCCAGGCCTCCATCAACACCCCCTGCCCCACTGCCGCCGTGGCCTGCTTCTGCGGTATCGTACGGGGGCGCTCGTTCAGCCCCACCTTTCGAATTCCCGATGCCACAGCTCCCGAAGACACCACTACGATCTCGCGAATCCGCCCTCTCTCGCGAAGTTCCGCCATCTGATCGCTCAGGCGGTGAATCATCACCCGGTTGAGTCCCCGCTCCCCGGTCAGGACGGCACTGCCAACCTTCACCACCAGCCGGCGGCAGCGGTCAAACAACGTCTTGCGATCCGGAAGCTCCTGCGTCACCTCCACGCTCCTTTGTTCCCCTTCCACCATCGACTCCGAAAAAGCCTTTCCTCCCATCCCTCAGCCCGACATTACAACGCGGCCGAACCCGCTTCGTGCGTTACTCCCATCACACTTCATCCGCAAGAGGCCTTAAACCCTATCCACCCTTCACACATCCCACAGCCGGCACTCGATTCATTCCTCGACAGCATGGAGCAGGCGCACCAGGGTCGCCAGCAGGTCTTCAAGACCTTCCCTGCGAAGAGCCGAAACCAGCAAAACCGGGTGCCCCAGCTGCCGGTAGGCATCTGCCACCTCCGAAAGCCTTTGGGGTTCCGGCACAAGATCCGTCTTGTTCAGAGCCACCACTCTCGGCTTGCGATCCATTTGCGCCGAGTACAACTGCAGCTCCTTCTCGATCTGTCGGTACGGATGAAGGACGTCCTGGTCCGGCAGTTGCGACACATCGATAAGATGCACGAGAACGCGGGTGCGTTCGATGTGCCGCAGGAACCGGATCCCGAGACCCGCTCCCTGATGGGCACCTTCAATGAGTCCGGGAATGTCCGCCATGACGAACGGTTCCGCATCATTATACCGCACGACCCCCAGGTTGGGCACAAGAGTTGTGAACGGATAGTCCGCAATCTTGGGGCGGGCTGCCGACACGACGGAAATCAGGGTGGATTTGCCCGCATTGGGAAGCCCGACCAGTCCGACGTCGGCGATGAGTCGCAGTTCCAGTACGTATTCGCGCTCCTCACCCTCTTCGCCGTCTTCCGCCATGCGGGGCACCTGCCGGGTGGACGAAACGAACCGCGCATTCCCCCTGCCGCCCCTGCCGCCCCTGGCCGCCACCCATCTTTGTCCGGCCTCCGTCAGGTCCGCCAGCATCTCTCCGGTCTCCACATCCCGGACGATCGTCCCCGCGGGCACTTCCAGAACAAGGTCCTCCCCTCCGCGACCATGCCGGTTCTGCCCCTGACCATGGGTCCCTCCGCGAGCCTTGAACAGATGACGATAGCGGAAATCGAGCAGAGTATGCTTACGACCGGAAGCCTCGATGACCACATCCCCGCCCTTCCCTCCGTCTCCCCCGTCCGGTCCGCCTTTGGGAACGTACTTTTCCCTGCGGAAGCTCACACATCCGTGCCCACCCCTGCCGGCCATTACTCGAATTCTGACTTCATCGACGAATTTCATCCACGAACACCATTGAACCCGTTGTTGATATAAGGAAAAGCGCAGCCCGTTCATGGCGTGGCATAAGCAGGAAGGGGCCGGGAAGGAATCTGGCAAGAATGAGATAAGGACCGGGCGAAAAACCTGTTCGCCGCAGAGAGGGATCGATGATCACCCAGGGACGTCCGGATGTCCATCCGAAATCTTTGTGCAGGATATCGCGGTCGCGGGTGATCCCCCACGAAAGCCGACGGGGCGGCCTTTCCACTCGTGGGAATCCGCCCGCGATTCTTGGGGCTGAGGGATTTGCCCTTTCGCCTGCTCGATTCGAGGGAATATCCGACCCATGAACGCAAAGCCCGATCCCCGCTCCCACTCACCGAGTGGAAAAGAGGATCGGGACCAAGGCGACGCATCGCTTGTTCATGCACGATACACCGGACGATTCCCAATGCCCGGGGACAGGGAGAACGGCTACTCCTGTACCGGAATCGGATAGACGCTGATCTTCTGCCGGACCTTGTCCATGCGTTCGAACGACACGACTCCGTCAATCATGGCAAACAGGGTATAGTCCCTGCCCATTCCGACGTTCTTTCCAGGATGAAACTTGGTGCCCAGCTGCCGGACCAGGATATTCCCCGCCCGGACGGACTCCCCGCCGAAGCGCTTGACTCCCCGCCTCTGGCCTGCGCTGTCACGGCCATTACGCGAACTGCCTCCAGCCTTCTTGTGTGCCATGGATTATAACCTCCCGCTCCCGCCCGAGAACCCTCAGCCTTCCGTCTGCGGTGCAACCGCCGCGGGTTCCTGAACCTGGTTGCCTATTCCTTCAACACGCACCGCCGTGAAATACTGTCGATGCCCCTGAGTCTTACGGTAATCCTTGCGTCGCTTGTGCTTGAAAACAATAATCTTGCGACGACGCCCCTGCTCAACAATCCGCCCCTGGACGGCAACCCCCTGCAACAAAGGCTGTCCGACCTGCACCTGGTCTCCGTCGGAGAACAGAAGGACTTCGTCAAGAGTCACAGCGTCTCCCACTTCTCCCGGGAGCTTCTCGAGTCTGACCACCGTTCCGGGCCTGGCTTCGTACTGTTTGCCACCCGACTTAAATATCGCATACATAGAAAAGTCCTCCAACCCTTGTTCTTTATATATATTTCGGCTCGATGCCTTAACCCGTGCGCTCCCGGACAAAAAAGGCGGCCCTCACAGCCGCCCATGAGCAAGACGGAACCGCAGGCTCTCACATCGTTGCATAAATGCCTTGCTTCAGGATGGATTCCTGGTATTCTCGAAGCTTCTCACAGTCTTCGAGACACTTGTTCTTGTCCTCGTTGGCTCGATCACAATTTAAGCACGGGCTTTTTAACATTGCGATGCCTCCTCTGGTAGTAATATTCAAACGTCTTTATATAGTTGACGCAGGCACGGCCTGTCAAGGCCTTTTTGAGAAGCCCTGTCAGGGTTGAGCTCCATGCCGAAGCGTGAAGTCGGACATCCTGCTTTCCCTAACCCGTTGCTTCTCGCCGTCGCCGTCATCGCCGCCGTTTCGTCCATTTCCTTCGCATCCATTTTTGTCCGGCTCGCCGATGCACCTCCCGCAGCCGTTGCGGCGTACCGGGTCAGCATCGCCATGGCGGCCATCGCCCCTTACCTGGCCTGGAAAGGCATGGGGGAAAAAACCAGCTGGACCTTGCGCGCGTTCCTTCTCAGTGCATTGTCCGGAGTTTTCCTCGCTTTTCATTTCCTTTTCTGGATACGCTCCCTTTACATGACCTCCGTAGCCTGTTCCGCCGCCCTGGTTGGCACCATTCCTCTTTTCACCGCCTTATTTTCCAGGTATTTCCGCCATGAACCTCTAAACCGTTCGATGAATCCGGGGCTTTTCCTCGCCGTGTCGGGCAGCGCACTCGTGGCCGGAATGGATTTCACGCTGTCCACCACTGCTCTTTTGGGCGACATCCTGGCCATTCTTGGAGCCGTCATGGCTGCCGCATACCTCGAATGCGGCCGTGTGGCCAGGCGGTCTCTCGGAGCCGCACCCTACGCCTTTGCGGTTTACGGATCCGCGGCCCTCGTCCTTTTGGCCTCTTGTGCCGCCTCCAACACGCCGCTCACCGGGTTCACTCCGCAAACCTATCTTTTTCTCGTCCTGCTCGCCCTCATCCCTCAACTCATCGGTCACACCACGTTCAACTGGACTCTCCGATTCCTTCCTCCGACCCTGGTCGCGGTGCTTATCCTCGGCGAACCTGTTGGAGCGACCATCCTTGCCTGGGTGCTGCTGGGAGAAACGGTGTCTCTTCCAAAGGCCGCCGGCCTGTTGGTGCTCGGCACGGGCATCCTTATTGCTTCCATGAGTCTTCGTGTGCAGGACCAGGACGATATGCGGTCTTCGTGACCGGCGGCAAAGAGTCGGGAACCGCCGCACTGTCTCACCCGGGCGGTTCGATACACTCGTTCTCCTTCTGCACTTCCCGCCTGATCCTCTCACGGCACGATTCGCACCGCGACGTCTTCCTGCAGGCATATTTCACATAAGTCTTTCCGCATTCTCTGCACCGGGCTTCGATCTTCATTGACTTCAAATCGGATTCGAAGCGGGGGTCTTTCTCGTGGAAGGACCAGCGCAAGAAACAGGAGAGCCGGGAAACACCGCTTCCGAAAGCATGGGACTGCTGGTTCCGCCTGCTCATAAGCGGCCCCGGACGGGTGTAAGTTTCTCTTGTCTGCATCTGGAAACCGAATTCAGGGGACTTGGCAATTCGGGCGTCATTTCCTATCTTTTTCCTTTTTCATGGACGTTACCGGGAATGTCTAGTAGCGGCCTTCGAGTCCTATCCGGAATGTCCTGCCCGGCATGGGATATCCGTCCACGTAGGAGTAGGACCTGTCCGCCAGGTTATCCACCGCAAAGAAAACGTTCAGACGACGGTACGGACGATAGTTCAGGCGAGCGAAATACAGGCCGAACCCGCCTTTGCCGACGGCCTTCCCGTAATCCGGCGACATCCAGTCCCAGTCCTGGACCTCCTGGCGACCATGATACACAGCGGTGAACTGCAGATCCGCCTTTCGGTCGAAGTCGATCTGCAACCCTCCCGTCACGTTTGTCCTGGAAACGTAGGGCAGAATGTCGGTTCCCAGAGACTGGACGTACTTCCTGTCCTGGATCTCCCGCTGTGTGTAATACAGGAGTTCGGCAAAAGGAATGAACCGGATGACTCTGTCGCAGATGGTGACGGGAACCGGGTGCCTGAGATACACCTCGATTCCGGACAGGACGGCTCCCTGCAGGTTTTTGTAGGTCGTCCAGGAGCAGTCTCCATCGATACACGTGGGGAAACCGCCTGAAATGCGGTCGGTGTAATCGGTATAAAAGAAACCCAATCCGGCGTTGAGCCGCCCGAACTCACCGTCGATGCCGGTTTCGTACGTTGTTGCGGTTTCCGGCTTGAGATTCGGGTTTCCGACGGTTTTTGCCCACGACTGTTCGTAGCGCCCTGCAAGTTCATCGGCGGCAGGGGCGCGAAAACCCGTACCCACGGCGGCTCGGGCATGCAACCGATCGAGTATGGAGTACTTCACCCCCGCGCGCCAGCTCAGATGATCGAAGGTTTCCTCCTTCGAATGGACCGTCAATCCCTCGGTGGGTTCCAATGATTCCCGAAAATAGTCGTACCGGACTCCCAGCAGGAAAGAGAAACGGTTCCAGTCGATTTTTTCCTCGCCGAACACGGCATAGTTGTCGTAGCTGCTATTGGGATTGCCTGCCTGTCCAGGAGGTTTGGTGAAGTTGGAAACGCCTATGTTGTCGTAGTCAAATCCGAGCAGGAGTCTTCCGAGGTTCCAGGCAGGGAGACTGATCTGGCTTCGCACTCCTCGTGTTTGCGTTTCGGTGGTGCTGTTCAGATAACCCCACACCTTCCCGGGATCATTCCACGCACTCCTGTCGAATACGTCGTAGAAGCTGACGTGCCAGGAAACATCGGCATCCGGCAGTCCGCCGTCATAGGCAAACGATCCGTAGCGGCGAAGAACGTCCTTGTAGTCGTCAAAATCGGGCGCGTACGTGGGTCCCGGGTTTCCGACGTCCCATGCCCTGTAATAATGGCCTGTCGCAAAGAACTGGTGATTCGAAAAGGGAGCGGCATGAAAGCTGAGGGAATAGGCTTCGTCCTGGTACCCGGTGTTCTGAACCTTTGCACCTTCTCCCGAATCGTAATCGCCGCTGCGGGCATGTCTTGCCGTCATGGATATTCCGGCTCTGTCGTTCCAGAAACCCGAGGACAGCTTCGCCGTCGCCTTCAGTTGATCCCAGCTGCCGTATTCGACGCCGCCCCCGGCGGATGGATTTCCCCTGCCCTTGCGGGTAATGATATTGACGACACCCCCCATGGCGGCGGATCCGTAGACAACGGAGCCGGGGCCTCGAACAATCTCGACCCGTTCTACGTTCTCGAGAGGAATAACGGCGATATTCCCGGTGCCGGCCCGGTGACCGTCGATAAGAACCGCCACGCGGCCCTTGATGTCGGTGCCGTGCGTATCGCTCGAGAATCCTCGGATCTGAACGGAAGTCAGTCCTCCGGGGTAGCTCTGGAAATGGCCGGGAAGTTCCTGGAGGAGCAGATCCGCAAGATCCTTCGCGTGGGATTTCTCGATCTCCTTCCTCGATATCACTTCGGTGCGAACGGGAAGCTCCCTGGCCGACAAGGGATCACGGGTGGCCGTAACGACAATCTCGTCCATCCTGGCCTGTTCCGAGTGCTCTTCGGACCGTTCCTTCACCTGACGGTCGATGCCGGCCGGTTCTGTGACAACGGTCGTTTCCAACGCGGGATATGCCTCGGAATCCCTGTTTTCCACAGCTTCAAGCCACCCGGTGCCAGCAAAGAGAAACACAAGCAAAAGAAAGAAAACACGTTTCAACGTACATCCTCCTCTCCCCCCTCGGGGAACGTTGCAGGGTGTGCGCATCGCTCAGGTCTCCTGGCTCACGTTCGCTCTACTCACCGCGCCTTCCCGTCACGCATCGAGTGTGACAGTGGCATTCCTGCGGATTTCGTCCCGTTTACAGTCGCGGGGCGGCGGAAGCCTTACACTTCCTTCCCTCGAAACGATGCGGAGTGTCTTTCTGTCATGCTGTTCCGTTGCCTGCCGTCATTTTATTCACCCGTTGGCCATCCTCCTTTGCATGTTTTGTGTGAGCTTCCGTTCCCGCCATCTCCCCTGCAGGAACCCCCAAGAGAACGCTTAAAACACGGCGCAGACGCGAAATTCCCTGCGGAACAGGACAATGTGCGGGGTTTGAAACCGCCCGACGCCAGCAAACGGGCTGCCTAGAACGGTCGAGACGAATGCGCCTGGAGTCCAGCAAAAACGCAAAAAAAAATCCCTGGAGTCGAAAACTCCAAGGATTGCACCCTGATTTACTTGGTCCTTTAGGGGGTCACCGAGTATTTCCTCGTACCGACAACCCATCAGCCGTCAGGCAGGTCTTCTGACTCACGGATCACCCTACTCTCCGGACCTTCCCGTCTCGCTTGCGCAAAACAGTGGCCTTCTCGGATTTCGTCCCCGTTAACAGCGGCGGGACCGTTCCCGAATTTCGCGGGATTCCCTTTTAAACCCGGAGGTACCTGAAGCTTATGTCCACTGATCGTTTCTTTGTTTACATCTACACCGCCCATGGCTGTTTTTCAATACAAATATGATCCACCGCGTTCTGTCGCCCCGCGTATGTCCTCCTGCCTGCTCTCCTCCACCCGGATCGGCACTCGACATCCGTTGATGCGGCCCATGACGAACCAAACGCAAAACAGATTCACGCGGCAAAACGAGTACCTCCGGTCTTTTCCATGCATAAGATCGATGGCATCACAACATCATTGCCGCGAAGATCACACCGTCATTCTTCATGCATGCGCCTGATAGGGGCGAAAGATTTTTCGCCGCTACATCGGCGGCAACATCCGCCGCAGCGGCTTGCAGGCGTACCGAAGACAATGGGTTCCCTTGTGCGTGGCTTATGAAGAGTTTGCCTGCGGCCTGCGGGGACTGGGAAGTCTTTGGCTATTTCGAGCCGGGGTTCGGACAGTCCGCAAGACCGGATCCGGGGCTTACTTAAAGTTGACAGTGCGCTTCAAAAACAGTAGTTTCAGCCGAGGCGAATCATAAGGTATTTTTTTCAGTACATTATCCTCAAACGTAAGAATGGGTGCGCCATGTTTATTATTGCGAATCTGCTGCTTGCACTGGCCAAAATCCTGCACATCGTGCTGAACCTCTACATGTGGATCATCATCGCCAGGGCCGTCATTTCGTGGGTGAATGCCGACCCGTACAATCCGATTGTCCGGTTCCTGTACAACGTGACCGAACCGGTCCTGTACGCGGTGCGAAGACACATCCCGCTCAATTTCGGCGGGCTTGACTTCACTCCCATGATCGTGCTGATCGGCATCGTTTTCCTGGACAACTTCCTTGTACCTTCCCTGGCAGGGCTTGCCGTGCGCATGGGCACAGGCATGTAGATCGCAGAAGGAAGAGAGGGCATGGAATGGACTCCCGGTGACATGTCAGGGAAGACACCGCCGTCGGGGACAATGAAGGGGTGAACCGTCAGGTGCTGGCCGGCTCATGTGAGAGTGATCGACGGCCGGTTTTCGTTGTATGGGCCGGGGCGGGAGTACAGGCCATCTCACTTCCGCCGGATCGAGGAACCCGTTCAGGAGGGGATTCAGCAACTGCCGATCCTGCAATATCGAGGCAAAAGATGACTGTAAGCAAAGAACTGCTCGAAATTCTGGCATGTCCGAAATGCAAGGGAGCCGTCATTCTCAATGAATCCGAAGACGGCCTTATCTGCAGATCATGTAAACTCATTTACGAGATCAGGGACGGCATTCCGATCATGCTGATCGATGAAGCACTCCATCTCGAGGATTAGGGTCGATCACTCCATGCACTGCAAGCCTCCTTTCACACCTGCCGAAAGAGAACGACTCAGCGCGGCTGTGGCTTCTTTTCCGCGTTTCTGCATTTTGGTCGCGGGCGACCTCATGCTCGACAATTTCATCTGGGGCGAAGTCAGCCGCATTTCACCGGAGGCTCCCGTTCCCGTCGTGGAAGTAACCGAAGAGGTGCCCATGCTCGGCGGCGCCGCCAATGTGGTCAACAACATCGTGCACCTGGGAGGGAGGGTAGCCGTAACGGGATCGATCGGCAGCGACCCGGCAGGCGTCGAACTCCGGAGACTGCTCGAACAGAGGTTTATCCAGACGGACGGCCTCGTTACCGAGGACGGTCGACCCACAACGGTCAAAACCCGTGTCATCGCTCACAGCCAGCAGGTGGTCCGCTTCGACCGCGAACTGTCCGTTCCTCTCTCGGGCGCCGCTTCTGAACAGATGCTTCGCTATGTGCGGGAGCGGCTTCCGCACAGCCATGCCGTCATCGTTTCCGATTATGCCAAAGGGGTGGTGACCCGCGTATTCATGGACGCACTTCGTTCACTGGTTGCAGGCCGTGGCATTCCCGTCATTGTCGATCCGAAGGTTCAGCACCGCGAAATCTATCGCGGGGTGACCATGATTACGCCCAACCATCATGAAGCATCGCGCATGACGGGAATCCCGATCCACAGGGACAACGGCTCCCTCGATGAAGCAGGCAGGCGTCTGCTCGACGACCTTCAGTGTGAAACGGTCCTCATCACACGGGGTAAGCACGGAATGAGCCTGTTCTCCCGGGGAAAGCCAAGAACCGATATACCCACGGTGGCTCGCCGCGTTTTCGATGTGACCGGAGCGGGAGATACGGTCATCGCCACTCTCAGCCTGGGAATCGCCTCGGGGTTATCTGCATTCGAAGCGGCTCGACTGGCCAACATCGCGGCAGGAATCGTCGTGGGTGAAGTGGGCACCGCCGCAGTGTCTTCCGAGCAGCTGCTGGCGGCCCTTGCCGACTGCTGACTTCCATACGTGCTCG
Organism: Syntrophobacteraceae bacterium; assembly: GCA_013314815.1. Taxonomy (GTDB): domain Bacteria; phylum Desulfobacterota; class Syntrophobacteria; order Syntrophobacterales; family Syntrophobacteraceae; genus JABUEY01. Next base: position 17,417 of record JABUEY010000033.1, read on the forward strand.
GGACAGCCTGACCTCGGGACAATGCCATGAGTCAACCCAGGGAACCGCAGCCGGCAAAACTCGTAGTCGGATTTCTATTCCGGGATTACGCCGTTCAACAGCGCGTGCTCTCCGAACTGTGCAGCCGCTTCGGCTCCATGGACTTTCTTACCGCTCCACGTTTGTTCACCTATACGAAATATTACGAACGTGAAATGGGATCCGGGCTGCTGCGGCAGACCGGCAGTTACCTCGATCTCGTGCGGCCCGAGAATCTTGCCGACATCAAGATCTTCACGAATTCCGTCGAACGGGAGTTTTCCGTCAACGAGCAGCGCGTGGTGAATATCGATCCCGGCATACTCAGCGAGGAAAGGTTCGTTCTCGCCACGGGCAAGAACTTCACTCATCGGATCTATCTTCGAGACGGCATTTACGCCGATCTCACCCTTATCTATCAGAAGGGTTCCTACCGGATGCTTCCCTGGACCTATCCGGATCACCGGGACCCGCTGCTGATCCATTTTCTGACCGCCCTGCGGCGCAAACTCGCATTTCAGCGCAGCGGCAGGCTGCCCAGGTAATCAGCGGGAAAGGAGTATGCCTTGATTTTCAGCATGACGGCTTTTGGGAGGGCACACAGAGAGGAGGCCGGATACTCGGTGACTGTCGAGATGAAGACGCTCAATCACCGCTATCTCGATATCGTCCTGCGCCTTCCGAAGAACCTCTCCGAATTCGAGGAACCATGCCGCAAACTCATTTTGAGCAGGATGAGGCGGGGGCGTGTCGAGGTGTATGTCCAGATCGAATCCGTCCTCCCCGAACACAAAACTCCGCAGATCGATACGATGCTTGCCCGCCACTACTGGCAGCAACTGCAGACTCTGCACCGCCTGCTTCCCGGCTGCAATGCGCCCGGGCTCGAACACCTGCTCAGAATCCCCTATCTTTTCGAAACCCGGGAAACGGTGGACGACCGGGATGTGCTGAGAGGCCAGGTGATGGGCGGTATCGAGGAGGCCCTGGAGCAGGTCAACCGGATGCGCGCCACCGAAGGGGAATCCATGCTCAAAGACTGCCTGGAAAGGATTTCTTTTCTGCGCCGCGAACTTTCTCTTATTGAAAGCCGCAAGGAGCTTGTCGTCCAGGAGTACCGAAAACGGCTCCAGGATCGCATGCAGGAACTGCTGGGAGACATCGGAGTGGACGAAGGCCGGCTCCTCCAGGAAGTCGCCTGCATGGCGGAACGATCGGATATCAACGAGGAGATCGTTCGCCTCGCCAGTCACATGGACCAGATGCAGAGCCTTCTTTCCGGGCGGGACCCGGCCGACGGACGGAGGCTTGATTTTCTCACCCAGGAACTGCATCGTGAAGCCAACACCATCGGCAGCAAGACGACCGACATGGAAATCCTTCAGGCCGTTGTGCAGATGAAAACAGAGATCGGCAAATTGAAGGAGCAGGTTCAGAATATCGAATAGCCAGGGTGTGCAAGCCTGGACACAGGAATAATGTTCTTGCTTTTGACTCGGCCTTCAATAGATAATCACGAGGTTTTTACTCGAAAGATCTTATTCGAGACAAAGACGGCTCCGGCAATGGAATCGATTCTGGAACCGATGCCACAGAGAGGTTATGCATGGAAGTGAAATTACTGAACATAGGTTTTGGAAATACGGTGATAGCCAATCGAGTGGTGGCGATTGTATCTCCTGCATCGGCCCCGATGAAACGTTTGAAGGAAGACGCCCGGCAGGCCAACAAGCTGATTGACGCGACGATGGGGCGCCGCACCCGGTCCATCATCATCACCGACAGCGATCACGTGATTCTGTCGGGTGTTCAGGCTGAAACCATCGCTCAACGGCTGGTAGCCGACAGCACTCTAAAAGACATCAATCTGCCGAAGCAGACAAAAGAATAGATACATGCCCGTGTTTCAGTCTCATGCCGGACAGATCTACATTGTCTCCGCCCCATCCGGCGTGGGGAAGACCTCGATCATTCGGGCTGCTCTTCCGGCGCTGCCCGACCTTCGATTTTCGGTTTCCTGCACGACGAGACATCCCCGCCCCGGTGAAACAGCGGCACGAGACTATGAATTTCTGTCGAGGGAGGCTTTTCTGAAGGGAGTCGAATCCGGTCGGTTTCTGGAATGGGCTGAAGTCCATGGGGAGTACTACGGAACGGACGGGCGGCAGATCGAGGAATGGATCAGCGCGGGAGACGACGTTCTCCTGGATATCGATGTGCAGGGTGCACGGCAGGTGCGCTGCTCCTACCCCTGTGCTCAAACCATATTCATTATCCCCCCTTCCCTCGACGCCCTCGAAGAACGCCTCATGAGCCGGGGAACCGAATCCGTGGAGCAGATCGAGGTGCGCCTTCGAGCTGCAAGAACGGAGATGCAGGATGCACCGTGGTATGATTACGTGATTGTCAACGCCATCCTCGAGGATGCCGTAGCCGACCTGTGCGCCATTGTACGTGCCGGGCGATGCAGGCGGAGCGTCCAGGCGCGGCGACTCAAAGCGTTTCTCGTTCCCGGAGCTCCCGCCTGAATCCGGCACACCTTATTCCGGTTTTCGCCATGAAACACAGACACCCGCCTGAAGACAAACAAGGGATGTGGATCTCGGGAATCCATCCCGCCCGGGAATCTTTGCTGGCGCGCAGCTCTTTCATCCGCGAAATGCGGGTTGCACGCGACGATCGAAGGGTGGCCGAACTCGTCGAAACAGCGATGAAGCTGGGTGTATCCATCCGCCATGAACGGCGGGATGCGCTGACCGCACTGCTCGGGCACGCTCACCACCAGGGGATTGCCCTGCACATGACCGAGTTTCCGTATGCCTCCCTCGAATCTCTGTTCGATCGGCCCTCGGGGGAACACGAACCCCTGGTCATCCTGGACTGCATCCAGGATCCACGGAACCTGGGTGCCGTTTTGCGCTGCGCCTGCTTCCTGGGAGCCGCGGGAGTCGTTATTCCCAGGGACCGTTCGGCTCGGATGACAGATGCGGTTATGAAGGCGGCGGCGGGAGCGGCATCGTATCTGCCCATCGTCCAGGTCACCAACCTGGTCCGGACCATCGAGGACTTGAAAGGCAGGGGCTTCTGGACAGCAGGCCTGGAGGTCGAAGGTGGAAAGTCTATATACGATGCGGACCTGGATGCCCCGCTGGCCCTTGTGGTGGGCAACGAACAGAAGGGGCTTCGCCCCCTGGTGAGAAGGCAGTGTGATTTCCTGGTCCGGATCCCGGCTTCGGGCCCGGTCCAGTCCCTCAATGCCGCCGCCGCGTGCGCCATTGCCCTGTCCGAGGTTCAACGCCGAAGGATCGCGAAACGCGGGGCTCCCCTTTCATGAAACGGGAGCAGGCCGGCTTCCGAAAAGGGCCGTACCGATGCGGATCAATGTCGCTCCCTCCTCGACGGCCTCTTCAAAATCGTGGCTCATCCCCATGGAAAGCTCCGTGAGATCTCCAGGAGACGCAGAACGGTCCCGAATCCGTTGCAGAAGACTCGCCAGCATTCGAAAATACGGCCTCACCCTTTCAGGATCTTCAAAGTAGGGAGGGAGCGCCATGAGCCCGCGAACATGCAGGCCGTCCATGTGTGACAGTTCCCCGAAAAGATCGAAAAGCCCGTCCGGTCCGACACCGCTCTTGCTTTCCTCGTCACCCACGTTGACCTGGATCAGAACGGAAATCTTCTTCTCCAGCTTTTGAGCCTGGCGGTCGAGTGCCCGGGCCAGGCTGACACGGTCCACGGTATGTATCCAGTCGAAAAGTTCCACGGCAGGCTTTGCCTTGTTGGATTGAAGATGCCCGATGAGGTGCCAGGATATGTCCGTCTCGGCCAGGGTTCCGATCTTTGCACGGGCTTCCTGAACATAATTTTCACCGAGTATGCGGATCCCGGCCCGGACTCCCTCCCGGATGCGTTCCACCGGCACCGTCTTGGTCACTCCCACAAGACGTACGCCCGACGGTTCACGACCCGCTCTCACACAGGCGGACCGGACACGGTCCCTGATGACCGCCAGGTTGTCGGAAACCGACATGTACATCCCGTTATCCCTCCTCTCGGAAGGTCAGACCGAAATACCCGGCCTACCTTCACTGCCTTTCCAGGACATCCCCACGGGCTCCATGAGGTGCGATCACACAGCGTTTCGCGAGCAATTCGAGGGTATCGCAAAGGGGCAGCCCCACCACGTTCGTGTAAGATCCGTTGATACTGCGCACGAGAAAAGCACCGATTCCCTGAATTCCATAGGCTCCGGCCTTGTCCATCGGTTCCCCCGTCTGCACATAGGCATCGATCTCCTCCACCGTCAACTGCTTGAACCGCACTTCCGTGGAGACCGTCAGGGTTTCCTTCGATTTTTTTTCCCGGTGGACAAGGCAGACGGCGCTGATCACCATGTGAATCCCTCCGCTCAATTCACTCAGGATTCGAGCGGCTTCCTCGGGGCTTTCGGGCTTTCCGAAAATCCTGCCGTTCAGCACAACGATCGTATCGGCGGCAAGAACCCAAGAAGCAGGATAAATCGAGGACACCGCCTGCGCCTTTGCAACTGCACACCGCAGCACCTGCTCCCCGGGAGATTCATCCGGGCTGCCGGCTTCTTCGTCAACCCCGCTTCCGACAACGTCGAATTCTACTCCCACCGATTCCAGCAGCGCTTTGCGGCGCGGGGAGGATGAAGCGAGGATCAGCCGGTCCAGGTTCTGAAAAATGCCTCGACCCGGAGCCGCATCACGACTCATTATCGCTCCTTGGTGTCGACGAGTCATTCAGATGAAAGACCGCGCAGGCGTTCGAGGTCGTCTGGCTGGCAACCTCGTCCAGCGTGCACCCTCGAATTTCGGCCACCTTCTTCGCGGTGTAATACACGTACGAGGGTTCATTCACCTTGCCGCGAAAAGGGACAGGAGTCAGGTAAGGCGCATCGGTTTCCACAAGCAGGCGGTCGAAGGGGGCCTTCTTCACCACATCCTGCTGCTTCGAAGCCTGGGGAAAGGTGACGGTACCGGGTATGGAAAGGTAAAAGCCGAGGTCGAGCGCCTTGACGGCGATATTCCAGTCCCCCGAGAAACAGTGCAGGACTCCCCCTCCAAGAGAATGTGCATACGGCCTAACGATATCGAAAAAATCATCGAAGGCCTCTCGGATGTGAAAAACCACCGGCAACTTCAGATCACAGGCCACTTCCAACTGCCGGTTGAGGCACTTGCGCTGGATCGCTCTCGGCTGGCGGTCCCGGTGATAATCCAGCCCCGTTTCGCCTATGGCCAGAACCCGGTCTTCACGGGCCAGGCTGCGAAATATCGAAAGCGCCTCCTCGTCCATAAGAAATGCATCGTGGGGATGAATCCCCACCGTGGCATACACCTGAGGATACCGATGGGCCAAGTCGATGACCTGCTGACTGGATGCAAGATTGATCCCGATGGTAATGATCCTCTGAACCCCCTTCTGCATGGCCCGGTTCAGAACGGACGGCAGATCGTTGGAAAATTCAGGAAAGTCAAGATGAGCGTGAGTGTCGATCAGCATGTTCTGCACCTTCTGGTTTCGAATCCGGATGATAACCGAACCCTGCGATTTCATCACTATTGTCCGGTTCCTTCAATCGCGCACAGGAAGGGGTTTCCGCCGGCGGCCTGTTCCGCCGCGGACCGGAAGGATCACTGAGCGGATCACGGCAGGCAGCGCCTGTTCGAACCGGTGGATTCACAGAATAACCCGCCTGTCCCGACACGGAAAGCCGCACGCAGCCGATGTTTCACCGGAAAAGCCGGCTTTTTGCCTTGCCCGCCTCTCGATGCGCCTCTATAATGCTGTCCGCAGGAGAGATGAGCCCGCCGGGCGGCAGGTGGATTCCGATTGAACTCCTGCCCCGCAGTGCGTCGACTTCTTTCAACATCTTTCAGGGGAGCTTCTCCCTGCCGGAAAACGAGGCCATATTCCATGAAAAGAATCCTGCCGTGTTTTATCGCCGTGTTGCTTCTTATCACGATTCTTCCTTTTCAGACAAGCCGCGCCGCGACCATGTACACCACCGACTCCCAGGATGTCAATCTCCGGTCCGGCCCCTCGGCCCAGAACCGCGCCATAGCCACACTTCCGCCGGGCACCCCCCTCGAACTGGTCAAGACAACCGACTGGGCTCAGGTGAAGTACACCGATCCTTCCGGAGAAGTCAAGCAGGGGTTTGTGCTCAGCCGACTGCTCGGGCCCAGTCCTCCTGAATCCACCCGGGTCAGGGAACTCGCCAGCGAGAACACATTCCTCAAGGAACAGCTGGCGGCCGCCGAAAAAGAGAAAGCCGCCCTGCTGAACAAGGAGAAGGATCTCTCGGACAAACTCGCAAAACTCGAAAAGGCTCACGAGGAACTCCGGAGCGGTTCCACCAACTATCTCAAGCTCAAGTCCGAATACGACGCCGCCAAGTCCGGCCTGGCCACCGCCCAGGAGAACATCCAGTCCCTCATCCAGGAAAACGAAAACCTCAAGCTCTCCCAGCGGATTCAGTGGTTCGCCTCGGGAGCGGCCGTTTTGCTCGTGGGCTGGTTCCTCGGCTGGATGTCGGGACGGATCAAGAAGAAACGGCGATCCTCCTATTTCTTCTGATCCTTGGAGGGAAATCCGCTCACCCGCGGATGCCGCTCCCCGCTCCTTCTCAGGCGAGCGTGCGCCGGCCGCGACGCGGGTTTCCCGCCCCTTCAGGAAGCAGCTTTGACCCTGAGAAGAGAAGGTGTATTGACAGCCTTTCCAGGCTTATGATATGGACGGAATCAGGATTTTTCATGCCCCCGTAGCTCAGGCGGATAGAGCACGAGATTCCTAATCTCGGTGCCACAGGTTCGAGTCCTGTCGGGGGTACTCAGGAAGACAGAAGGGTGAGGCAGTGAGTCTCACCCTTTTTTGGTTCTTCTTCCGGCAAACTGCCAGCCGCCCTGCCCAAGCCAAAATGGACAGGCTCCGCCCCACGCACCTGGAATCTTCACCGTGCGCCTGATTCTGAGAAAGCCGCAGGGGCGAAAGACTCCATCGCAACGTCCGGGGCAATAATGTCCGCGACAACGCCCTGCAGGCACATCGAAGACAATCGGTTTTCTTGTGCGTGGTTCTATGATCGAGGTAACCAAATGGATGCGGGAGAATAAATCCAGCCGCGGAGGAATGACATGCTGCAGGGGCGAAAAATCTTTCGCCCCTGCAGCCGCCGGCACTGAAGGGCAACTATCGTCTAATAGGAGGCGGTGCGAGTGGTCAGCACGTTGCGAGTCGAGTCGTAGTTAAGCGTACTGTGAGTAACGTTCGTAACGGTGATCGTGAACGGGCCGGTGCGTCTGCTGGTACCGGACGTGAAAGTGATGGTCCCGCTGGAGCTGGTGACACCCGAGTAGCTCCCGCTGACCACCCCGCTCCAGGAAATGTAAACCCTGGCGTTTCGGATCAAATTCCCGTTGGCATCCTTGATGGTGACGGTGCTCCTGCCATAATACTGCGACAATTGTCTCACGACACTCAAGGAGAGATTTCCCACAAAGATCGCATTGGTGGCGGGGGCGGTCACCGTGACGCTTTGAGAAACGGATCCCGTTGCACCCAGGTTGTCCGTGACGGTCAATGTTACCGTGTAGGTCCCGGCGGCGCCATAGGTGCACTGCGGGTTTCGAGTGGTGGAGGTCTGCCCGTTCCCGAAATTCCACGCCCAGGACACGATGCTTCCATCGTCCGTCGACTTGTCGGTGAACGTGACCACCAGGTTGGCCGCACTGTACGTGAAGGCGGCCACCGGGTTCTGGTTTACCGGGGCGGTCACCGTAACGTCTTGAGAAACGGATCCCGTTGCACCCAGGTTGTCCGTGACGGTCAATGTCACTGTGTAGGTCCCGGCGGCGCCATAGGTGCACTGCGGGTTTCGAGTGGTGGAGGTCTGCCCGTTCCCGAAATTCCACGCCCAGGACACGATGCTTCCATCGTCCGTCGATTTGTCGGTAAACGTGACCACCAGGTTGGTTGCACTGTAGGTGAAGGCGGCCACCGGGTTCTGGTTTACCGGAGCTGCAACGGTCACTTCCTGGCTCGCCGTGTTCGTTCCTCCGAGGTCGTCGGTGACGGTGAGACTCACCGTGAAGCTGGTTGAATTCCCCGCATACGTGTGCTGGGGATTCCGGGAAGTGGAGCTCTGGCCGTCTCCGAAATTCCACGACCACGAAACGATACTGCCGTCGTTGTCCGAGGAGCTGTCGGAAAACGTCACTGTACGATCGGCGGAATTTGCCGTAAAAGCCGCCTGGGGCAGCTGGTTGACCGTCACTTCTTTGGTCACGCTTCCGGATAGTCCGATGTCGTCGGTTACGGTCAGCGTAACGTTGTATTTTCCACTCGAGGCATACGTGTGAACAGGATTTGCACTGGTATCACTCTCTCCGTCCCCGAAGTCCCACAACCACGAGACAATGCTTCCATCATCGGTGGACTTGTCGGAAAAAGTGACGACAGGCCAGGCGAGTTCATGGGAGAAATCGGCATGGGGGTTTTGTTCTTTGGGTTCGAGGCTCTCGACATACTGCAGCGCATTCAGAGCGTTCACCATCCCGTAGCCGAAGGCGGTATCCTTGCCGGTATAGCCGATATCATCCGCCGTATTGAAAAGGATATCCCGTATTTCCACGTTCGTGAGCTCGGGCTTTTTGGACTTGATGAGAGCGGCCACTCCCGCCACGTGCGGGCAGGCCATGGACGTACCGGAGTACCAATAGTAGCCGGTGCTGGTGCCGCTGAACGTGTTCTGAAGGATCTTGTCCGGGTAGCCGTCCCTGTTGTAATCACCGGAGTCACCGCCGGGCGCGGCGATGTCGATGGTAGGGCCGTAGTTGGAATAAGACGCCAGCGTGTCATTGCCCGCAGTGGCACTCACGGAAATGGTGTTGGCGTAGGCTGCTGGATAGTGAGGCTTGTTCGTGTTTGAATTCCCGGCTGCACAGACGAGCAGCACCCCCCTGTTCCAGGCGGAATTGACGGCATCCTCCAGCAGCACGGAAGACGTGGACCCGCCCAGGCTGAGGTTGATGATGCTGGCTCCATTGTCCACAGCCCAGTTGATACCGTCGATGATCTGGGCATAGGTTCCCGATCCGGACGAGTTGAGCACCTTCACCGGCATGATGGAAGCCTGGAAGGCCACTCCGCACACCCCTTTCGTGTTGTTGGTAGATTGTGCGATGGTACCGGCCACGTGGGATCCATGCCCGTTGTCGTCGGTGGGGTCATTGTCGTTGTTGATAAAATCCCACCCGGCGACAAACCTGGTTCTGTCGAAGTCCGTCAGGTTCTGCCGCACTCCCGTATCCACCACCGCCACCGTGACGCCGTCTCCAGTGGACAGGTCCCAGGCTCCTTCCATGTCGATGCGTTTCAGGTGCCACTGGTACCTGTAATATGTATCGTCGGGGACTCCGAACGCGTAGGCATAGGCATTCTGTTCGGCGAATTCAACGGAGCTGTCCTTCCTGAGCTTTGCGAGCACAGCCTTCGGACTGGAATGACGAAACAGTGTAAACTTCCCCGCCTTGCGGCTCTCGCGGACTTTTTTGAGCCCGAACGCTTTTCTGAAGTTTGTTTTCCTGGTCTCTGTAACACCTTTTTTAAACTTGACCAGGATCTCGTCCGGCACCAGGACGGGTTTGTCATCAATAACATTTACCTCGACGTCATCGGGCGCGAAGATCTGGGCACCGGCAACGTTTGCCGGTCCTGAAAAGATCAGGACGCTCGCGCCGATCAATACCAGCCACACTCTTAAAAACCGTGATATCATCCCGTCTGCTCCTTCCTCCTCGCCTTTCCATCCGCCTGGATACGGCCGCTCGATTGAGCCTGCGTATCGACGATTCCTGTCCTCGCTGCTCATTCTTCATTCGGTCGGTACACCACCACACCAGGCCGGCACCTTGTACCAGTCAAGCTTCCACAGGCATGCTTCAAGGCGAGCTCCGCCGCCGTGCGGTATGAAAGTATCCCAATAAAAGGAATTGCACGACACGGATGATTGATCCACTTACCAGTGTCTACCTCCAGTTTTATCGATGTTCGACTGCACTCGAGCCCCAACGCATCCAACCAAAAAGTCGCACCCACGATCGCCAACCGCATGTAACGACCTGTTGTAAGGTTCCATCGAAGCTTATCCGATTACAACTCGCAACAACTCGTCACGGCTCTGCGACAATGGCTGCTTCTTTGGGATTTCTCTCCCGGCAGATGATTCAAGGTAAATCAGCCGCAACCGCCGAAGCGGGGACTCGAATCCCGGCAGCAGCCCCCCCCGCAAGCCCCAGGACTCTGCGCGGCTTCCAGCCTCACCGCTCCGGCAGGAAAAGCATTGCGTTCACTTCGGGCCGGCCGCTTTCTCTTCCAGCACAAAGCACGGCCTTGTAAAAACCGTCACCGGAACAGAGGGCGCCGGAAAGATGTAAAGCATCGCCACTACAACCCCGACCATTTCCCCCTGCGGGAATGCAGGCCACACATGCAAGCAGGCACTCCCGGGGGGGAAAGGTTCCTTGTATCTAGGTCGGCCTGATAAAACGGACCTGTCGGCTTATATTAGTTCAACTTACCGCCCAGGTTTACAGGCAGGATCATCAGGCTGCCGACTCCAAGCTGAGCCGAAACCTTTGCAGGGTGCCCGTTGAAATCGGCTTCGAATTCCTCTTCATCGCTCACGAAGGGCATTCCATGATGATCTTTCGCCTTCAGCCTGGCAAACACGGCGACCGTATGGTATCCCATCTTCACCTTGGGCTGGACGAAATTGAAGCAACGGGCAGTCAGAGCCTGCTTCATGTCTCTGTGGAAAGCATTCAGCAGGTCGTCACTTTCATAGGTGAAGCTTGCGGCCGTTCCGCCTTCAACCTCATCGGTGGTGAAACCCGACACTGCAACGCCTTCCTCGTCTTCGACGAGTTGATCGGCTATGTCATTGCCCAACGCAAGGATTCCCAGGCCATCCTGCTTTTCGTAAGTCACCGCTCCGGGCAGGGCCGGCTTATATTTCCAGCCGTCGAGGACAACGTACTTCTTCCCGTAATGTCTCCAATACCTCGTCTTGGGATTAAGCACCACCATGACCTCTACGGTTGTATTGCCCAACTGGAAAAGGTCCGTTTCGGCGTCGGCTCCCAACTGCAGAGGCCCATTGAAGTTGAACAAGAACTGCGAAACCGCCACTTCCATGGCCACAGCGATGGCCAGGCTGGCATTGTAATAGGGGACCTTGACCTTCTGGCTCATGATCTGGTACCAGTGATGGCCCGCGGGTACGTCCCTGAGACAGGTGGCCGCGGCAACCGGAACCGTCGGCGGCTTGTAATAGCTTTTGAGGCCCGCAGCGAAGGCGCTCGGTGCGCTCAGGACCAAAACCACAAGAAGTACCAACGCTATCCTGTATGCTCTCTTCATCAGCTCTTTCTCCTCTTTACTCTTTCGTTTGTTTACTCGACATTCGGATTCGAACAAGTACCGGTCAGTGTGCCGAAACATCCCCCCTTTCCTGTTTGCCCGCAGCGGACCCCTCCAGTCGCTGCAGGCTGTAATGAGCGAAGAACAACCTGATCTATCGTTCCAGGATACCGTCCGTTCGATCATGATCTGCTCATATCAGACAATAATCAGGCGCACATCGAGCACCGGCTGTTGACCAGCATCATGAGTGGTCAGCGGCCGAGTTCTTCCTTTGATCATCGAGAGCTGGAGCTTCAGACAGGCGAGAATATCCATCGGGAGCGGTTCAGGATCCAGAATATGGTGTTGCCCTGATATTTTCAAGGAACGTCAAAATTTCAAGAACTAGGGCAAATATTGAATATACGAGAACGAGCGTATCATGGACGGGTTATCAGTTCGTTGGAAAAATCTTCCGGCCCCTGGTGTCATTTTCATGTTCCAATTTCACGCTTTTTTTCTGATGATTTTTATTTGGATCTTGCACTCAATGGATCCCGGATTGTTACCTGAACGGTATTCTCAGCGACGGATGGAACCATTCTGTAATGTCAACAAACAATCACAGCGTGTACGAGATGTCAACGTCAGTAATTTGCAGGGATATTACAGGGTGAATACCTGCATTATCCAAGACTCCGAAGATAGGAAGCGAGGTTGACACGGGTATGCTGCAGATCGAGTTTTTTTCTTATGTTCTCCCGGTGGAACATGATCGTTCCCTCGGACAGGTTCAAAAGTGTGGCGATTTCTTTGCTTGTCCTGCCGTCCCTGATCAGGTCAGCCACCTTGATTTCCGTGGGTGTGAGATCCGGGTTTGCCTTGGACAGGCGGCCGACGAACTGGGATGTAATGCCTTCGAGCCTCGATTCGAGGTGGAGCAGGCACTCGGCCTGGTCGGGGCTCAATCGTCCGCTCTTCAGCCTGTTTAAGTAAGGATATACCAACAGCTTCAGGTTATTCAGGATCCCTTCCTCGAACTCGGCCTTCTCTTCATCCCGCTGCCTCAACAGCACCTTCAGTGCGGTGACGGTCTCTTGCAGGAGTTCGCTGTTGTGCCTGAGAGCCTCCTGCGCCATCATGCGCGCGACGATGCTCCCCGTATAGGCGGCGATGGTTTCGAGCGCGCTTCGCGTGGCTGCCGGGATTCCCGGCCGGGTGTGGGAACCGACATTGAGCAGCGCGATGACATTCCCCTCGCATCGCACCGGGATCATGGCGACGGCGGTGAGCTTTTCCTCCTCGATCGCCGGGCCGCACGAATCGAGCACAGCACTCTCGCTAGGCCAGTAGGATGGCTCCCCCCTCATTGCCAGCTGAGCTTCGGGTGTCGTCGAATCGTAGCGCGATGCACACTCCACGAACCTGGGAGAGAGTCCCTTGTGCGAAGCGAGTCGGAATTCGCCGGTCTTGCCGTCTACAAGGTAGATGCCGCCGCTGTCGATCCCCTCCATCTGCAGTGCGACATCGAGTACGCAGTTCAGGCCTTCGATCGTTTCAGTCGCCGAACCGACGGCAACAGCCAGGTCCCTTTGAAGCCGGAGCAGGGTTTCCGCGTTCTTCCTTTCCGTAATGTCGGCGGCAATACCGACGGTTCGATCCTCTTCGTCGCCTCCCGTCAAGAGCACGGAACGAGTGTGTATCCACCTTATCGAACCGTCAGTGCGAATGATTCTGAACTCGAGGTTCATCTCGGCTTCCTGGTTTTCGAACATAAACCTCTCCAGCACCCGCTCCCGGTCATCCGGGTGGACGGAACCCAGGAAAGAACTCGGATCCTCATAAAGGCTTTCCCTGCTCCTCCCCCAGATCTCTTCATAGACCGGACCGACATACAGGATTTTTTCGCGACTGCGCACCCAGAAGACCTCGCGCAGATTGTCCGCCAGGGCCTGAAAAACTTCCTCCCGGCTGAAACACCCCTCGCAGGTTCTCTCCTCCGTGATATCTCGACCCACTGACTGGAACCCGACAACGACGCCCTTCTCATCGAATACCGCCAGGTCCATCCACTGCTGCCGGGCAACCCTTCCTTCCGCATCGACCACACGGACTTCGCAAACGGGAGCAGCCGCAACGTTCCGGTCGAGGCAGCGCAGGGACGCAATCCGGCGATCCGAAGAGTCCGGGGCATGATCGTGCATGATCCGAAAGAAGTCTTCCCCGACCAGTTCCTCGTTTGTCCTTTGAAAATGCCGGCAGAAGGCCTCGTTCACAAACAGGATGGTGCCGTCGAGGGCGTATCGGCAGACAAGGTCCGGCCGAAATTCTTCACCACCCGCAGCCGCCGCCTCATCATGCGGGTCTTCCGCAGAGGGCCGAGTGTGCTTTGCTGTCTTCCGCCTGGATCGAATCGGATAAAGTTCCCTGGTTTCCGTCTTCCTTCTCTTTTTCACCGGGTCCACTTTTCAATCGTACCCGTTCATCGGGTGAGAACCGTGTAACCTGGAAAGAACCCTGCTCATCGACATCAATAGAGGCCCTCGTGCCGTGCCACCTTTTTCCGGTTCTTCTCAGGAGAAGCGTACCCGGACGGTTTTCCAAAAAGGTGGAATGCACCCGCAGCATTGTCATTTCCGCAGGCATAACGCCTCATAATCAAGGGCTCGAAATCCTCCCACAGAAACGTCATTCACACACCACGGAGACATCAATGACGCACCACAGAAATGTCATTCATGCACCCCAGAAACGTTGATCGAGCCCCGGGAAGGCTGCAGTTGAAGATGAGCCCCGTTGGTCGAAGGCACTGGCCCAGGATCCTTCTTTCTGGTGAAAAGGCACTGCTGATCAGCTCTATGCATTGCATAGTAATAATCATTGGTCATTGGCGCAATTCACGGCGAGGATGTTTTTCGTACCGATCTAGAAATTCAGTCTGCTGATATTTCGGACGTACAGAAGGTGTGTTCAAAACAGTGACCGCAGGACGCATCGAAAAGATGCGGACACACCATGCGCGGTCTCCTTCCCATGTGGATTAAAATCGCGTAATGGGAGCCGCAGACATCAGGAGGCCCCTCAACTATGCAAACAGGGCTGCGAAGATGAAAGAGAGCGTTGGCGGGCTGCCGCGGAAATCCTCGACAGGCAAAATTCGTCCTTCCCGCAAAGCCGGGAACCCGGACTGCACGAGGGTTCCCGGACCCCCGCTTTCGCGGGGGCGACGTCTGCAAGGATTCCGCAACAACCTGCTGAAATGCAGAACGGATCGTTCCTCCAGCGGTCTTGGAGCCGGCTTCTTCCTTCGGTCCGGAGTGAACACTCCGGGCCGAATTTGTCAGGGTTGCGCTGGTCCGAGACCGCCCTGATCGACCGGTCGAGCGGCTCTACCTTCTTCGATCGAAGTAAGAATTACCGCTTTGAGGGATCTTGCCCGCCAGCCAGACTTCACAGCCTCCGCCAGGCTTGCCGGTGAACGGATTGGCCGTGCCCACTGCAAGGACCTGGTCGTTGTAGGGGACCAGCCTTCTTATCCCGTAATTGTTGGGATTGCCCAGGCCGTTCAAGGTGACGGGTATCCAGTGAATTCCATCGCGGGTCTTCCAGATGTCCCCGCCGCCGAAATTTCTGTTCATCAGGCTCAGCACCGCCTGCGAGAACCTTCCTCTCAACAGTGAATTGATGATCGACGTCGGGAAGGTGAACCGCAGGTCGGTTGCCGAAAATCCGTCCGTAAACATCTCGAGAAGCGTGCCCAGAAGGCTGGGATCCTGCTGCACGGCCTGGACAATCACCGAAGTCATATCGAAGGTCCCGAGATACAGCCAGCCCTGGAAGACTTCCATGTGCCATGCGTAGACATTGAAAGGATTTCCGAAGCCCGCGGGCCAGCCGCTGAGAGGTCTCCGACGCGTCGGCCCTCCATCGATGGGATCGTAAGCGAAGCGGCTGCCCACGATCAACTGCGCATTGTCGTCCTTGTCCACCCGGATGATCTCGATGGGCCTCGATCCCACGGGAGCCCCGTCTTTCTGGACGTACCCGGCACCGACCGCAGTTCCTATGTAAAGGTAATCCCCGAACGCCTGCATGGTCATGCCGAACTGATTCCAGGTGTCGCCGAACCCATGGTTGATTACGCGCGTCCACTTAAGCAAACCGGGGTTATCTAAATCCTCCTCGCCATTGGTCTTCCAAACCTCGAAACCCGTCACGAGATTGACCGTCGACGCGTACAGGTGGTTGTTGAAAACCGTGAGATAATAGATTTCCGCGTTGTTCTCGCCCAGACCGAAGGAAGGCAGGCTGACCTGCTCCCAGAAACCCGGGCCGACTCCGGTAAAGCGATACACCACGGCCTGTCCGCCCACGCCCGGAAGAAGCCCGGGAAGAGAAGCGGCCGTGTACAACTTGCCGTTCCACTCCACCAGCCCTCTTACGTTGATCGTGCCCGCCAGTATCCCGGTCACGTCATCCCATGAGCCTGCATCCCCGGACGACGACCGGACGACACTGCTCTTGGGCATGGGCGGGATCCACGTCCCGACTCCGCAGGCATAGAGATATCCGTCGAACTCACCCACGGTACGGTAACCGTACGCGATGGGATATGTTCCCGCGGGTATCGTGAAGAACTGGACCGGATCGGTCCCCGGAATCGGAATCTGGATCTGAACGGGCAGGATAAAAGTCTCAGACTTGTGCACCATCTCCCAGGTATTGTCCCTGAAGCGCCAGATCTGGCCGGCCATTTCGTCGGCATACGCAGGGTCTCCCCAGGTGGTCACCGAAGGCGGATCCGCCAGGTCCACGCCCCCGATGGGAAACATTGTACTCAAGCCGACTCCGAGACTCCACAGATGATGGCGGACCGTACCCACGTAAAGATCGTTATTGAACCATCCCACTCCCCATGAATAGCTGTTCGCCGAATCCCCGCCCCATGCTTCAAACCCCGTTCTTGCGATCTGCCGGAAGTCGGACCTCGTCAGGCTCCTGGCGGAAACATCGGCGGCGGTCATGAAAAGGCACACAGCCACGCACAACACACTGATCACCACGTATCTCTTCCTCATTGCGCCCCTCCTCCCTGGATAACCCATGAACCTTGATCATGAACACTGTCTTCCTGAACCTTTTCATTTTCCACCAAGCTGATTCACTTTCGCCCCGTGAACATGGCGGAAAACGAACGATTTGTTCCTGGAAAATCCCCATTAAGCCTGGGAAAATATACGAGCACACTCTCGAGATGTTTCCGGTTCGGATATAATGTGCCCCGAAAACTGGACAGCTCAATAAGGTGGCAACGCGATCCTGGCCCATGGTAGGAATGGAGCCAAGGAGGATTGCAGATGAACGGTCCACGGAAGCGATTCAGCGGCGAGCTCAAA
>JABUEY010000217.1 GCA_013314815.1 Syntrophobacteraceae bacterium
CTAGATATTTCGGCAAAAAGAAGCGCCTGCGATTGAACAGGTACGAAGGCGGCAGGTTCATCACGCATCCCGGTGGATCCAACCCATTGAACAAGCACAACGCAGGAAAGGAAGCGGGCAAATGATCCCTCTTCTGTCTATTATGACTGCCGTCGTCGCCCTCGACCAGGTCACCAAGGTTCTCCTGACGGCTTACATACCCCTGCACACCGGCAAGGTGATCATTCCGGGTTTCTTCAACCTGATCCACGTGAGGAACACGGGAGGGGCTTTCAGCATCCTGGCGGGAGCCTCGTCGTCCTGGCGCCTGAGCTTCTTCGTGGCTCTCACACTCGTCTTGCTGGCTGTCCTCATCTATGCGTACAGCAGGGTGAAGCCCGACGATCGGTGGACTCGAACCGCCTATGCTCTCATCTGCGGTGGTGCAGTCGGGAACCTTGTCGACCGCCTCCGACTCGGAGAGGTGATCGATTTCCTGGACTTCTACGTGGGAACTTATCACTGGCCTGCATTCAATGTGGCGGACAGTGCCATAAGCACCGGGGCCGTCATGCTGCTGATCTCGCTCCTGCGAGGCAAATGAAATGGCAACAGGGGGTGCGGCGAAACCATCCAACGCCGCCTCCCCGGATACTCGGAAACCCTCAAAGATCAGTTCGATTCCCTTTTCTTGAGCTTCACCACCGAATCCAGAGTGATCATACGCTTTGCCTGCCTGTCCCAGTTTTCCTGCTGGATCACCAGGCGGTCGTTGAAAATCTGCGAGATCACTCCGTTGCGGTCTCCAGCAGGGGTTCCCATGGCCACGATGTAACCTTTTCCCGTGGAATCCTCGATGATCGCCCGCCTCCCGTATTCACTCCATGTAATGGCACGCAGTCCCGCCTCGATCTCGGCAAGAGTCATCTTCTGCAGGGGAGTCAGCGGTCTTGAGGGCTCGGGAGGCGCTTCTTCGTCGTCGTTATTCCCCGTTGTTCCCGAGTGCGGCGTTGGGGAATCGGCCGGTTCGATAAACGGTTTGAAGGGGTCCGGAGCTTTGTCTGCTCGAAAAACGAATTCGTCGGACGCGAGAGCTGCAAGAGTCATCTGCATGGTGCGCAGTTGTTCGTCGGGGGGAGGGCTGGATGCCGCAAAGGATTCGTCAGGAGCGGATGCAGGGCTGGATTCGCCTGCCGCGGACGCGGGAGCAGGCGAGGGATCGGTGGGAGGAGGCAGCCGAGCGGCAGAAGGCGGCTGGTTTTCGGTAAGATCCTGGGATGCAGGGGCCGCAGGCATCTCAGCAGCAAGCGGCTGATTGGGCTGAATGGGTTCGGATTGTGCCTCGACGGATGGAGAAGAAGGATCAGAAAATCCTTCCACCGGTACGCACCGAATCCCCCGGGTTGAGGAAGAACCCTGAAGAGTGGATGCCGCCGTGTTTCCGGGAAAGGTCAAGGAAGAGGTGATGAGGAATACGCACAGGATCAGGCCGGGCCGCAACCGCCTCCAACATCTGGAAAATACACAAAGAATGGTCTTCATATGGGGACTCCTCATATTCGCCCCTCCTGCTTTTCGGTCGAAAGCCTTGAAAAGGAGTGGTGGTTCCGGTGCCGCATGACGGGGAACTCAACTTGGCCTCGTTATGATTCCACGGGAAAATATCCCCGCAGGCACTTCGTCGTCGTGCCTGCACACACTATTATTCGGCCGGTAGAAAGGAGATCTAAAGGATTTGTTTCGGATCTTCTTCTCACAAAAGCATACCCCATCCGGACAGTTGTCGAACAAAGGTGGAATACACCCTCAACAAACGTCATTGGACTCTCACCGTCATTGAGCTTCACACCGCCATGGGGTCATGTAGAATAACGTCCTGATGCGGAATGACGTCGTGATGCCGTCGATCGTTTGAGTGAAGAACCCGGAGTAATCATTTATAAGAAAATACCAAAACGGTTTGGCGCGCTTTAAAAGATCAGCTGATGAGAAATGTTACAGGTTATCGGTTCGAGAGGAACGCCTCCGCCTGAAGGGCACGATCGTTGTTTGTGATGTCCGAACTCAACTGGTCGATCAGGTCGAGGATGATTCTTCTTTGAGAATATCCCGGATAGAGTTCGAGGGATTTCTTGAAAGCCTCTGCAGCTTCCGCGGGCCGGTCGGCGGCCGCCTGAAAGAAACCGAGCCCCAGCCAGGCCTTGGCGTATTCAGGGTCGAGTTCGATTGCCTTCTTCGCGCAGGCCGTCGCCTCCGCTGCCTCACCTCTCCGGAAATGATACCACCCCTTGAGAAGATGAGGATCGGGATGTTCGGGGCCGAGATGCAGGGAGAAGCGGAGGAAAAGTTCGCCAATAAGAATGAAGGGGGACGGCATGCGTTTTTCCTCGATAATATAGGAAATGGCCATGCATGTGTGGAACAGCGAAAAAGGGTTTCTTACATACTTGTGGTTGAAATTCCAGCTTGCACTCTGCTTCACATTCAGGCGTTCTTCCCTGGCCATGGCTTCAAGGGTGCTCAGGCTTTGAGGTTCATCCGGGTTGACTGAGAGAGTCTGAAGCAGCATCTGCTTTGCGTTCGATCTGTCCCCTCTTTCAAGAAATTTGTTTGCTATCCAGACGTTGGGATGCAGTTCTCCCGGATCGGCGAGACCGTCTCCGTCGAAGTCCTGGTTCTTATCCAGGGAACGATCGAGAAGGCGGGAGAGTCTTTCCGCGATAAGTTCTTTTTCGCGCGCGAATTCATATTCGGGGTTCTTTAGGCGATAGATGTCGTCGAGAGCCTGGAAGGCGATTCGAAAGGCATCTTCCATCCTTTCAAGCTGGAGATAGGCTTCAGACAGATTCAGATAGAGGAACGGCATACTCCGCATGTCGACCTTTCGAGGCCGGTTTCTGATGAATCCTTCCCCTCTTTGTACGGCCTTCTCCGGTTCACCCTTCTTGAGGTGAGCCAGAACAATCGAATTGGCCGCGATGCAGTATTCTTCGTAGTTCTCTCTGCCCGCTGCAAGGGCCTTCTCCGCGGATCCCACCGCCTGGTCGTATGCGCCCACTCGAAGAAAGGCAACAGCCAGATTGGCATGGGCTCTGGGATTGTCGGGAGCCTTTAGCGCCGCGTCGTAGTTGAGTGTGATCTGTGACTCCCATGCCTCGTTTCGTATGAACGTGAGGATCGCCAGCCCGGAAAAGAGGATAACAAACGAACACTGCCACAACAGGAGGAACTCACGCTCGGCAGTTCGCCTGAAAAGATGCCTGGAAAACTGAACTGCTCCTGCAGCGACAGCCAGTACCAGGCCCATCGAAGGAAGATAGAGGCGGTGTTCGAAGATCATTTCGAGGGGAAGAAACGTGGATTCAATCGCCAGGTTCATGAAGAACCACAAAAAACCAAAAGTAATCAGCGGCAGTCTGCGCCTGTAATGGAAGACGAGCCACAGACCGCCGACAATCACGACGAGAGACGGAAAGGTCGACAGTGGTTCGAAAAGCGATTTGGACACGATTACATCGTGTTCGAGGGAAAGGCGTGAAGGCAGAGGGAATAATAACAGCGATACATACCAGATCACGATGCGTGGTTGGGTAAGAAGGCGTTCCAGGAGCGTGAAATGCCTGTTTTCGTAGGCTATAATGTGCCCCGAAAACTGGACAGCTCAATAAGGTGGCAACGCGATCCTGGCCCATGGTAGGAATGGAGCCAAGGAGGATTGCAGATGAACGGTCCACGGAAGCGATTCAGCGGCGAGCTCAAAA
>JABUEY010000218.1 GCA_013314815.1 Syntrophobacteraceae bacterium
AGGACCTCGTGGCACTTCTTCCCCGGCGCGAAATCCGGGAAAAGGTCGCGGCCGTATTTGTTGAGGAACAGGAGCTCGTGGGTCTTCATGTCCGACACGTAGACCAGCGCGTCCATGCTGTCCATGATGACTTCGATCCAAAGTGGAAAATGATCGGTCCGCCTGTCGTTCATTACGAGATCTCCGGAATTCCGTTGGCGAAAAAGGAGCAGGAATAGGAACCAGGCAACAGCATTCTTGTAAAGAAATCATTTTTGAAAACAAGTAAATCAATAAGAGTTTACATTTTGCAGCGATGGACAGCCCTGATCGGAGGTGAAGTGTAGCTCCGGGTCAAGGGCTGCAAACCTTCATCTGACGAATTCTCCCGTTTCGGAGTTCGGTAGAGACGGTAATGTGAAAACATCGGATTATTCGCAACGATATCACACGGAAGTTGTTTGTCAACGCTTGAACTCCGGTTGAATGGACAAAGGGCATCTCAACATCAATGGGCATCACAACGTCATTGCCGCAAAAGAAAAGTAACCGTACATGGGAAAACAGTCTCAAGTAATGGGACAGAACCTGGAAGATATGATGGATAGAGCAAGGCAATCCCGGGTGGAGAGATCTTTATGGCGCGATCTGAGCTTAGACTGGATTGCCGCCTTCGCGGGAAAGACGTGGTGATCTTGGCGGAATGACGTTGGGATGCGTCGATTTTTTGCGTGAAAAGCACCGGAGGCACTCGTTTGCCGGATGAACCATCTTCTTGATGGCCGCTTGTGGGCCGCTTGAAGGATATACCCGCTGTACTTATAATCTCTGCAGAGATGGATCATCCAGTTGAATCCCGTCGATAAAATCACCTTCAGATGCCCGGTCGGAAGCAGCGCGTCCAATACCTGATGTCGTCATTCTCGATGTGCACCTTTTGAATCTTATGGAATGGATGTTTGCGAGGACAACATCTGCAATGAAATAGCTGGGCAGACCGTTGCCCATGAACGAGGAGATGGAAGTGTGAAAATCGATGCGCACTGGAAATGGCGGGTCAATCGGTATGTCGTGTCCATGTCCCTTTTCTTCGGCCTGTCTGCCGTTTGGCTGTGCGGGGTTTCGCCAGGCGCGGCTATGGAAAAAACAACTTCCTCCCCGGTAATTCTTTCCGCTTCCGAGGTGGATTATCCTCCCTTTTGCATAGCCCACGAAGATGGGCGCGTTGAAGGCTTTTCGGTTGAACTGCTGCGTGCGGCAGTCCGTGCCATGGGGCGAGACGTTGTTTTTCGCATCGGACTCTGGACTGAGGTGAAGGGCTGGTTGGAGAGGGGTGAGGTGCAGGCGTTGCCCTTGGTCGGTCGCACACTGGAACGGGAGGAGTTCTTTGATTTCACCTTTCCTTACATGTCGCTGCACGGTGCCATCGTGGTGCGCAGGGACACGCAGGACATCGATGACCTGGACGATCTCCGGGGGCGGAAGGTTGCCGTCATGGAAGGGGACAACGCGGAGGAATTTCTGCGCAGGGAGGATCGTGGGATCGACATTCGGCGGACGGCCACCTTCGAAGATGCCCTGCGGGAGCTTTCCGAAGGCCGCCATGACGCCGTGGTCATCCAAAAGCTCGTGGCCCTTCGTCTCATCCAGGAAACGGGGTTGGAGAATCTGCGGGTGGTCAATAAGCCCATCGAAGGCTTTCGCCAGGATTTTTGTTTCGCCGTCAAGGAGGGAGACCGGGAGACACTGGCCTTGCTGAACGAAGGACTCGCCCTGGTGATTGCAGACGGGACCTATCGGCAGCTTCACGTCAAGTGGTTTGCGGGGATGGAATTACCCACTCACCGGCGCATTGTGGTTGGAGGCGATCACAATTACCCGCCGTACGAATTTCTGGATTCAAACGGCAGGCCCGACGGATTCATTGTGGAGCTTACGAAGGCCATCGCCAGGGAACTCGAACTCGATATCGAGATCCGCCTCGGCCCCTGGACGAAGATCGTGGACGGCCTGGAAAACGGCGAAATCGACGTCATACAGGGGATGTTCTATTCACAGGAACGCGACCTGAAATTCGACTTCACACAGCCGCATGCCGTGAACCATTACGTCACCGCGGTGCGTAAGGGAGAAGGTTCGATTCCCGGCAGCCTCGAAGAGCTGGCAGGCAGGCGCATCGTTGTCCAAGGCGGTGACATCGTTCATGATTTTCTTGTCAATAACAAACTCGGAGATCGAATTTCAGTTGTTGAGACTCAGGAAGACGCAATGAGAGGGCTGGCTGAAGGGCATTACGATTGCGCCGTGGTGGTCCGGATGAGCGCATTGCATTTGATCGAAAAACATGGATGGACGAACCTGGTCCTTGGGCATCGTCCGATCCTTTCAACGGAATACTGCTACGCTGTTTTGAACAACCGCAAGGCTCTCCTGGCTCAATTCAGCGAAGGTCTGAAAATCCTGGAACAAACGGGTGAATATCGGCGCATATACGAGAAGTGGCTTGGAGTCTACAAGGAACAGCCACCCTCGCTCGTTGGTGCGCTGCGGTATCCCGCGATGGTTCTCGTGCCGCTGCTCATGGTCATTCTGGCGTTTTCCCTGTGGTCATGGTCATTGCGCAGGCAGGTGGCAAGCCGAACGAGGGATCTGAACGAAAGCGAGAGGCTCCTGCTGGCAATCATCAATGCCATAGCGGCCCCGATCTACTACAAGAACGCGGAAGGCGTATTCCTGGGCTGCAACCAGGCGTTTTCACAGTTCGTGGGTTTGCCGAAGGAATCGATCATCGGCAAAACGGTCTTTGACCTAACCCGCGATGAGTATGCTCAGCAATACCATGAAGCCGATATGGTCCTGATGAAAGAGGGAAGGAACCAGGTCTATGAAACCGAGGTGTTGGACAACAACGGCACTGTTCACCAGGTCATGTTTCACAAGGCGCTGTTTCGGGGCACTGATGGAGCGGTTGAGGGGATTGTCGGGGCGATCCTGGACATTACCGGGCGAAAAAGGGCTGAAGAAGCGCTGAAGGAGAGCGAAGCCTTCATCAGGGCGGTCATGGATCACCTTCCCATCGGCGTGGCGGTGAACTCTTTGGATCCCGGCGTGAGTTTCACCTACATGAACGACAATTTTCCCAGGTTATACCGGACAACGCGGGAAGCACTGTCCATACCGGACGCTTTCTGGGATGTTGTTTATGAAGACCCTGCTTTCCGTGAGGAGATCAGGAAAAGGGTGTTGGATGATTGTGCCAGTGATGATTCGGAGCGAATGCACTGGGAAGACGTCCCCATTATGCGCAACGGAATGGATACCGCTTTTATCTGTGCCCGGAATGTTCCCGTTCCCGGCAAGCCGCTGATGATATCGACCGTCTGGGATGTTACCGATCGGAGGCGGGCGGAGGATGAGCGGGAGAAGCTGCAGGCGCAGTTGAGCCAGGCTCAGAGGCTGGAATCGGTGGGGCGGCTTGCGGGGGGAGTCGCCCACGACTTCAACAACATGCTCGGAGTGATTCTCGGCCGCGCGGAACTGGCCCTGGAAAGGGTGGAACCGGGTCATCCTCTTGAAGTCGACCTCCAGGAGATCCTTCACGCCGCCGGGCGCTCAGCCGAGATCACCCGGCAGCTTCTGGCGTTTGCGCGCAAACAGACCATCGCACCCGTCGTGCTCGATCTGAACGAAACGGTGGAAGGCATGCTCCGGATGATCCGGCGGCTCATCGGCGAGGACATCGACCTGGCCTGGC
>JABUEY010000034.1 GCA_013314815.1 Syntrophobacteraceae bacterium
GTCCTTTATCCCGTTATCGACCCCTCACGCTTCGTGTTCCCGGAACTCCGGTCGTGCCAGGTGGTTGTGAATGGCTGCCTGAAGAGTTTCCGCGGCCAGAAACGCACAGTGACGATGATCTTCCGGAAGTCCTCCCACGAATTCGAGGATGGCGTCTCCATCGATAAGAGCCGCCTCGTCAATGCTCCTGCCCGCCGCCTTCTCGGAAGCGGTCGCTCCGCAGACGATACTCGCACCGCAGCCGTCCGTAAAGAAGCTCGCCTGCTCGATACGGTCTTTATGAATCTTCAGATAAACTTCCATGGTTTCGCCGCAGGGGCCGGTGATTCGAGCGGAAGAAGTCGGGGACGGCATCCTTCCGAACAGACTCATATTGACATGAAAAGTGAGAGCCCCCTCCCCGCTGTTCCCATAGGTTTTCCCCGTCACCCTGGACACTTCCTTTTCAAGCCAGGTTCCAAATGCAGGCTTATTGCTCATCGCATCCTTTCTCCTCTTTCGAATTCCAGCGTGCACTCGAGCCGATTTCCAAACGCCCTCTTTCCACCAGTGAGGTAATCACCCGATAGAGCAGGCGGCCTCCGGGCAGTAAAGGCAATTCTTGTTCTCATACATCTTCGACCTTTTCCATCGTGGATCCGAGGTTGGGACAAGAGAGGGCTTCGGGCTCGGCCTGGCAACTGTAAAGGCCATCGTCGAAGGGCACGGAGGTCGCGTTTTCGTTGCGAGCCAGCCGGGCAGAGGGTCCACCTTTACCGTGCTTCTCCCCAAGCATGCGCAGGCGGAGCGGCATCTCGGGGAGGAAGAGCAGGCCTGAAGGGAATAGCAGAGCCTGGCCGAACGAGAATTGCTCTGAGAATCCTCCGGCTGCAGCCCCTGAATCCTGGACAGGATACCGCCGTGATGTGTGATCCACGAAACAGTGCATTCTGCAGGAGCCTGCCCGGTGCAGGAGATTGATAAATCTCTTTAGGCTTCACCCGCTGTTCGCATTTCTGATGCCATCGCTTTCCAAACCCTGGTTCCTTTCGCAAGGATAAAGTAAAATTGGCTCTTCCGGCAAGTGCATGAAAACTCGTTCGCCGGATGAACCGCAAAAACGATGTTCTGGATGGCAAAACGGATCTTCAAGCGCCTGCGACCATGGCATCCACCAGGAAAGACTGAAGCTCGATTGGACTTTCATGGAACCGACCGCTGAACAGAAAAGGCCGTGATCGAAGACAAACACCGTGTGATCCGCATCAATGCCCGCGCAGGAAGCGGCAAGACGACCACGCTGCGCATGCTGGCCACCGGAAACACATCGGCACGAATCCTCTACCTGGTATTCAACCGCAAGGCCAGGGAAGAAGCCCAGGCGACGTTCCTTTCCAATGTCGATGTCCACACAGTCCATTCTCTCGCCTATCGTTATGAAGGATACAAATGGGGCAAGTTGAAGGACCTCTCTCCGGCGGATCTGCTCCCGGCTTTCAGGAGAACGAACGAACCACAGCTGCTTGCCAGGATCACCTGCGACTTTCTGCTCTTTATTATGAATTCGCCTCTCGAACAACTCGAACATGCTGCGGCCGGTTTCAAAAGAATGCTCCCCGACGAAGCACAGAGCATTTTCAAAAGGAACCAGGCCGAAGTGATCCGCTGCGCCCGCCAGGCCGCCACCGACTGGTACCGGGGAAACAAACCGTGCCCGCACGATTTTTATCTGAAGCTTTTTCACAAGTCAGGTGAATTTTATCGCGTCCTCGACAGCTACGACATGATCCTTGCGGACGAAGCCCAGGACCTTTCCGAAGTGATGACGGACGCACTCGGTGCGTCCAGGAAGCGCATCGTCATTGTGGGGGATTCTCACCAGCAGATCTACGGCTTCCGTTACGCCATAGACGCCATGCAAAGACTGTCCAGCGACCGTGAATACGAACTGACGTTAAGCTTCAGGTTCGGCAAACCTATCGCCGACCTGGCCATCCTGTTCGTCAGAGAAGCCAAGGGCGACAACGCCTTTCGCATCGAGGGAAATCCTGGAGTTCTTTCCCGGATTACCCAAAGAGAAATCCCTCCCGTCAGAAACTGCGCCATACTCAGCAGAACGAACCTCTCCCTGTTCTCCACCGCCGTTGGACTTCGCAGCCGGGGCA
Organism: Syntrophobacteraceae bacterium; assembly: GCA_013314815.1. Taxonomy (GTDB): domain Bacteria; phylum Desulfobacterota; class Syntrophobacteria; order Syntrophobacterales; family Syntrophobacteraceae; genus JABUEY01. Next base: position 2,145 of record JABUEY010000034.1, read on the forward strand.
TCAGGTACCGGTTCGAACGGGACATCGACAAGGTGCTGTGGCAGACCCTCGACGTCTATTGGCTGGCACAGAGGGAAAAGCGGAAGATCCGCAGCGACTGGATCCGATCCTTCGAAAGCATGGAGAGTCTGGAAAGATACGCCGACAACTGCGACGACTTCCAGGTCAAGAGCATCGTCCGCATTGTCAGGCGCCACGCTGCGGACTTCCCTCACATCATATTCGAAATGAACGGCATGAGCAGGAAAGACACTGGAGAAACCGATCCCCACCGCGTTGTTCTCTCCACCATACACGTATCCAAGGGGCAGGAATACGCCAGGGTGTTCATGGATCCCGACGTGGCCGATACCCTGACTGCAACGGAGAAGCTCGACGGTGTGAAGTCCAAGGAGGAGGCGAACGTCGCCTATGTCGGTTTCACACGGGCTGCTGAGCACCCGTTCCTGCCGGCTTCATTCCAAGACCTGTTGAGTGACAGATGGAAAGATTTTCTCCAAGGTTTCACAAGCACGAAGAAAGTCTCCCGTGCCTCGAACCCACCGCTCCTTTACGGGTCTTCCGAAAGGAGAACCAGCTCCTCGCACGGCAACACGAAGTCCGGGAGATATGGTTCGGCAGCCTCCCGTGCAGGATATCGAGAAACCTGGAATCGACAAAGCAATGAACTAGCTGAGCGTACAAGACCCAAAATCGGCGATCGAGTGGCAACTTTTCGTGGATCCGGAACCGTTGTGGAGATATCCGGAGAATTATGCTTCGTGGATCTCGACGGTCAGATCGGAAGGCTGTGGGAACGACTCTCGAACCTCAAGCATTGAAAGGTTGCCTGCAGACGTCCCGTCCCTCCGCCTTCGCACTGCAAGTACTGTGTGGAGAGCGGGTTGCCCCCCTCTGGAACGTCCGGGAATGCCGGTCGGTGGAAATGAGAAGTCTGAGGGATTGAACATCCAGAAATCCGTTCCGTTCCCCCTTGATTTATTTGCGAAGGGTGTTATAGTTCTGAGTCAATGCTGATTGAGTTCGATATTTCGGGTTATGCAGGAAATCGGTCTTTCGCCAGTGCAAAAGTGCGGTTTCGGAGTAACTCAAGTACCGCACCAGAGCAGAAGTCAAAAACCACAATTCAAGGAAGGAATCAAGAAATGGCGGAAGGTCGAGTAAAATGGTTCAATGACAGCAAGGGGTTTGGGTTCATCGAAACGGACAACGGAAGTGACGTGTTTGTACACTATAGTGCCATTGAAGGTGAAGGATTCAAGTCCCTGAGTGAAGGGGAAAGGGTCAGTTTCGTCGAGGAAAGAGGCGCCAAGGGGCCCCAGGCATCGAAGGTAAAAAGACTCTAGTCCCTGCACGTCCATCAGGACAAGGATGTTACGGCCGGAGCTCGTTGGGTTCCGGCCGTTCTGTTCCTCGGTGTCCAAGTCCATCTCCGGATATTCAAGATGCCGGCAGCCCTCCCGCACCTGTCATTAGATCCAGAAAATCATCATCAATCCGAGTGCGATCAGTATTATCCCGAAAAAAACCGTCCACCTCATAGCTCCCCCTGTCGATTTTCCAGAATGTTTCTCACCGGCGGATATCAGCGCTAACCCGCCGGTCCCGAATAATCTTGCATGACCTTTCATTCTATCATACTGGATTTCGATAATTTTCCCAGATCCAATTTCAGCATTCGGGAATAGATGTCGGCACGATTCACCGGCCGTGGTTTGCAGACAACTGATTGAACAAGCTTCCACGGAGACCCCTATGACTTCTGCCATAGTGATCCGAAACCGAACGGGCCAGACAGTCTTGGGGATTGCGCCGCATGGGCACGTGATGCACAGGAGAGGGAATCAACCAAAAGACATCTGAAAGAATGTGCTCAGATCGAAAGATATCTGCAAATAGAGGATGACAAATGGATTTTGACGTTCTAGACTTTTATGTTACCCATACAACCTGTCACCGTGTCGCAGGGGCAACCTGGATCGTTAATGCCCGATAGGGCCTCAGTCATCGGGTTTTGAAGAATATATGGCATTCCTCCTTCGTATGGCAGTGTGTTCGGCTCCCCCGTTCCGGCGGGCATTTGACAAGAACCCGGGACTCATTTGCCGGATGCCCCGCGGTTCACCGCAATGACCGCACACCTTGTACCCAGTCGTGTTTCAGCGAGACGTCTCCTGCAATGATGGCGATGCAGTTCAGGCATGGAACCCATCCTCCCGGGAGGGTTCTGTGATTTCCTGTTGAACCGATGGATCGTTAAAAGGACTGATATCATGGAAATACCAATTACAGGCTGCAGAACAAACCACGAGGAACTCCTGAAGTGGATTCGAGAGAACGCTGAGTTGTGCAAACCGGACCGTGTTTATATTTGCGACGGTTCCCAGGCGGAATACGATGATATCTGCAACCAGATGGTTCTTTCGGGGACCTTCATACGACTCAACGAGGAGAAGCGACCCAACAGTTTCCTGGCCCGTTCCGACCCCCGGGACGTCGCCAGGGTGGAAAGCCGAACCTATGTGTGTTCCCTGAACAAAACATACGTGGGCCCCACCAACAACTGGATGCATACACACGAAATGAAGGACAGGCTGAGAGTCCTGTATGATGGCTGCATGCGGGGCCGTACGATGTATATCATCCCGTTCAGCATGGGCCCGCTCGGGTCTCACATTTCCCATATTGGAGTGCAGATCACGGATTCTCCCTACGTTGTCGTGAACATGCGGATCATGACCCGCATGGGTCGCGGGCCCCTGGAAGTGCTCGGCGAGAGGGGATCCTTTGTCCGCTGCATACATTCGGTGGGGGCTCCTCTGCAGCCGGGGCAGAAGGACGTTCCGTGGCCCTGCAACCCAGACAACACCTATATCACCCATTTTCCCCATGAACGATCGATCTATTCCTTCGGAAGCGGCTACGGCGGGAATGCACTCCTCGGCAAGAAGTGCTTTGCATTGAGGATCGCCTCGGTAATGGCAAGGGATGAAGGCTGGCTGGCGGAACATATGCTGATCCTGGGAGCGGAGAGTCCGTCCGGCGAGAGGACCTATGTGGCAGGAGCTTTTCCCAGTGCCTGCGGTAAAACCAATTTTGCCATGATGGTGCCTCCAAGGGGCTTCGAGGGCTGGAAAGTCTTCACCGTCGGCGACGATATTGCCTGGATCAAGGCCGACGCAGAAGGAAATCTGCGTGCCATCAACCCTGAAGCGGGCTTCTTCGGAGTGGCTCCCGGCACTTCCATGAAATCCAACCCCAACGCCATGCTGACCCTTAACAAGAACTGCATCTTCACCAACACGGCCCTGACCGACGACGGGGATGTCTGGTGGGAAGGGATGACGGACCAGCCCCCGGAGCATCTGATCGACTGGACCGGCCAGGACTGGACACCCGGCTGCGGTCGCCCTGCCGCCCATCCGAACGCCCGTTTCACGGCACCCGTTACCCAGTGCCCGACCTTCGACCCGGAATGGGACAACCCTGAGGGGGTACCCATCAAGGCCTTCATTTTCGGAGGGCGCATCAGCAGGAACGCTCCCCTTGTCTACCAGTCCTTCAACTGGACTCACGGCGTCTATATCGCCGCCACGATGGGATCGGAAGCTACAGCGGCGGCCGAGGAGAGCCTTCCCGCCATGAGACGTGACCCCATGGCTATGCTGCCCTTCTGCGGCTACAATATGGCCAGCTATTGGAACCACTGGCTGGACATCGGCCGTCATCTGCCGGATCCGCCTCGCATATTTCGAGTCAACTGGTTCCGGCGAGGCAAGGACGGTTCCTTTCTGTGGCCCGGATTCGGAGAAAACATGCGGGTCCTCAACTGGATCATCGATCGTGTCCACGGCCGCGGATACGGCGTGGAGAGTCCCGTGGGCTATGTACCGCGCCTTCGTGACATCTGTTGGGAAGGCCTGGACTACGACCCGCAGAAGTTTTATGAACTGATGTCCGTGGATCGTGACGAGTCCGTCAAGGAAGCCAGGGACCACGAGGAACTCTTCGATCTGTTTTACGACCGCCTCCCGACAGAATTTCTCCACTTGAGAGAGCTCTTTAAATCCCGGCTGTGGCGATCGCCGGAGGTTTGGAAACTCGCCAGGGAAACCCACTGACCCCTTTCCCCGGCAGCCTCGGCTGCCGGGGAAGCCCATGATCGGCTTTCTGCCGGGCCTGAATGCAAAGGAAGGATACCGTGACAAGACTGGGATGGACGGCGACCATCGCGGCCGTATCCATTCTATACCTCTTCGGGCTGAACGAACCCGGTCTGAACGACGGAGAAGCCATGTTCGCGCAAATTCCGCGGGAGATGCTTCTCCGGGGGGACTGGATCACTCCTCGATTGAACGGAACACCCCACTTCGACAAGCCCCCTCTTATCTACTGGCTCATCGCCATCACTCAAACGGTAATCGGCAAATCCGAATTCACTGCCCGCCTGTGGCCGGCTCTTTGCGTCATCGCAGCCGTGCCTGTGGTCGCAGCCATCGGCCGGTATCTTTACAGCTCCCGCGCCGGCTGGTTCAGTGGAGTCATCTTCGCTTCGTCGCTGGGGATCTTCCTCTTCGGTCGCCTCGCCATGACCGACTCCATCGTCGTACTGCTCGTCTGCCTGTCCATATTCTGCTACGTCAAGGGTTGCATGGAAACTCATGACCTGCGGGCTGCCTGGGTATGCCTGCTCTTTGCCTGCCTGGGGCTGGGAGCCCTGACCAAGGGGCTGGTGGGCGCTGCGCTGCCCGCCGGCGTCATCATGGTGCATGCCGTACTCAGCGGTGCATGGAAGAAGATGCTCTCCTGGCCGATACTGATCGGCCCGATCGTTGCCCTCGCTGTCGCAGGCCCCTGGTACGTTGCGGCGGAAACGGCCAACCCGGGCTTTCTCGATTATTTCTTCCTCAGGGAGCATCTCCAGAGATTCACCGGGCAGCGCTACCCGGCCGACGAATTTGTCCCCCTCCATCTTTTTCTTCTCTTCACCTTCATGTGGACCTTCCCCTGGGCCACAGTGCTGCCCGCCGCGGTTTCCCGGACGGCACGGCGGCTTTCCCGCTCCGGCTGGCGCACATCCCCCGACCTCCTGCCCGTTGTCTGGACGGTCTTCATCCTGACCGTTTTCGGATTTTCACGATCGAGACTCGAATACTACAGCCTTCCGGCGGTTCCCGCCCTGGCCCTCCTCCTGGGGAACTGGTGGAACGACTTCGCCTCCCCGGACAAATGTGAGGCCATCGCTCGTGGAGCCCGGCGCAGCCTTGTCGTTTCCACGTGGCTTGTGGCGGCGGCAGCTCTGGCGGCCCTCGCGATCCTCGGCCCGTTCCAGGATCTGGTATTTCGAACCTTTTCCGCCTACTGGCCCACAGTCGGGTGGGAACCGGGTGCCGAACAGATATCCATACTCGAACGAATGAGGGTTCCCGCCATTGCCGCGTTTTCCTCGTGCGCCCTTGCCATCGGCTGTGCCGCGTGGGCGGCCGGGAATCATCGCCCTAAAGCCGCTTTCTCCTTCCTGGCCGCCCTGACGGTTCCGCTTTTTGCCCTGGTTCACTGGGGGTTCGAAGCTGTGGAACCGTTTCATTCCACTCGACCCGTCGCACGAATCGTTCAACAGCACTCGAACCCCGTCGACGTCCTGGCCTACCAAGAACCCTACGAATACATGTGGATAGGCGGGATCACCTATTACACCGAACGCATGGTTCACGTGCTCAAGGATCCGCGGTTCGAAAACGCCCCAGCCAAGCGCAGGGAACCTCCCGAACGTTTCCTGGATGAAAAGGATTTTCTGCAACTGTGGCATTCGGAACAGAGGGTTGTGGCCGTAGTGGAATCGGGAAGTCATTGGAAAGACCTTCTCGAATCCTCGAACCGCGGTACGGTGGTGGGCTCCCTCGGAGGACGCATCGTGGCCGTCAATGAAAATGACGTTCAGGAGAAGGAGGAGTCCCGCCCCTGAAGGAGGTTTCTTCCATCGACAACTGGTCAGGCGGGCTCGGACGCGGCTGGGGGGCAGCGGATCGCGCACCGGGCCCGGAGTTCGATGTCCGATCGTCCGCGCACGCAACATTCCCTACGGCATCTTGCGATAGACCTCGTGCCCCCAAAGCCATCCATCCTGCCAGACCCTGACGAAGCCCCGTGCCTGGAGTTCCTTCAGAGTCGGCTGGAAATCGAGAATGATGTGGTGAGGCCGGTCTTCATCGGCTTCCGCGTGAAAACGGCCGAAAAGGAACCCTCCCTGCTTCAGGGCTCTGTCCACATCTCGCACCGTCTCCACGGGATTCACCAGGTGCTCGAAAACGTCCATGGCCGTTATGAAGTCGAATGCGGCTTCAGGAAGCCTGCTGTTCTTGAGATCAAGATGCACTGAAGGAAGACCTCTCCGCTCAAACCGCCAGGAACTGAAATCCAGCGCCGTCGAACTGATGTCGGCCAAGGTCACCTCCATCCCATGTCGAGCGAAAAGGATGCCTCCGGAGCCCACTCCGGACCCGAAGTCCAGGCATCTTCCGCATTCATGGCGCTGAGCGAGCTTCAACGCAACCACGTAAGCCAGGGGTGACAGGTCATCCGCCAGCGTGTGCCACCACATGAGCTCGTAGATCATCGCCCGGCTCTGATCGTAAAACTGTTCCACCGATTCCTTGTCGATGGTGTCGACCTTCTGCTGCCATTCCCCCTTGATGTGAGCGAGAGCCTGGCAGCACAGCCTTTTGATTTCCGTGGAGTCGTTTCGCCCGAGGTACGATCCGATCTCAGAAACGACACTCTCCTGCAGGTCTTCAAAGCCCTCCAACAGCAGGGCGTCCTCCCATATTCTGCGATATTCTCCCACCAGGCTGTCCTGGATCCGGCCGAATTCGTCGGCGGAAAGCCTCCCCTCTTCAACCTTTCCCCACAGCTTCTTCAGCACATCGGGCAGAAGATCTTCCATGCGTTTGTCCTTTTCTGTTGGAATCGAAATCCCGTGACCTGAACTCAGCCTGCTCTGCCGTCTTCCTCACCATGTCCGCTCTGTCGCCGCATAGACACACTCCACCTGCCCGTATGGGACCGTTCCTTTCGATCAATACGACCGGACCGGGACATCCTGGTACATGACATCGCCGCAGCATTCTCCGGAAACAGGAGCAAGGCAGGCATGTGCGGCAGGTTGAGGAAGCCCGGCGTTTGAGGGTGGCGGAAATGGTTCCTGTCATGACTCGTATGGAGTCACCTTAGCACGCCTTTGGTTCGAGTTTAAATGAATACCTGAGTGAAATGAATTCTGCGGGTTGAAAGGACGGGTGTCGTGTCCTCATGATCGGGCAGGCAGTCCGCCCTGCCCGGTGCATCGGGCAAGACAAGCGGTAGTCTTCCCTGCGGGACGGGACAAAACGGCAGGCGGCCGCAATCCTGCGGCAGCCGCCTGCAAGAGACATATCGGATGAAAAATTGAATTACAGAGCCTCAGCCCGTTACTTGCCCAGGCATTCGGCTACGGCTTTCAGAGCCGCATCGTAATCGGGTTCATGAGTGATTTCCTTCACCAGTTCCACGTACCGCACCGTCCCGCCTCGGTCGACAACGAAAACGGCTCTGGCCAGCAGACGCAGTTCCTTGATGAGGACTCCGTAGTTCATGCCGAAGCTCGCATCCTTGTGATCGGACAGCGTCGTGACATGACTGACCCCCGCCGCCCCGCACCAGCGCTTCTGGGCGAAAGGAAGATCCATGCTGATGGTGAGGATGACCACGTCGGAACCGAGACCGGCCGCTTCGGAGTTGAACCGGCGGGTTTCCATGTCACATACGGGCGTATCGAGGGACGGAACCGATGAAAGGACCAGCACTTTGCCGCTGTAGGAAGACAGGTTGACGGGGGCCAGGCTGTTATCGAGGGCCGCAAAATCGGGGGCCTTGTCCCCGGGCCTGACTTCATTCCCCAGCAGTGTGAGTGGATTTCCCTGAAAAGTGACTGCGCCGGAGCGTTCTGTCATGAGCTTCTCCTTCTTCGACAATGATTCTGCATCCCTTGAGGGTTGATTCCCTGCCATTGGTTTTCGAAGTTGCTGTTCTGTCCCGCATCCCCCATTCGGGGCTTTCAACTGACCGCTTTAATAATAATGCGTTCCACTCAAGTCAACTTCATCAGGCGGATTATGAGGCAGGGATCGCGAAGATCCGGCGAAGCGGCTTCACCCGGATCACCTTGTTCACATTGTTCGTCCTTCCGTCGAGTGCACTGAACAACCGCAGTGCGCTTCGCGTTTCTCATGGCAGAAGACATGAGAGAAGGCACAGAGGGCACTCCTGGACGCTTTACTTTGCATGCCCATAATACTTTTCTTCGGTCTGCTGGATTTCGGCGAGCCCGACCAGGTCATTGAAGTCGTCAAACAGGATCATGCGATCCTGTAGGTTTTCCAGGTCCCCGGTGCGCAGTAGAGCGTCAAAGAAACGGCTCACCGCCTGAGCAATGACGTACGTCGCCGCTGTCGGGTAAATGGCCAGGGAGAATCCGATTTCCTGCAGTCGCTCCGCGGTAAGAACAGGAGTCTTCCCGCCCGGAACCATGTTGGCCAGGGTGGGGACACGGATTTCCCGGGTTATCGCAGACATCTGCTCCACGGTTTCCGGCGCCTCCACGAAGATGAAATCGGCTCCTGCATTCACATACCTGTGAGCCCTTTCCAGGGCGTCATTCAAACCGTTTACGGCAATGGCATCGGTCCTGGCCACGATGACAAAATCCGGATCGATACGGGCATCCACGGCCGCCTTGATCTTGGCCTCCATCTCGAACACGGGGATCACCTGTTTTCCGGACATGTGTCCGCAACGCTTCGGAGCCACCTGGTCCTCGATAATCAGCGCCGCCACTCCCGCTTTTTCGTGCAGCCTGACCGTGCGAACGACGTTGGTCACGTTTCCGTGCCCGGTATCGCCGTCCGCAAGAACGGGAAGTTCCGTCGCGTCGGCAATGCGCCAGGCACAGTCGACCATCTCCGAGAGACCGAGCAGAGAAACATCCGGCTTGCCAAGCAATGCCGCGGTATTGGCATACCCGGCGGAACACACCGCCTTGAATCCGGTCTTCTGAGCGATTCTCGCACACAAGGCATCGTGAGCGACGGGCACCATCAGTATTTTCTCTTCCATTACGTGACGCCTGAACAAAGCTGTCTTCTTCATGTCCCCCCTGTCTCCTCCCGTTTCAACCGCTGGATTCCTCTCACACGACGGGTATCCCATGAACAAACCAGCGGCGCTTAAGGCTTCACCGCCGATACCGCAATGCTCACTACCGATCCGGCCGGGTCCGCGGAATCTTCACCTGAAGCATTCCAGGCGTCCAAAACCTCCCGGGCGACAGGATCGGAAATCACCACTTCAGCCGGGAAAGCATTTTCGCGCAAAACACGTATCCCCTGAAAACCCGCACTCCCGATGGCGGCAAGATAATCCTCCTTCATCACCGCACCCGCCACACAACCGACATAAGCTTCCATGGATTGCCTCACCGCCTCGGGAATCTCCTTCAACAATACGATATCCGAGACCATCAGCCGCCCGCCGGGCTTCAGCACCCGGAAAGCCTCCCGAAACACCTGCTCCTTCTCGGGCGACAGGTTGATCACGCAGTTGGATATCACCACGTCCACGCAATCATCGGGAACAGGAAGATGTTCGATCTCCGCCAGCCGGAATTCGACATTCGAATACTCTCCCCGAAGCGCATTGAGCCTTGCCTTTTCAATCATCTCGGGAGTCATATCCACCCCGATGACCTTTCCCTCGCTTCCCACTTTCCGCGCAGCGAGAAAACAATCGAACCCCGCTCCCGAACCCAGGTCCAGCACAATATCCCCCTTATTCAGGGCAGCATGCGCAAGGGGGTTGCCACAGCCGAGTCCAAGGTTTGCGCCTTCCGGCACCGACCCCAATTCTTCCTCTCCATACCCCAGCTTCCTGCTGATATCCCCTGCTGGATCCTCGCCTCCACAGCAGGAGGTGCTCCCCCCGCAGCAGGGTGCATTTTCGAGTGCAACCTTCGCATAGCCCGTTCGTACTGCCTTCTTAACTTCTTCAGGCTTCATCTCGCGAGTCTCCTTTCCAGACCTTTCTCCGCCTTCAACCCCTTTCAATACCGGCTCCAGAAAATCCCTGACATGATCCTCGAGGTGCCGAGCCCTGATCAAAGTCAGGCAGCACACCTCCCCGTCTTTCAGCCAACTGACGACAGCAAGCTTATCTCCCGAACGGATGCCCGCCCTGTCGCGCAACTCCTTGGGCAGCACCATCTGCCCCCTTTCATCTATGGAAACGATGGATTCGATGCGGCAGCAGTCCCCTCGATCCAGGTCCAGACTGCAACTCGACTTTTTCACACGCCTGTTTCCCATGCCCTGCTTCTCCAGCTGTTCTCACCAGGTCGAGAACATTTTTATATTCTGAATCATCTGATTTTTCTGATTCCTTTGACTTGATGAAATCTATATCATTGCAGCTCAGACATCAAGCTGATTGGCAGTCGTCATGAAATTTTTCCAGTGGAGTGTGAAGTAAGAAAATTCAGGTTCATCCGGCAGACTTCCAGGAGCCGTGGGCTCACAAGGAACATAGTCGTAACCGGGCAGGCGAATGGATTGTCGTTGATGTCTGTCCTGGCGGCAGTTCATACCCCGAGATCCTCCCTGTATGCGCCCATCGAGAGCCCAATGGGTTTGCGGCGGCGTCCCGCAGGGGCGCGGTATCCTGCAGGGGCATTTCTTGCCGTGGAGGCGGTTTTCCCATGGGGGAGGCCGTTCACCGATGTTTTCAGTCTGGACGATTGCGCCTGCTCGCAGGTGCATGGGTTCCCGCCTTTTGGATGACGCTGTTGCGGGAATGACGGTGGGATGCGGGAATGACGATGTTGTGGGTATTCCACCTTTGTGCGACGATGGTGCGGGGACATGCTCGTCGAAGGAACCAGGATTCAGGCGGGCAATGAACCTGTTCTACGGTCCTTTGCCCGCCTGGAATGTAGTCCATCGAGATGGGCTTCACCGCTCGAAAGGCGGCTGAAGGCCATTTTCATTCTAATACCGCTCTATTACCGCAGCAACTCGTACGTTACGGGAGTTGCGTTCATGATATTGTCGATGGAGGCTCCCCGTTCGAATATATCCTTGAGGAATGCTTCCTTTTCCGTCGGGGACAGGTTCGAATCGAATTGAACACCGATCTTCAACCCGGCAAAACCGGCTCGTTTCTCCGTCGGGATTCCCATTGCCCTGGAGAAATCGATGTCGCCTTCCACCGTAACCTGGATGTTTTTCACTTCCATCTTTTTCTGCATGGCGAGAAACTGGATGGTTGATACGACGCAGGTTCCCAGTGAGACTGCGAGCATCTCGGGAGGAGTGGGTGCGGTATCGTCTGCGCCGAACGCCTTGGGTTGATCCACCCGGACCACATGATCGCGAACCTTTGCCTCCACAGTACGGTTCCTCACCTCGTTCACCGAAACCTTTACGCTGTAAGGAACCATTCCTTCCTTGCCGGCCGTGGACGCTCCGGTGGTCTCCTGTGCCGAATGGGCAACAACCACGGACAGGAAGACGAAGAGAACGCAGGTCACCATTTTCTTCATACGAAATCCATCCCTTCATCGTCTGAAAAAACTTCACGGTTTGGAATCCACAAGCGACCGCCAGGTGGGCCTTCCCAGAAAACTTCCCTCCACGTTCCCCTCCATTTCCAGGAACATCTCCCAGGGCATGGCAAAGGACACGTATTCTGAGCCGAGGAGAGTCCGGACATACTTCCTGGCCGATATATCCGTCAATCCAACGACCGCCCTCGGTTTTTTTGATTTTGCCTCCCTGAAGGGAAGCAGGCCTATGGTCTGGCACCCTGCGGCCCATGGAATGATCACGTTCTCCATGCCTTCCCTGCCGTAATTGGCAAGGATGACCAGGGCCGACAATTGATCGGGATTCGCCAGGAAAACCACTGTCTCCGGCTTCTCGATATCGAGATCGATTTCTGCGAGTGGCTTGAAAAGCACGTAGGCGGAAGTGATTTCCGTGATGGGAAGCTCCCGCAGCCACTGCTCCACCAGTTCGGGCCTTTTGACATAACCTTCGCCATGAAGAAAATTCTCCGCAAATTCCTTTCCCGCGCCGCTTTCCAGCGCCTCGCCCACCTGCTTTCCCTTCTCCCACCGGATGTTTCCGGAAGAAAGGAAATAGGTGAAGCAATCGACTCCACCCGGAAAGTGCAGGTAGGTATTTCCAAACCCCAGCCCCACGCCGCCTCCCCAGCAGCCGTAGGTTTCGCGGTCAAAGGCGGCGGATTTCCCCCTGGCGGCATTGGCGAACATGAACATGACGCAGCCCCATTTGCCCTTCTTGAACTGCAGAGCGTTCTCCGGCTTTGAATCCGCCGTGAGGACGGCAACGGGAGCGTACCTGAGTCCAACGGCTTCGGCGATCTTCGATTTCATGAACTCACCTCCTCCTCCTGGTTTGTCGATTCTCCTGGAACAGCCTCTTTCCCCCTGTCTTGAGCGGGCATCGGACAATTGGCCGCCTTCCGGAACAGTAAACCCCACCGGAAGATCCTTATGCCTTTCCTGCCCGTGCGGTCTCTCGAACACCCCCCAACGAAAAGCACGCAATCTAGTCCGTAAACCGCTCGATATCGGCGGGATCGAAGTCCGCAGGGCCAAGAGCCGCCATCACATGTTTGCCCGTAAAATGATGCAGGCACTGTCCTACGATGCTCATGGCACAAAGAAACGTCACTCTTCCCTCTCTTTCGGCCGAACCCTCTTGGCGGATCATTTCGCCGACGATGCCTGACAGGTATGTGTAGAGAGGCCGTATCGAGCTTTGAACCACTCGATCCAGAGCCGGGCTCGGATCGGCAATCTCCCGGGCCATGAGTTTTCCATGCCAGGCAGGGATCCCTTCATCCAGCATGCGCTGCAGGAACGAACGAATGAAGGCTCGAAGCTTTTCCTCGGGCCCCGCTCATTCTCCAAGCCCCAGGTCGGGCGGGTACTTCTTCACCGCAGTTTGATGCAAATGATCGAGGACTGCGGTGTAGAGTCCCTCCTTATCCCGGAAGTGATAGTTCACGGCACCGACATGGACTCCCGCCCGGCTGCAGATCTCCCTGACCGTCGCCGACCTGAACCCGCGACGGGCAAACACCTCCCCCGCCGCCTCAATCAGCCTTGCCTTCGTTCGATCCATCGAAACCTCCGTGAAACAGGAGAACCAAACTCATGTTTGGAACATCTGTTTTATTTTGTCAAGAATCTTCGAAGGCTGCCACAAACCAAGAAACGCAGTCTCTCGGCTTTTCCCATGCCATTCGCCTGAGTCCACCGGACACGATTGTTTCGATTCATGGTGCCGGGAAGCATGTGTTTTGTGCAGGGCATTCATGGCGGCATTTCGGCTCGGCACGTTGGAGGGAGTGCAAGAATTGCGGAGCAGTATTAATTTGTTGACGAGTAGAACATCATGCACGTCGACGGGCCGCTTCGAGCCGCTCAAGCGAAGGAGAACCGTAATGAAATCCGACGAAATCAAGGACAGGATCATGGGCACTATCCTGGGGACCCTCATCGGGGATGCTCTGGGAGTGGGCCCCCACTGGTATTACGACCTCGACGCGTTAAGGCGCGATTATGGGACATGGATCAGCGACTACACGGCGCCACTGCCTCACCGTTACCACGCCGGACTGGAAGCGGGGATGAATTCTCAAACCGGGCAGGTTGTCGCGTTTCTACTCGAATCGATCGCCACCAACGGCGGATACGTCGAGGAAGATTTCACCTGGCATCTCGACGGACTTTTCGCGACCCTGGACGGAACCCCCCACGGCGGACGCTATACCGATCATGCCATGCGTGACGTGTGGAAGGCCCGAAAGGAGGGAAGGGCCTGGAAGGCGGCGGGAAGCTTTGCCGACACTGCGGAAGCGGCCATTCGAGTTCCGGTGATCGCCGGAAGGTACTGCGGGGATTTTGGAAAGGCCCTGTCGAACATCCTTTCCAATGTGCGGATCACTCACATCGACCCGTTTATTGCGGGCCAGTCTACCGCATTCGGACTTGTTGTCCATGCCCTGGTGAACGGTGTGCCTCTGGAGGATGCTCCCGGGTTCATCCGGTCCGAGGCGAACAAGGCTGGAGTTTCCCTCGCGGTTCCTCTTGTCCATCCTGCTTACGCCGGAACCGGGGAACCGGGATCTTTCACCGAAGAAGTCCCTTTTATTGATGCGGTGCTTCAGCCTGCATGGGTCCATGCGGCCGCCCGTGATCCGGCAGTGAAGATCGAACCGGCCTGGGCGGCCTGCAGGCTCTTCGGCCTGGCGTGTACTCTCGGTTTCATGCTTCCAGCCGCTTATTATTTCGCTTCCCGGTTCGAAGGGGATTTCGAGTCCGCCGTGCTTTCCGCGATCAACGGTGGGGGCAACAACATGGCTCGGGCAGCCCTGGCGGGAGCCGTATCCGGAGCGATGACCGGGCTGTCCGGAATACCCGAAAGATTCATTTCCGGGCTGGCGGGTCACAAGCATATCCTCGTGCGTGCATCGAGGATCGCCGACGATGCCGTAGACCACTGAAACCGTCCTGAAAAGAAACCGTCCCTGCCATCCCGGTCCGCCCCTCCCCGGAAAGACCGGTCAGATCAGGTTCGCCGTGAGGTAGTCCAGAGTCGCGGGGAGGTTCAGTTCCACTGTCGAGATGAACTGCAGACTGATACGGCCCTCCGACATTCTGCATTCGTGCAGGTGACCGCCGTGGTTGAGTTCCGAGTTGAGAAAATGGAGATGATACCCCGGACTGGCCAGGGACTTGATGAATTCGGGAGTGTAAAAGCCGATGACGGTACCCCTCGTTTCGTGATACTCGAAAACCCTGGGAGTCACTTCCTGTATGGGGCGGTGGTTCTCCTGTCTGGGCACGGACCACACTTTCACGTAAGGAAAAGTACCTTCGATGCGGATGGCGTAGAACATGTTGACCGAAGGAATCAGGCGGTACAGGAGATTCTTGAATGCCGCATGATCCAGTTCGCCTTCAACGTCTTCTACGGTCGTCGGGTCGAAGAACGTCACGCAGGCAAACGGGGTCTGGACACTGTCGCTGACCGGGTGAGCAAACCCGTCGTCTTTTAACTGGTAGACCTGTCCGTCCAGCAGGATCATCTCTCCATCCAGGTCATTGAAGGTACCCACCCCGAAATCTCCGTGCATCTTGATCTCGCCAAGTGTAGTGTTCTCTTCGTAAACTCCTTTCAGTAAGGCACTCATGGGAGCCGACAGGTAGACATTCCTGCTCTTGCCGTCCATGGGCAGGAATCTTCTGATCGCACGCTCGATGAGTTGTTCCTCCGACAGGCCTGTGTTCCGTGACGCAAGAGCAAGCATCTCACACAGGTCCCCGGGAAGGGAGACCGTACACGTTCCCGGATCCAGTTTCAGTTCATCTCGTGTGTTCATCTCGTTCATCCTGTGATGTTCTTGTTTCGGGAAGACCGATCACGGTTGCAGGCGTTGATTCCTGGATCCATTTTACATCTTGTCCAGTTCAAATCAAATGGAAGAATTCCGAACGAATGCCCTGTTTGAAGAACGTCTGCCCGGGAGCCCGGCAGAAAAGTTTCGGCCGGATCACCGGGAGAATTCAGGTTCATCCTGGAAACGAGTACCTCCGGTGCTTTTCACGCATGCGGTGCCATTCGCGAAAAACCTCGTTGGCATCGGCAGCTCATTTGCGGAAACGATGCTGTTGCGGGTGCATTCCACCTTTGTGCGACAACTGTCCGGCTACGCATTTGCCGGATGAACCATAATTCAGCCCCTCGTCGACCGGCTTCCCAGTTCATTTGAACTCGCACTTCGGAGTGGAAGCCCTTTACGTTGCGGAAATGCAGTGTAATAATGTGTTATCAAGTGTGGTGTTTTTTGACTGGAGAGTACGGAGCCACCAGGACGCAACGCCGGTGAGATGGCAGGTGTCCTCAGGCATAATCCCTGAATTGGAGTCCGTGTTGCCTGGATTCCCCCAGGTTCAACGTCCTTTCCACGACGGCGGTACCGTCCCGGAGGGTCAGGAATGCTAACGAGAATAAAGACGATCCCAGTTCTTCTGAGTCTTCTGCTGCTGATTTCGGTTTCGCCTGTGATTCACGGAATCTGCCAAGCCGAAGTGAAAGAATGGACCTTGCTTGTATACCTGAACGGCAACAACGAAGACGATGAACTCGTGCCCCTCGTCCTCAATCAACTGGAGCAGGCAGGTACCACCGCCCATATCAATGTCGTCGTCCAGTGGGCCGGTCTTTCGGAAGGCCATGTCCGGCGTGCACTCGTTGTCAGGGACAGTGATCCACGTATGTTTACCTCGCCGGTGATCGATGATCTGACCGGCACGGACATGGGACATTGGCAGAGTCTGGTCGAGTTCATCCGGTGGGGTGTGACGAACTATCCCGCAAGACATTATTTCATCGGCATGAAGTGTCCGGCGGCTCCATGGCCCGAGGGACTGAGTGTGGACGCCACAACGGGCAGTTCGATGACGTTCCAGGAATTGGGGCAGGCCCTGGACGAAGCATCCCGATTCATCGGCAGGAAGATCGACATCTTCGGAATCGATGCGGGCCTCGTTCAGATGATCGAACTTGCCTGCGAACTGGAAGATTCGGTCGAGATACTCGTGGCATCCCAGGACACGGCTCCGGCCGGAGGATGGCCGTACGAAAGGTTTTTGAACGAGTGGACCAGGAACCCGGGTGCGACTCGACATGCTGTGGCGGGGATGGTGGTCGGCGAATACATCCGGGAAGCGCACAAGCACGGCCCCGCGACCCTTTCGGCTCTCGAACTGTGGAAGTTGAGATCCTTCAAAAGGACAATGGGGGAGCTGGTGGAGTCCATGATGAGTGCGGATGCCGAACAGCGCGAAATCATTCTCACGGTTGCGGCATCGAGCAGGAGATTCAAAGGCACGAACCAGGCGGATCTCATCGAATTCATCAACAGGCTGGCAATCGGAGCCATAAAGAATCCGACGATCTTTCAAGGCATGCCTCTTTTCCTGAAAAGGCTGCTTGTAGTCGACTACACCACCCGAAACATGTTCGTTTCCAATGGCAAGACCCCCCCGGAACACAGGACAAACGGCATTTCCGTCTGGCTGCCCGGAAGCGGGGATGCTTACGAGGCGCATGCTCAGGAATACGAATCTCTAAGATTTCACAGCGGCACGGGCTGGAACAATCTCCTCAGGCACCTCCTCGATCGCCCGTAAGTAAGGATGGTTCAGTGCAGATGCCAGAACAGGGAAAGAGCCGCAGGATTCCCGCGACTCTTTCTCTGCTCTCTGATATGTAAACCCGCCCCTGCTGTCAGCGGCGATGACTCCGGCTTTCACACCGGTCAGGAAACGTAGTCCTCGTTGACATACCGGCCCTCGAGGAGAGTGATCAACTGCTCATCCTCTTCCACTTCCAGTCCTGCATCGACTCCCCAGTCCACGGCAAGCCTGTCGGAGTAGATATCTCCACCCCCTCCGATCAGGTCTGCATGAGATTCAACATCCAGACCGGTCATCCACAAGGGCCTTCCCTGCTTCCTCAATTCACTGATATTCAGTTCCATGGCTGCCCCTCGCTTTACATATATCCCGCATTGGGATAGTTATTATCATCAAATAAGCCTTCCTTGCTTTGACGGTAACTTAAGCATGATCCTGCTGTTGTCAATATTCGAACTCCGGTTCTGTTCCTTTATTGGGACGCTGTGTGGCTCCCCGATTTGAAACCCGTTGGAATCAGCAGTTCCTCTTGACAAAAGGACAGGTATGTCAGTGCGCAAATCCCCAGCATCCTGGCAGCCTCTTTCTGCTGGCTCAATCGCCTCTTCCGTCAACTTCCGCAAACTTCTTCAAGAACCACCCTCCACGACTCCTGCAACAACTCCGTCCGTCTCATCAGCGACTTGCCGGACCCAACACCCTCGAGAACCGGACCGCTTGCGTACTGCAGGTGCAAACATTTCATAGTTCTTTTGGCATCTTCTCATAAAGACACGTGGCCGAAGGATTCAGCAGGGAATAGGGAGCCAAGATCATAGATCTTTATGGCGCGATCTGCGCTTGGACTGGATTCCCGCCTTTTGCGGGAATGACGGTGTGAGTTTCGCGGGAATGACGGTGTGAGTTATGAGGGAATGACCGTGTGATGCCGAATGGCGTTGTGATGCCATCGATCCCTTGCGTAAGAAAGCATCGGAGTACCCGTTTATGAACCCAACTTGCCTGCTCCTGACGGTGGAATCAGAAATTTCTTGACAATCGGAGCCATTCGATACGTAATAATAATATATCTCAAATTCAATCATCATTTCTTGGTACGGCACAATCGAGGCTTCGACTGCACTGCACACCGTAAGGTTCTGACCGCTGAAGTGTTTTGTTTCTTGCGGCTCCTGTCGTTCCGGAATGGGAAATGGCCCACGGTCGCCCCGGGGATTCGCCTCCTGCGAGACGAGCGTTGCCTGGCGCACCTGAGGACACTTCGAGCTTTCCGTTCCGCCATTTCCCGTAAGTGCCAGATCGAGACTCGGCTGGATGTGAACGACGAAGATGGTGTGCGCGGACTCTTCGGGGTTCACTCCAAGGGAAAAGGAGTGCATGCACGTGACGGACTGGGCGAAAGATTCGGTTCCATCAGCGCAGGGAGAATGCAACGGAAGGACCTTCGACGGCCCGGCAGCCCTCCTGGTGGAATTCAGCCGTCTTTTTGCACCCGGCAGTCTGCCCGGGCCGATACTTGACCTGGCATGCGGAGACTGCCGAAACGGCATCTTTCTCGCTCGCAGGAACCTGCCCGTTGTCTGCTGCGACAAATCGCAGGAAAGCCTTGAACGCGCTCGTGAGGCCGCCCGCGAATCCGGAGTGACTGTTCGAATCCGGAGGGTGGACCTTGAAATGGAAGGATCGAATCCCCTCGAACAGGACTATTACGGAGCGATCCTTGTTTTCCGTTATCTCCACAGACCTCTTTTCCCCTCTATCAGAAGCGCGTTGCGCGAAGGGGGAATCCTTGTCTATGAAACCTACACCACTTTGCAGCCCATGTTCGGAAAGCCGCACAACCCTGCTTTTCTGCTGGAACCCGGTGAGTTGTTCGATGCCTTCAAGGACTGGGAAATCATCCATTATTTTGAAGGAATCAAGGAAAGCCCGCGCAGGGCGGTGGCCCGGATCATCTGCCGCAAACCCTTGCGCGGTGGCGGATAGCAGTGATGATCGAGCCACGACCGGTTTGTGTGCCGCCGCATGTCCACACAAGAGATCCGGCGACAGCAGACGCGGTGTGCGCCGGCGTGCAGAAGCGGTTTCATTGTGCACGTTCGGGTTAAAGCTGTTCCGTGTTCTTCCTGCATCCGAATTCTTGAAAGGGAATGTTCCATGAACAGGAGAAGCTTCACGAGGGTACCATTTCAGGCCGATGCCGTCGTCAGGCACCGGGACATGGAGATCAGAGGACGGGTGAAGAACCTGAGTCTCGACGGGTTTCTTCTGGAAACATCGGAGAAGATTCCCCTTGATGAGCCGATTCAAGGCAGGCTGTTCATATCCAACGGTTCCACGGAGTTCCTGACCGATTTCAAGGGGACAGTGGTCAGCCTGGCGGACAATGCTATGGGGATTCGCTTCTCGGGCATGCATGTGGACTCCTTCGTCGGTCTGCGCAAGATCATCGAGTCGATGCTAGATGACGAAGAAAAAATGAGGGCGGAACTGACCGGCAGACAGCACGGATGAGACTTGCGGAAAACCTTTCCCGGCCGGATCTTCAAGCCGGCATTCCCCCCCGCCCTATCCACGCTTGCCAGTGATCGTACCTGGGGAAGTAGACAACCATTCCAAGCAGCGATAGAAGAAAGAGGATGTAGAAATCCCTTGGGAGTCCACCCACGAGAAACAGGACCAGCCCCAGGCCGGCTGCAATTTCGCACAGACCGAAGGTGATGACGGTCGCGATCCTCAGCCTGCTCACGAAGGTCCTGAGAGTATCCTGTGGGGATTTTTTCAGTACGGCCTTTCTTGTCATTCGGATCCCGAAGAGGATCATCACGGCGACGATATAGAAGATCTCGCGCAACCTGTCGACGTGTTGAGGGGCAAAGCCTTCGAAGGGCTTGTAAGCGAAGGAAAAGTATTCCACAACCCCCGCAAAAAACAACACCGCACCGATGAAGGCTCCTGCGACGGTCGCCGTCACCCGATGTTCCTTCTTCACATCGACGTTCATCGCCGATCCTCCTTTCTGAAGATCTTCCTCATGATCGACCGACAGGGTACCGTCACCGGCAAGGGTGCCACGGACATCCTGCAAATGGGCGGGTCCCGGTAACTGGTGCAGATTTTGTGCTTTTAGCATCCCGACGCTTTCGCGGTCAATGCCCATGCAGGCCCCGGTCTTTTCGCGGGAATAACGTTGGGATGCGGGAGTGACGTCGTGATGCTGGAATGACATTGGGATTTTCGCGGGAATAACGTTGTGGTACAGAATGACGTTGGGATCTTCGCAGGAATGACGTTGTGATGTCGAATGACGTTGGGACGCCGTCGATTCTTTGCGTGAAAAGCAGCGGATGCGTAAAAAACGCCGGAGGTACTCGTTTGCCGGATGAACCTTATTTTTCATATCGCATGCAGGCAGCAAGTCCAAACATCCCCTCATCCGCAGGACGAAACGGGAATGGCTCGGAGCAGCAGGCGAACATCGGATCACATCCGGAAAACCGCCCGGTCGAACCGATCATCTACGCCAAGTTGTTCCTTACGGCGGTCATCTGGGGAGGAACCTTCGTGGCGGGGCGGATCCTCGCCGGGGAGGTCGGACCGTTTTCGGCATCCTTTCTTCGCTTTGCGGCGGCTTCCTTCTTTCTGTTCCTTTTCGCCGCGAAATGCTTCGGAAGGTTGCCAGTGCTGGAACGCGGCCAGTTTTTCACGGTTTTTGTCCTCGGCATGACGGGAGTCTTCGCCTACAATGTTTTCTTTTTTTCCGGGCTGAAGACGGTCGATGCAGGCCGGGCATCTCTCATCATCGCCACTCAGCCCGCCTTTATCGCTCTTTTCTCGCACCTTTTCTTCCGGGAACCACTGGGTTCACTGAAGGTGCTGGGAATAGCCCTGTCCATTTCCGGAGCGTTCGTCGTCCTTTCGCGAGGAAATTTCTCCGATCTGCTGAACGGAGGGATTGGCGCCGGCGAGATCTACATTTTCGGATGCGTGGCCAGCTGGGTCTGTTATTCCCTCGTCGGCAAGGTGGCCATGAAACGGTTGCCGCCTGTAGTGGCGGTGGCTTACGCCTGCGGCATGGGAGCCTTGTGCCTTCTTCCCGCCGCTCTTTTCGAAGGGGTCGTAAACGACAGCCGCCATTATTCCCTCTCGGCATGGCTCGCCGTTTTCTATCTCGGACTTTTCGGCTCCGCCGTGGGCTTTATCTGGTATTACGAAGGCATCCGGTCCATCGGTTTGTCCCGGGCAGGTATTTTTATCAGCTTCGTTCCCGTCAGTTCTGTGGCCCTCGCCTGTCTCCTTCTTCACGAGGCCCTGGACGCTTCCCTTTTTGC
Organism: Syntrophobacteraceae bacterium; assembly: GCA_013314815.1. GTDB lineage: Bacteria > Desulfobacterota > Syntrophobacteria > Syntrophobacterales > Syntrophobacteraceae > JABUEY01. The sequence goes on from JABUEY010000034.1 coordinate 23,793, forward strand.
CGGTGGGGTCCTCGTCGTTGCGGGAGTCTTTCTCACCGCCAGGTCTCCGGGCATCCCCCTGCAGGCCCCGGCCTTCACACATCCACCCAGGCGCTAAATTCGCTTCGGCGTGCGCGTTCTCTTCTTTCACCCGTGGCCCGTGCATCCGCCAACCCCTTCCCGGTACTTCAGGCTTTTGTTAACCTCTTGACTTTCACCTTTTGTTCACCTAACCTATAGCCAGCACCCGGGTGGATATGCCGGGTGCTGCAAGATTACGGTCGAGAACCGAAGGAGTCCAAAGCCATGACACTCACCCCCGCCCAGGAAAGGGTCTACCGGTTCGTACAGGACTACCTGCAGCGGCACGGGTACTCCCCCAGCTATGAAGAAATACGCCGGCAACTCGGCTTCAGGTCGCTCAACGCTGTTTTCAAGCACCTGAAGCAACTGGAGGAGCGGGGATATTTACGGAGTCCTCCCAAGAACCGCAAGCGCGCCATTGAACTTCTTCCTCTGCGATCCGGTTCCATGTCCATTCCCTTCCTTGGAGTCGTCGCTGCCGGAACGCCCATTGAAGCCGTCGAGGTACCCGAATCCATCGAAGTTCCCGAGAGTTTTCTCGGGAACGGCAGTAATTTCGCCCTGCGGGTGCGGGGAGATTCGATGGTGGAGGAAGGAATCCGCGAAGGAGATATCCTCATCGTCACGCGGCAGGTCCAGGCCGAAAACGGGCAGACCGTGGTGGCTCTTGTCCGTGGGGAGGCGACGGTCAAGAAATTCTATCGGAACGGGGATGAAGTGGAACTGAGGCCGGCGAACAGCCGGATGCAACCCATCCGGGAGCAGGCCCGGGACGTGGAAATCGTGGGAACGGTGGTGGGACTGCTGCGCAACTACCGGCAGCGCCCTCTCCGTTCACCCTGAAGTCCATGCCGAGAAGATCCCCGCCCCGGGGGAAGAGGAGCCATGGAACGCAGCATTGTTCATCTGAACATTCCCGATTTTTACACCGGCATGGAAGAGTTACGGCGGCCGGAACTGAAGAAGCACCCCCTGGTGCTGGCGGAACCGGCGGTTCGGTCCGTGGTACAGGGAGTAAACGACGCCGCTCGAAGAGAAGGAATCCGGGAAGGCATGCCTCTCGGCCATGCCCGGCGCATCTGCCGGAGGGCACTGGTTGTTCCTCCCGATCTTCGCTTCTATGGAGAAGTACACCGGAGCATCCTGCAGGAATTTGCCCGTTTTTCACCCCTCGTGGAAGGGCCCCTTCCCGGCCGGTATTTCGTGGACCTCACGGGAACCCGGCGCCTCTGGGGGCCGGAATCGGATACGGCCTGGCGCATGGAAAGACTCCTAGCCGACCGAAAGGGGCTGCACGCAAGAGTCGGCCTTGCTTCCAGCAAGCTCGTCAGCCAGGTGGCTGCAGGCTGTATCACTGCCGGAGATTTGAGCCGCATCTTTCCGGGGGGTGAAACATCCTTTCTGTATCCTCTTCCCGTAAACCTTCTTCCTGGAGTCGGTGCCGTTACCGCGTCCAGGCTCGCCGACTTCAATATTCAACAGGTCGGCATGCTGGCGTCCATCCCCGCGGAATCCCTTGCCGGCGTTTTCGGGGCGATGAGTACCCGCCTGCTGCGCATTGCCCGCGGAATCGACCCGACCCCTGTACTTCCCTTCCGGGAAGCCGCCCGTTTGACCCTGGTGCACCATTCGGATCGAGATGAAATAGACAGGGAGAAGCTGGAAGCTCTCCTGTTTGTGCAGGTGGAGGAAGCGTGCTGGAACCTGCGGGTTCATAATCGCCGCCCCGGCAGGTTTGCCCTGGAAATCCGCCACGCCGACGGTGTAACCGCAAAAACCCGGCATCTTCTGCCTGTAAACGCGGTGCATATCGATCAGAGGCTCTTCCGGTTCATGCTTCCCGCATTCAGGCGACTGATCGAACGGCGTGTAGCCGTCCGCCGCATTGTGCTGGAATTTTCGGATTTTTCCATCCCCTTTCGGCAGATGCCCCTCTTTCCTTGGGAAAACGATTCGTTCGAGGAAGACCGGCAGTTGCAGAAGGCCCTGGACGACATCCGGCGGCGTTTCGGAAAGCAGATCATATGCTGGGGGAAAACGGCGGTCATGCATCGATCTTCGCCCGGGCAGAGAGATCTTCCGAATCGATCCGGCCCGGGGGGGTTCTGAAAGGAAGCGGCATGGAAGAAACCTTCGTTCACCTGCACGTGCATTCGCACTATTCCATGATGCGCGGAGCGAGCTCCGTGCAGGCGCTCTGTAAAGCCGCGGTTGAGGCCGGATTCCGGCATCTCGCTCTGACTGACACCAACGGCTTCTACGGGCTCGTCAACTTCCTGGAGGCGGCAAAAAATTTCGGCATACGCCCTATTGTGGGTGCGACGGTTGAAACCGAAACGGGAAAAGCCGTTGTTCTCGCCAGAACGGCCCGCGGCTACGAACTGCTGTCCGACCTGCTCAGCCGGCGCCACCTGGACGAAAATTTTCATCTTGTCCGGGCATTCCCCGAGGCCCCCGAAGACCTCGCCGTGCTGAGTTCCGATCCCGGCATTGTCAAGGCTCTGCGGTCCCGGGCGGCATGCCGCGTAGAAGTCGTTCCGGGCCCTTCGGGCCGCAAAGCCCTCCACGTGGCCACCGCCCTGGGAATTCCTCCCGTCGCCACCAATGCCGTCTATTTTGCACACCCGGACGATTATCCCATCCATCGCCTGATGCGGGCCATCGATCTCAATCGCACGTTGAGTTCCCTTCCAGCCGAGGAAACCGTTCAGCCCGGCCAGTGGCTGAAGCCGGAGGCGGAGATGGCCCGGCATTTTCCCAATGCCCCTGAAGCTCTTGCCAACACGGGCAGGCTTGCTGGAGAATGCCTCACGGCCTGGGACCGTTTCTCCACAGTTTTCCCTTCCTACCGCGACTGCCGCGACGACCACTTCGCCGTCCTTGTCGACCGCTGCCGCCAGGGAATCATCCGGCGCTACGGACGAACCGAACCGGCCATCGAGGAACGCCTTGCCGAAGAACTGGACCTCATCCGGTCCAAAGGCTACGTGGACTATTTTCTCGTGGTGGCGGACATCGTGGGAAGCCGCCCGATCCACTGCGGCCGGGGAAGCGCCGCGGCAAGCCTGGTGAGCTACCTCCTGGGGATCACTCACGTGGACCCCGTCCGTCACCGTCTTCTTTTCGGCAGGTTCCTGAATCCCGAACGCAAGGATCACCCGGACATCGACGTAGACTTTCCATGGGACGAACGGGACGATCTGTTCGACGAAGTCCGGCGCTGCCATGGTCCGGAGAGGATGGCCCTGGTAGCCAACCACACGGGCTTTGCGGCACGGGCGGCGGTGCGGGAGGTGGCCAAAGTCTACGGAATTCCGGCTCCGGAAATCAGGGAGGTGACTCGAAGGATGAGCTTCTGGACACACCCGGAAGATCTCCGGCATCGCATACAGAACCATCCCAAATTCCGAGGATTCCCCCTCGATCCTCCCTGGCCGGAAATCATCGACCTGGCAAGCCGCCTGGAATCCCTGCCCAGGCATCTTTCCACCCATTGCGGGGGAGTCATCCTCGTGCCGGACCGGGTGTCCCGTTATGTGCCCGTGCAACGCAATGCAAAGGGAGACCTGATTATCCAGTGGGAAAAGGACCAGGCTGAAGCAGCCGGGCTGGTAAAAATCGACCTCCTGGGCAACCGCTCCCTGGCCGTCATCCGGGATACCCTGGCAGCCATAGAAGAAAACACGGGAAAGGCGCCGGATTACGCCGCCCTGAACCCCGTCGACGACTCCGCCACGCAGGACCTGCTCAGGCGGGGAGATTCCATGGGGGTCTTTTACGTGGAATCTCCAGCCATGAGGCAGCTTCAGCAGAAAACACGGCGCGGCGATTTCGAACACCTCGTCATTCATTCCTCCATCATCCGGCCCGCCGCCAACCGATACATTCGCGAATACATCCGGCGCCTGCATGGAGCGCCTTACGAGCCGCTCCATCCGAGCATCGCGGATCTCCTGGCGGAAACCTACGGCATCCTGGTTTACCAGGAAGACGTGGTACAGGCGGCCATGATCCTGGCCGGGTTCAGCTGGGGGGAGGCGGACAGGTTAAGAAAAGTGATCAGCAGGAAAAGCCGGGAACAGCTGTCCCAATTCCGCCTCCGCTTTTCCGACGGCTGCGCCGGGCGGGGCATACCTCGAAAGGTAGTGGACGCCATCTGGGAAATGTTCACCTCCTTTTCCGGGTATTCCTTCTGCAAGCCGCACTCCGCGTCCTACGCCCTTGTCAGCTTCAAATCGGCCTATCTCAAGGTTCACCACCCCGCTGAATTCATGGCGGCGGTGTTGAGCAACGGCGGAGGTTATTACAGCACGTTCGCCTATATTTCCGAAGCCCGCCGCATGGGCATAACCGTGCTGGGGCCGGATGTGAACGAAAGCCGTTGGAATTACCGGGGGAAAGGGGAAACCATTCGAATGGGACTGCAGCAGATCCGGGGAATCCACCGGGACACGATCGATGCTCTGCTGGAGGAACGAAGCCGGAACGGCCCCTTCGTTTCCATCGACGACATCCTCGATCGGCTGAACATTCCTGCGTCGGACGCCGCTATCCTCGCAAGAAGCGGTGCGATGGATTCCCTTGCAGGAAATCTAAACCGCCCCCAGCTCCTGTGGTTTCTGGAATCACGCCTGAGGGGCGGTCCGTTTTCCCGGAATGAAGCGAGGACGGCACAAAGAATCCTTTTCCCCCGATCCCGCATGCCGTTTGACGTCCCTCCCCTGCCGGACCTGGCTTCCCACCAGAAATGGCGGCAGGAAGTGGACACCCTGGGCTTCGTGTTGTCCGTTCATCCTTTGACGGCGATCGAACCGTCCCTGCGAAAACTCCGCTGCCCCATCGTGCCCGCTTCGGACCTGGCACGGCACGTGGGGCGGAGGATCCGTGTACTGGGCTGGCCCATTACGCGCAAGGAAGTGTTCACCAGGGAGGGGGAATCCATGGAATTCGTTTCCTTCGAAGACCGGACGGCCATTTACGAGTCGGTTTTTTTCCCTGGAGTCTTCCGGCGCTTCTGCCAGGACCTGGACATGAATCGAGCGTACCTGCTGCTTGGAGATGTGGAGAGTGAGTTCGGTACGGTGAGCCTGACCGTGCGGCAGCTGACCAGGATAAACGAACGGCCGGGCGGTATCAGCAGTGGACCGCCAGCCAGACGGTCTTCCCGTTCGGATCCGTCCATTCCACTCTGTGCTTCCGATGGGCGGGGATGTTGACCCAGTCTCCGGGATTCAGAACCAGCACCTCGTCCGATCCTTCCAAACGCAGCCCGGCGCTCCCCCGGATCACCATCACCCATTCGTTCCAGTCCTGATCGTACCAGAAGCCCTCGGGACTTGAATGGCCGCAGGATACGATTCTTTCGATGCGTACCGTACCCGTGTCGAACAGATCTTCGAACATTTCTTCGGGAACATCCGCGGGGATATCGGAAAAAAGGCTGTGAACCTTCATGAACAAACCATGGCCTCCAGGCGGACGGTCCAGGAAAGACCTCCGGACAATCCGTACCGGGAGCGGACAAAGAAGTCCGGCTCCACCTGCCGTCAATCGAGAATAAACTTCCAGGCGCAAAACCATTCGTCCGGATGCTCGTCGGGAGGACATCCCACACATTCGGTCCGAATGCGGGAATCGATGCTGGAAGCAAAATACGGATATTCGATCATCCCAGCGGACTTGCAGGGATAATCCGGCAGGCCCCTGCGCTTTCTCGCCACCTGTACGCGGCAATCCTCCATGCGGAAGATGAAGCTTTTCCCGTCCGCATCCACGATGGACTGCCTGTTGATGCGTGCATACATGCGAAAGCCGAGTGCCGCCTTGAGGCCGTCGAGGCCGGGTGATTCGGGAAGAGCCAGGAGCTGCTTGATCCTGAACGCTTCATAGGGCGAAAAACTCGACCAGCACGCATCGTTACACAGCTTGGCCGTGTCCATGCCGGACCGCTTCTCAACCGCCTGGAACCACACTCCGTCGTTTGCCAGCCAGTTCACACAAACGGCATCGAGGACTCCCAAAAGCTGCTCTCTGCTCATATCTTTCAATGCCCTGGGAACCCCGTCTTCCACCTGGAAACCAAGGACCGACGAGAGCCTTCTCAAGATGATGTTCCACGCCAGGTCTCCCGCCTCACCTTCCACTTCGATGGATCTTTCCGCTCCCAGACGCTCTTCCACCTGGCGAAACCAGTACCCGTAATGGATGAGAGTGCGACGGAACCCTTCCATGACCCACCGCACCAGTTCCTCCTGGGACAGATCGTCAAAGCTCCCCGGTATCCTCTTTTCTATCATAGTCTCTCCTGATGATCTCCTGAAGGTTGAAAAATCCCTGCGTCGGCCCCTGAAGGTTCATCTGTGCGACAACCGTCCGGTTTAGCGACAGTTGTCCGGGTACGCCTTTGCCGGATGAACCACTCTGAATACGGCGGTCCGGCCGATGGGGTTATGAGAAGCTACATGAAGAGCCTGAGGGAGATCAAGAGAAATGGCAACGGCGGATTTCAAAGAAATGATCCGCCGCAAAGGCGGGAAAACCTCTGCGGGACACTCCCTCCAACCGAGGGAGGTCCCTGCAGACATTCCAGGAAAACGATTCCGGTCGGTCGTTCCTTCTGAAGTCAGGCGGCTCTAAATGTCGAAGTAGAGCTTGAATTCATGGGGATGAGGCCGCATGCGCACGGCATCCACTTCATGCAGGCGCTTGTATTCGAGCCACATATCGATCACATCTTCGGTGAACACATCGCCCTTGAGGAGGAATTCATGGTCCTTTTCGAGGGCGTTCAGGGCTTCTTCGAGCGAGCCCGGAGTCGAGGGAACATTGGCCAGTTCTTCCGGGGTCATGGCATAGATGTCCCTGTCGAGCGGTTCGCCGGGATCGATGCGGTTTTCGATGCCGTCGAGAGCAGCCATGAGCAGGGCGCTGAATGCCAGGTACCCATTGCATGAAGGATCCGGGAACCGGACTTCGAGGCGCTTGAGCTTGGGCGAAGGAGAATACATGGGAATACGGACCGAGGCGCTCCGGTTCCGGCTCGAATACGCCAGGTTCACAGGAGCTTCATAGCCTGGTACCAAGCGTTTGTACGAGTTCGTGGTCGGGTTGGTGATGGCACAGATGGCGGCGGCATGCTTCAGAACGCCGCCGGCAGCATAGAGGGCCATCTCGCTGAGCCCCGCATACTTGTCTCCGGCAAAGAGAGGCTTGCCCTCCTTCCATATGCTCATGTGAATGTGCATGCCCGACCCGTTGTCTCCATACAGCGGCTTGGGCATGAAGGTCACCGTCTTGCAGTTCCGCCTGGCCACGTTCTTGATCACGTACTTGTACCACTGCAGATTGTCGCCCATCCTGACAAGGGGAGCGGCCTTCATGTCGATCTCCGCCTGCCCTGCAGTGGCCACTTCGTGGTGCTGACATTCCACGGTCAGCCCCACCTGCTGCATCATCATGACCATCTCGGTCCGCAGGTCCTGCTGAGAATCGGTCGGAGGCACGGGGAAATAGCCTTCCTTGTGCCGCGGCTTGTATCCCAGGTTCGGGTTCTCCATTCGCCCGCTGTTCCAGATGCCTTCCACCGAATCGATGTGATAGTATGCAAACTGGCTCGCGCTGTCATAACGGATGTCATCGAAGATGAAGAATTCAGCTTCCGGGCCGAACCATGCCATGTCACCGATCCCGGTGAACTTCAGATAATCTTCCGCCTTCTGAGCGATATATCTCGGATCGCGCGTGTACCTTTCCTTGGTAACCGGATCCACCACGTTGCAGATCATCGTCAAGGTCGGAACCGCCATGAACGGATCCATCACCGCAGTGTCCGCATCCGGAACGATCAGCATATCGCTCGCGTTGATGGGCTGCCACCCGCGGATACTCGATCCGTCAAATCCGTAGCCGCTTTCGAAATCCGATTCACCCAACTCCTCGATCGGCGTTGTGAAATGCTGCCAGGTGCCGATGAAATCCAGAAACTTGAAATCGACCATCCTTGCGCCCTGTTCTTTTGCAAAAGCCAGTACCTCTTTTGGGGTCATACCTGTTCCTCCTGAAAATGAATTGTCCATTCAACCGGGTCATATCCTGTAAAGGCAAATTCCTTGCCAAACCCGTGATCTGCTCAGCAATAATGATCCCTGGAGCCCCCACGGCTGCAGAAAGGCCTCACCTTCCACCGGTCCAAGATGCCTTTCCAAGAAAAAGATCTGGAAAACCGTACAAATATGTAATTCACAATGCCGCCACTCCCATTCAAAGACCTCCCCCGTCGAGCAACTCAGCCGATAACCTATTGAATTTTAATTTAAATCTTCACAAACGCCCCTCGATTATTGCTTTTGTACAAAAATGTAACCTTTTCGGGGCATCGCGCCTTGTCCAACAATAAGACGAAGAACTTTTCATGCGGGAAGTATGGTATTTCCCGATGAAGTCTTTTGTCTGCCTGCCCTGATGTCCACAAGGAACTGTTTGGCCATGCACGGTTACCCTTCCTGGATTCCCGCCTTTTTGCGGGAATGACGTGGTGATGCCGAATGACGTGGTGCCGAATGACGTTGTTGCAGCGATGACCTTGTTGCGTGAATGACGCGGTTGCAGGTGTATTCCACCGCTGTGCGACAACTGTCCGGGTACGAGTCTGCCTGAAGAACTGCAAGTATTGGGTGTTCAATCCAGGAGGGAGAGGCATTTCAAGAGGGCGTCCCGTGTTTTTTCGTGCATCTCGTAGTCCATCAGCTTGTTGCCGTTCAAATCCGTGACGTAGAAAACGTCGGCCACCTGGGCACCGGGCGTCGAAATCTTGGCCAGCTGGATGGTCAGTCCGAGTTCATAGAGCGTATTGGTGATGGAATGAAGGACACCGGGCCGATCCCTCGTGTACACCTCGATGATGGTGTAGAAATCGGAAGCGTCTTCATCGATGAGCACCCTGTCGTTTTTTCGTGGAAGGCCCTTCGGCCTCAGGAAGGAGGGCTTTCGCTTGTTGATGAGGATTTCATCCAGGTAGGAACGATCTGTCAGGGATCGCACCAGGTCGACTTTGACCTTGTTCCAGAGTTCGTCGGGATGCAGGGGGTCGGGAAGGCGTTCGACGATGAGGACGTCGAGTGCAATTCCTGACTGACGGGTAAATATATCGGCGGAGAGGATGTTGAGGCCTCGAGCCCACAGCGCGCCGGTGATCATGGCAAAGAGCCCGGGGCGGTCGCGGGTGGCCACTGTAACCTGCCACATCTCACCTTCGGTCTGCCTCGCACGCATGACGAGGTCCTGCCCAGGCAGTTCCTGTTCCATCGAGAAGTGTTCAAGAATGGAATCCGGATCCTGGGAGAGGATATAGCGAAACGAGAGTTTATCGAACCATGTTCGAATCTTCCGCCTTTCCTCTTCGTCTTTCACCCTGGCCAGAACCTTTTCGGCAACCCGTTCCGAACGTTCCTTCACGTCATCCGTCTTCATTTCACCGCGAAGGAGGACTCTTTCCACCTTCACGAACAGTTCCCTGAGAAGGGAAGCCTTCCAGGTGTTCCAGGCTCCTGGCCCCGTGGCCCTCGAATCGGCGATGGTCAGCA
>JABUEY010000219.1 GCA_013314815.1 Syntrophobacteraceae bacterium
CCTCTTGTCGATGAGTGCTCGGTGGAGTTTCTCAAGAAGGCCGATGTCGCCATAACTCCTCTTTCTACCGGCCATGTTGCCCTGGACTGCGATGTTTTCGCCATGGACAATTCCAACACCAAGAAGGAGGGCGTTTCCCGGATCTACAACGGTGAGGACGGCCAAACGGATCTTTGAGGAGGGCACCGTTACCGAACCTCGTGCAGGCAAAAAAGTGCGACTGCTCACTGTCTACTTCCAGCAGGTCTATGAAGGCAAGACCTACCGGTTCAGGAGAGTGATGAGAGCCGCTGAGAGGACCATGGATCGCAAGGGCCAGCTCCTTCTCATCCCTGAGATCGAGCTCGAAGGATGGTGGACCACGCTGGATCTTCCCGACAAAGAGATCATTCGGCTCTATGAGGATCATGGAACGAGCGAGCAGTTCCACAGCGAGATCAAATCCGACATGGACATCGAGAGGCTCCCATCGGGCAAGTTCGCAACCAATGCCCTGATCCTGAGCCTTGGAGGATTGGCCTATCACATCCTGCGCTCCATTGGCCAACGGGGGCTTCTTGGCGAAAAGACTCCGGTACGTCATCCCGCCAGGCGGCGTCGGATCAAGACCGTTATGCAGGAGTTGATGTACCTTGCTGCTCGACTGGTAAAGACCGGCCGCCGTTTGAAGCTGCTCTTCGGCCGCCACTGCCCGGCCTTTGGAGCTTTTGAAGCCGTCTACGCGCGCCTGGCTTGCGGATAGAAGAGGTTTGTTCTGCCACCACGATATCATTCAGAAGAAAGCGAAGGGATAGGCATGTCCAAATTCAATTGGAAACCGTGACTTTTTGTCAAAGAACGGAATTTCTCGGGCCGGTCACAAGCTGGGGAGCTCTTATCCTTCAGTCCTCAGGTATCCGTGACCAGATTTTCGGCTCACATTAGACCTACAAAAGATCAGAACGGGCGTTCGCCCACCATGAGCTCACGGGTTCAGGATACACTTTGCTGGGCAAGGGAATATGCGTTGCGGATTTCAATATGACCCTTGGGGTTGAATCAACATGGCTCGTTGCGGAACGGAGTCCTTGAGATACTGTGGACCTTGTAATTGATTAAACAGGGCAGGTTATAAGATTATACGAAGAAGGGTGTCTAATGAGTAAGGAAGTAAAGAATTCAATACTTAGTATTAAGGGCGGAGTCAATGCTGGAGCAATTCTTGTTGGAAATATGCCCTCAAACAGAGGACTCAAGATTAAGATATTGTCCGACTGGAATCCGAAAAATGGAGGCGCACCACCAGTGCCTTTCATTCTTTTAGATGGTGGAAATGGTAACCGACGTGCGATCTACGCAAAATTTAAGGATATGAAGTTCAATAATGCGGAGCACTTCTTAAGAGAAGTCAGAAAACTTGACCCAAAGATAAGTTTTCCCATCAACGCCAACATCATGCAGCTTGATAACTCATCATATGTGGCGATCGATGAGTCAAGCAGGCCAACCGACCAAAAAGCACATAAGGACTTCCCCAGTCAACAGTGGATTGAAGACCTTATTATTCAGTTGGGAGGTGCTGTTGATCCATCAAAGCTACTAAGAGAAATCGAAAGCAGGTTCTTCAAAGCCCAAGGCATGACCCCACCACCTGACTGTATGGATAGAATCCTTGCTATGGTCCAAAAAAAAGGGCGGTAGAAACATGGCATTGCATACAAACGAGCATGGCGAGTTTTTTGTGGGATTAGACCAGGGTAAGATTTACGATTTCTTTAAAGACAGAGGGTTTACATTTCCACCAGAAACCATCACCTGTTATTTGCTCTCACTTGCAACGAAGCCATTTGTCATCCTGACTGGGATCTCGGGTACGGGCAAGACAAAGATAGCACAGGTCTTTGCAGACTTCATTCTACAAAACGAGACTACAACTACCAAGCATAACCGCAAACGGTTTATCCCGGTCCGTCCGGACTGGATGGACAACAGGGGGCTGCTCGGGTTCTTCAACTTACTGGACGAAAGATACCATGCAACGCCACTGCTTGAGCTCTTGCTGCAAGCCAATGGAAAGGAGGACCAGAAAGATCCCTTCTTCGTCATTATGGATGAAATGAATCTGGCACGGGTGGAGCAGTATTTCTCGGACTTCTTGAGTATTATGGAGAGTAGAACTCCTGACAATGCGGGAGGCGAACGGCTTCGGTTGCACTCTTTTGCGGAGGGAAAGACCACGGCCGGAAACCTCTCGGTGCCTCCAGATATTACAATTCCCATGAATGTTTTTTTTACAGGGACAGTCAATGTGGATGAGTCCACCTATATGTTTAGTCCCAAGGTGCTGGATCGGGCAAACGTGATAGAGTTCAATGACGTACGCCTGGATTTCGATGAAGATTCAGGAAGACGGGGCCAGTTCGAGTTAAGAAGTGATAAACAGCACATTGAGGAGATAGTCGGTATCCTCCAATCATCCTGCATTCCTTCCCGAAGGGACTACGAAGAGGCCAAGACGAAAAACGGGAGCTACAAGGCAACCTTACAGAATCTTATGGACCTGTTGAGGGAATATAATCTCCATTTTGGCTACCGGGTTATCAACGAAATGTCAAGGTTCCTGTTGATCGCACAAGAGTGCGTGGAAAATTACTCTTTTGAAGAGACCTTCGATATTCAACTGCTCCAGAAGGTGCTCCCCAAATATCATGGCACTCAGGGAAAACTTAAGAAGCCCCTGGAAGGCTTCCTTGCCTTCTGTTACCCGGGTAAAGTGCAATACGAGGATAGTCTTCTGAGCAGAGCGACAGGCTTTGATCGTAGTGCGCGTTTTCCACGTTCGGCCAAGAAGATCGCCAGGATGCTGGAGAATTTGAACACTCAAGGATATTGCAGCTTCATCGAATGATATGAGCCTACTTTATTACAGCGCGGACAAGGGTGTGGCACTCGCAAGTGATCCGTTGTCTCTGGGAGGTGACCCGGACCACCAGGAAGATCTCTGCCCGGACCCCCTGGAGGTGGATGAGCTTGGGACATACTTCATAAGGTCATTTGGTTCGGAAAGTGAGTCCTGGCTTGCGAGTTCGAAGTTTGTGAAGAAGGATCTGATTTATCCCGGAGGATTGCGTGAGCTGTCTTTCTTCAACCGTGTGGGCCTCACCAGAATCGGCCCCATCAGCATCTTGATCACCAGCAGAAAGATGAGTATCGAGACGTATAGCTCAATGCTTAATTTTGTTTGTGACAATTTTGCCAATATCATCTTCAATTCCAAGGGCCTCTCTGGGGAGAACTACCGAAAGGATGAGCCAGGAAGTGACATTCCCTACATTGAGTCTCTCTTCCTGGAGAGATTCCTGCTGGGATCACCTCCTCAGATTGACATGATATCGAGCCTCATCCTTTCAGAGCCGCACCGTAAATTCATGCGCCACTCTCTCATGAAGCCCCTCGAGATGATTACCAGCCCGGGTCCTTCGATGATAGAGGATATTGTCGCTGCTACCAATTACCTGGTTTCCATTGACCCGGCACGCTCCATTGCCCAAACCCATCTGGCGAGGCGTTTTCATGAGAAGACCGACGGCTTCTTCTTTCCTTCTGATGTTTGGTGCGAAGAAAAGAGCCATACCTTCGACACGCCCGAGAACCGATTCATCAAGTTTGTACTGGAGCAGTTGGCAAACA
>JABUEY010000220.1 GCA_013314815.1 Syntrophobacteraceae bacterium
GTGAATTCGGGCGCGGTCAGACGTACCGCATAATCCGAATCCGGATGAGGGTTCTCGAACGTTTCGATCGTCGCTTCTGCGGGGCTTGCGGGTATATCGACTCTTTTGCCCAGCTGCATCAGGGCGGAGTAAGAATCCTTCGTCATGTGGATGCTCCAGGATCAACAAAGACGTCAGGAAAAGAGGAAGACGGGCTGACGAACTCGATCATCGGGCAGATGCGGAAGGGACATAGACCGTGGGGTCAGAAACCTTCGCCTGCAGGAAACCCTGTCTCCGAAGCAGGCAACTGTCGCACCTGCCGCAGGCCCGCCCCGACGAATCGGGATCATAACACGAATGAGTCATCGAGTAATCTACGCCCAGTTCCATTCCGCGCACAATGATTTCCGCTTTGGTCAGGTGAAGCAGCGGAGTTCGAATGCGCACGAAAAGTCCATCTTCGACCGCCTTCCTGGTGGCCAGGTTGGCCATGCGCTCGTATGCCTCGATGTATGCCGGCCGGCAGTCCGGGTAGCCCGAATAGTCGAGCGCGTTCACCCCGATGAAAATGTCCATGGCATCGAGAACCTCGGCCCACGCCAGTGCGAATGACAGGAAAATGGTGTTCCTGGCCGGAACATAGGTTGTCGGAATACAGCTCCCGATTTCCTCCGGTGAGGTGTGCTTGGGCACTTCCAGACCTGCCGTCAGAGCAGAACCGCCTATTCTGTCCAGAGGAAGATCCAGCACCATGTGTTCCTTTACGCCCATCCGCCGGGCCACACGCCGGGCGGCTTCCATTTCAACCCGGTGCCGTTGATGGTAGAAGAAACTCAACGCGTACAGCTCATACCCTTCGGCGCGGGCGATGGCCAGGCAGGTGGTGGAATCGATTCCTCCCGAAGCCAGAACCACCGCCCTGCCCGTGTTCATCGATCTTCCCCTCTCGGATCCTCCGTTCGTGTTCTGCAAAAAAACAGCCTCCTCTAGACACCCCTCTGATCGGGATGCCAGATATACTTGTGCAGCTGCAGGCTCAGCCGAACTCCCAGACGATCTTCCAGGATCCAACTCGCAAGCTCCGCAGGATCGAGCTTCCCGAAAACGGGAGAAAGATGAATCGTATTGCTCAGCCGCAGATCGCCCAAGAGGTGCTGAACAATATCCCGAGCATACTCGTAGTCTTCCCTGTCTGCGACAACAAACTTGATTTCATCGTGTTCGAACATGGCCTCGATGTTCTCGAAGCGATTCGATTCCGCTTCCCCGCTCGACGGACATTTGAAATCCACTATCCTGATACAGCGCGGGTTGACACGTGATATGTCCAGGCTGCCGTTGGTTTCCAGGAGCACAGCGTGCCCCAGGTCAACCAGGGCATTCACAAGGTCCGGAGTCTTTTCGTGGATCAGTGGTTCTCCCCCCGTGATCTCCACCATCCGGCAGTAAAAGGCGCGCACCCTCTCGATGATCTCGGGGATGCTCAAAGGTTCCCCTTCCCCGCGGGCGTGCGGAGTATCACACCAGGTACAATGGAGGTTACAGCCGGCAAGCCGGATAAAAACGCATGGCCAGCCGGCATAAGTCGACTCCCCCTGGATACTCCGATAGATTTCGCTGACCGGAAGCGGCATCTATTCCTCCCAGTAAAACGCTCCGGCATCGGGGGTTTCACACACCTTCACCCTCGAAACCCGAACCGAAGCAGAATCGATCCTCGCAGACAACTCCCTGTACAGGTGCCTGGCAATGTTTTCCGATGTGGGATTGTCGCTGGCAAACGCGGGCAATTCATTCAGGTCCGCGTGATCCATTTCCACAATCACTCCCTTCACCGCCTTCTTTATCTCCCGAAAATCGATGGAGATCCCGATCTCGTCGAGTTCCCGTGCCTTTACATATACCTCGATAATCCAGTTGTGGCCATGAGTGCGCGCACAGTCCCCCGGATAGCCGTTCAGCCGGTGGGCTGCAGAAAAGTGCGTCTTGACGTACACCTCAAAAACACCCGGCATGCCTGTGACTCCACTTGACGGAAAGCTGATCCCATCGAATTTTAAGGTTGTAAGTATACCTCGTCCCCGGACCCAGTCAAGCGCACCTCAAAACCAAATCCACTTTGCGTATCCCGCCCGCTTCAACTCGCCGTTCCCGCACACCTATTCGCTTCATCCGGCAAACTTCCATGAACCGTTGGGCTCACAACCAACCATGAAGATGAACAATAAACTTCCCATCAGCTGATCTCTAAAATACCGGGCCGAACACGACCGGCATTTTTCTCACAAACGAGCAAATCCGGTGTTTTTCGCGCAAAGGATCGATGGCATCACTACGTCATTCGTCATCACAACGACAGGGGCAGGGACAGCGCGTTGGATTGCGCCGCCCTCTCCTCCGAACCGATCTGGCGGATCTCCCGCATCGGCCGATCCAGTCGGTGGTTTTGCCTCGTGAGGACTGGAGCAAAGCGCGAAGGACTGCTTCCAGGCTGAAAAGCCCTCGGACGGTGATGAAACAGGCGCCATTCTGTGAATAGTCGTAACCGGGCACGCCAATGGATTGCCGTTGATGTCCGTCCCGGCGGCAGTTCATACTCCAAGATCCTCCTTGTATGCGCCCATCAAGCGCCCAATGGGTTTGGGGCGACGTCCCGCAGGGGCAGTATCCCGCAGGGGCATTTCTTCCCGTGGAGGCGGATGTCCGGTGGGTGTGGTTCTTCCCGTGATGACAGGGATTCCATGTGAATGATTTGCAATGATCACCCATTCATCCCAACCTTTTCTTCAACAGCGACCCAGGGATCGGGCCGGGAGGCTGTTCACCGGCCCGGTTGTCCGTTCACCGGGCATTTCCCCGCCTGTCGGAAAGGGAATACTTATGGAGAACCCCTCGATGCGTGACCATCCAACCGCACCAGATAACGTTCCATCCAGTCCCGTTTACGAGGACCGGCTTCTCCCGCTTGTTCAGCCGCATTGCACACTGCCGCGGGTTTGTTTTCGTTCCGCATGGTCACAGCTCATCCACCCTCCTGTGCCCCTTTGCTCCACTGGCATTACCCCTGCATCCACGCTACTACGGGCGCCCTGACTCCTCCCCGCCGGCTCTTCGTACCCGGTACAACGGCAACGATCACCAACCCTTCTTCAAACAGGTCTTCCTGCTTCACACGGTGCAACCTTCCCTGCATTCTGTCACCAAACACCTGGTGCGTCCTGTCAGACGCCAGGTCCGGACTTCGCCTTGAATCCGCAGGCTCATCGCAACACTCGCCCGAATCCAGATTTTCATCGTACAGACTGCCGGTTCGCCTCCGGCTGCTCCCCACCCCGCCTCGCGACGACGCAGTTGCCTTCGGCTATCGGGATTGGGCACCTCCCGAAAGTGGACCTGCACCTCTCAAATCGCACCTGCTCTGAGGCGCACTCATTCCCGAAAAGGCGGGAATCCAGTCCAGGCGCAGATCGTGCCATAAAGGTCTCTCCACCCGGATGTCTCATCACAAACGTGCCCTCTAAGGCGCGTCAGGCAACCGGCAATGTGTCATACCCCCCTTTCTTGAACACATAAATCGCCCACCCCAACGTGTCTCGTCCCCACTTCAGATACGCTTTCTTGTTCTCACGCACCCGCTTCAGCACGGTCTCCACATCCGGATCATCTCGATGGTCCCTCGC